>JANNKV010000215.1:0-23828 GCA_031396485.1 Polaromonas sp. | reverse complement strand
CGTATCTTTCGACGCCAAGGGCGACCTCGACCGCGAGAGCTTTTTGATCGAAGTGAAAAACGGCAAGCAGGAAGTGGTCGCCACGCTGCCGCCGCTCGGCGCCGGTGCAAACGCTGCGGCCCTGAAGAAGTAAATGCTTCCGGACGGCGCGCAGCTGACGAGCAACCGGTTTGCTCCCGCTCGCCAGCGCGCGCCGCGCGTTCTGTTGCTATTAATTTAGTAACTGCTCACGCAGGTTTTATCTGGGCTAGAACCTGATTTGATATGGAAAACGCTGATTTCCATCCTTTTTTCATGCGTACACCTTGCAGCCCGACGATTCCTGGACAACGCCAGGTTCGCCCGCCGGCTGACACACGGACCCTGTCATGACTGATTTTCTCCAGCTCTTTTTCTCAGGCCTTGCCACCGGCAGCATTTATGCGCTGGCGGCGCTGGGCTTCACCCTGCTGTGGCAGGCCTCGGGCACCATCAATTTTGCGCAGGGCGAGTTCGTCATGCTGCCGGCTTTCATGCTGCTGGGCTTCATGGCGCTGGGTGCGCCGTTGCTGGTGAGTTTTGTGCTCACCGTTCTGCTGGCGATTTTGCTGCTCGGCTGGGTCTTCAAGCGCGGCGTGGTGGACCCGCTCTTCAAGTACGGCATGATGCCGATCGTCGTCGCCACCATCGGCCTGTCGATCGCGCTGCGCAACGGCGTGCGCGCTGGCTACAGCGCCGAAGCGCATCCTTTCCCGAGCCTTTTTGCCGACAAGCTCTTCAACATTGCCGGCGTGACCGTCACGCTGCAGGACGTCGGCACCTTCGCGCTGGCGATGGTCATCGTCATGGCGACGCAGGCCTTTCTGGCGAAGACGGTGACCGGCCGGGCGATGCAGGCGGTGGCGCAGAACACCGAAAGCGCGTCGGTGCTCGGCATCAATGTGCCCCGCATGATCTTCTATACCTTTGCCATCAACGCCGTGCTGGCCGTTGCTGCGGCGCTGCTCGTCACGCCGACGTATCTGGCCAAGTTCGACATGGGTGAAGGCCTGGGCACCAAGGCTTTTTTTGCCGCCATCATCGGCGGCTTCAACAATTCGCGTGGCGCGCTGCTAGGCGGGCTGATTGTTGGCGTGTGCGAAAACCTGGCTGCCGCCTACATTTCTCCGGCCTACAAGGACGCGGTAGCGCTCATCATCTTCATGGTGGTGATTCTGTTCAAGCCGCAGGGTTTGCTGGGCAAGAAAGAGGAGCGCAAGGTATGAACTTCCTCAATCACAAAGTCGCGACTGTGTTCACCGTGCTGGGTGCGCTGCTGGTGCTGGTCGCGCCGCAGTACCTTAAGAACTACGGTATTTACCTGCTCAGCTACTGGCTGGTGTTCATCATCGCCACCATGGGCCTGAACCTGACGATTGGCTACGCGGGCCAGAAGTCATTGGGGCACGCCGCCTTCTTCGGGATTGGCGCGTACACGGTGGCGATCTTGATGAAAGCCGGCTTCAGCTTCTGGCTCGGTTTGCCGGCGGCGGCGCTGATCTGCTTCGTGGTCGGGCTGATCCTCGGCTTTCCGGCGCTGCGCGTGCAGGCAATTTACCTCGCCTTTGCCACGCTGGGTTTCAACACCGCCATCTGGCTGGTCATGCGCAATGAAGAGTGGCTGACGGGCGGCACTTTCGGCATCAACAACATTGCGCGGCCGGCGCTGTTCGGCTACTCGCTCGAAGGCAATCGGCCTTATTACTATTTCGTGCTGGCCGTTGCGCTGGTGATGGCGGCTCTGTTGTGGGGCCTGCTGCGCTCGCCCTGGGGCAAGGCGTTCAAGGCGCTGCGTGACAATCCGATCCGCGCCGAAAGCCTGGGCGTTGACATTCGCAACTACACGCTGCTGAGCTTTGCCATCGGCGCGGTTTACGCCGGCATTGCGGGCGGGCTGTTTGCGTCGCTGGTGCAGTTCATCGAGCCGGCGCCGTTCGCGGTAGGCGCTTCGATCATGATGTATTTGATGGTGGTGGTGGGTGGCGCGGGCTACTTCCTCGGCCCCATTGTCGGCGCGGCGGTGGGCGTGGTGCTGCCGGAATGGCTGCGCGACGTACCTGGTGTGGCCAACTGGTACTTGCCGATGTTCGGTGCGGCCGTGGTGGTGCTGATGGTGTGGCTGCCGGATGGCTTGCTAAGTATTCCGGACCGGCTGCGGGCGCGGGCAGCGGCGCGTGAAGCTTCGGCGGCGCGAAAAGTTTCGGCAAGCAAAGCGGCAGCAGCGGCCAAGACCGGAGTTTCATCATGAGCGCCCCCTTGTTGAAGGTCACCGACCTCAAAAAAGCCTATGGCGCGATTCAGGCCGTCGGCGGTGTGTCGTTTGAAGTCATGCCGGGCGAAATTTTCGGTGTCATCGGCCCCAACGGTTCCGGCAAGACCACCATGTTCAACAGTGTGCTGGGGCAGATCAGTCCCGACGCAGGCTCGATCGAACTGCACGGTAAAAACATCACCGGCCTGTCGCCGCTGGAGCTCAGTCGGCGTGGTGTCGGTCGCACGTTTCAAACCCTGCAGGTGTTCGGCAAGATGACAGTGCGTGACAACCTGATCGTGGCTGCGCAGGAGCATAAAGGCAGCATGCTCAGCCGCATGTTCGCACCGGGCGACTCGGGCCTGGGCGACAAGGCTGACGCGCTGATCGACCAGTTCCGCATTCGCCATGTCGCCGACAAGCTCGCCGGCACGCTCAGTTACGGCCAGCAAAAGCTGGTCGACATCGCGATGGCCTTCATGGCCGAGCCCGATCTGGTGCTGCTCGACGAGCCCTGCGCGGGTGTCAACCCGAGTCTGGTCGGCGGCATTTCGACCTTGCTGAAAGAATTGAACAAGTCCCGCAAGGGCTCGTTCGTGGTGATCGAGCACAACATGGATTTCGTGATGGACCTGTGCCACCGCATCATGGTGATGGTTGAAGGTCGGGTGCTGGCGATTGGTACGCCTTCGGAAATTCGTGGGAACAAGGCGGTCCTCGACGCCTATCTTGGAAACTAGCCCCCTGTCTCGGCTCACTTCGTGTAGCCGGAATCCCCCTCGGGGGACAACCGCTGCGGCCCGGCAAAGCCGGTTCCGCGCCGTTGCTGGCAGGGACGATGTTCGTAGTGAATGGAGTTTTAGATGACTAGTGAGATTTGCATTGAATTTGACGACGTGGTGGCGGGGTACAAGGATTTCATGATCCTGAACAACCTGTCGTTCAAGGTCGCCAAAGGCTCCATCACGCTGCTGCTGGGCCCCAACGGTGCCGGCAAATCGACGGTGCTGAAAACGCTGTTTGGCTTGCTCAAGCCGCGCCAGGGCCGCATCTTGCTGAACGGTGAAAGCATTGTCGGCAAGAGCCAGAAAGAGTTGCTGGCCATGGGCATCGCCTTTGTGCCGCAGGGCCGCAACCTGTTCGGTCAGTTGACGGTGTTTCAAAACCTTGAACTGGGCGGCATCACGCTGGGCACGAAGATGACGCATGAGCGCATCCCTGAAGTGCTGGAGCTGTTCCCGCGTGTCAAGGAACGTCTGCATTCGCAGGCTTCGGCCCTGTCGGGTGGCGAGCAAAAGCAGCTCGAAGTCGGCCGCGCGCTGTTGCTGCGTCCCAAGGTGCTTCTGATTGACGAGCCTTCGATCGGCCTGTCGCCGATGGTGGTGCAGGACGTCTTCAAGCTTTTGAAGAAGTTGGCGTCACAGGGCACGACGGTACTGATGGTCGAACAAAACGTGAAGAGCGCGCTCAAGATGGCAGACGATGCCATCGCGCTTGAATCGGGTCAGCTGGTTCTGCACAAAAAGGCATCCGAACTGCTGGCCGACCCGAACATCGAACGGCTTTTTCTGGGCGGTGGACACGTGCCCGGAGCCGAGCCCGCTAACGAAGCCGGCATGCACGTCTAAAACTTTTGATACGGAGAACATCATGACTACCGCCATCAAGACCAACGCCGATTCCCGCGAAGCCATCCAGGAGGCAGACAACCCGCTCGGCCTTGACGGCATTGAATTCATTGAATACACCACGTCCAAACCGCAGGCGCTGGGCCAAGTGCTGGAGATGATGGGATTTCGGCCTGTGGCGCGCCACCGCTCGCGCGAGGTGCTGCTGTACCGGCAGGGTGGTATCAATGTGATCGTCAATGCGCATGTGCCGGCGCTACCCGATGGAAATGCCCCCAGCGACAAGCCGGTGATTGCCGCACTGGCCTTGCGGGTGCGTGATGCCGCAGCCGCCTACAAGCGCGCGCTGGAGCGCGGCGCCTGGGCCGTGCCGCCGCGTGTCGAAGTGATGGAGCTCAATATTCCGGCCATTCACGGCGTGGGCAAGAGTCGCATTTATTTTGTCGACCGTTACGACAAGTTCTCGATCTATGACGTCGACTTCGTGCCGATCCCGACGGTGGACCCACATCCCCCCGCGGTTGCTGGTCTGAATTTTTTCGGCGTGGTGCAGTACATCGGTAACGAACGCACCGAAGACTGGTCAGAGTTTTACCGCGAGCTGTTTGGCTTTACTGAACTGCCGGCCGACCAGCGTTTCGGCATTCTCCCCAAGGGCCAGATTCTGCGTAGCCCATGTCCGGCGGCGTCCCGCTTTTACATCCAGCTGATCGAGCCCGAGGCCAGCGTGCTGGATGTGGAAGGCGACGAAGGATTGCAGCGCATTGGTCTTGGCACTGCCGATGTACTGGCGGCGGTAGCCGACTTGAGCAAGCGTGGCGTCGAGTTTGTCGAGTCACGCGGCGTGCACAGCGAAGGCCGCGGTGCGCTGACAAAAACCTGGCTGGGCGGCGTGAGTTTCGAGATGGTACACAGCGACCGGGCTGCGTGAGCGCCATGAACCACTACAGCGGAAACGTCGAAGATTTCGGGATGGACACCATCTCGCTGGCCGGCCCACTGGAGGCCAAACTCAAGGCCGTGCGCGAGGCCGGTTTCACACAGATCATGCTGGCGGCCAAAGACCTGGTTGGTCACCCTGATGGCATTGAAGCCGCCGTGGCCGCCGTGCGTGCCAGCGGATTGCGGGTCACGGGTTTTCAGGTGCTGCGTGATTTCGAGGGGCTTTCCGGGCACCTGCATGACTACAAGATCGACATCGCCAAGTCGATGCTGGAGATGTGCCACGCGCTCGGCTGCCACCTGTTGCTGATCTGTTCATCGACGTCGGTGCATGCCACTGGTGACCACGCCGCGCTGGTGCGCGACCTGCGCAAACTGGCGATGCTGGCGATTCCGATGAACATCAGGATCGCCTACGAAGCCTTGTCATGGGGGCGAGTGGTCAACGAATTTCCGCAGGCCTGGGACATTATTTGCGAGGCCGACATGCCCAACCTTGGGCTCGGCTTTGATTCGTTTCACATGTTTGCGACCAACACGCCGCTGGAAGAGCTCGATGCGCTGGACCCAGACAAGATTTTCCTGGTGCAGCTCGCCGACTTCATGTGGACCGAGATCAAGTCGGTCGAGGAACGCATCACTACCGCGCGGCATTTTCGTGTCTTTCCGGGGGAGGGCGTGCACAGTGAAGCGCTTGCAGCGTTGGTCAACAAGCTGCACAGCCTGGGTTACCGCGGCGACTACAGCTTTGAAGTGTTCAACGACGACTACCAGGCGATGCCGCTGCCGACGGTAGCGCAGCGCGCCTGGTGTTCAGCCCTGTGGTTGGGGGAAGAAGTTTTGCGACGTTCCGTGCCGCTGCCGAATCAGATCCGCCTCAGGAAATAGTGGCCCCACGCTTGTCACTGGCGCCCGATCGTCCTGAGCTTGTCGAAGGATGCCTGCGAGAGGGCTGGCCTTGCTTGGGGCGGCCCGGCGCGGCAGGCCTCCGGAAAAACATTCGTCTTCGCTCTTTTGAAAAGAAAATTACCGCATGAGCAGCATTTTCGAAGGCTTTCTCTCGATGCCGGAAATCCTCGACGCCTTCAGCGAGCGAAATTTTCTGGCTGCCATGTTGCGCTTCGAGGCGTCGCTGGCGCGAGCGCAGGCCAGCGTGGGCCTGATCCCCGAGGCTGCTGCGCAGTCGATCATCGGTACCTGCAAGGTCGAGCTGTTTGACGTGGCGAAGATCGTGCGCGAGAGCGGTCGCGCTGGCAGCATTGCCATTCCGTTGATCAAGAGCCTGAAAGAAACCGTCGGCATTTTCAACAAGGATGCCGCTTCCTTTGTTCACTTCGGCAGTACCAGCCAGGACGTGATCGATACCGCGATGGCGCTCGTGACACGCGATGCCCTGGGCTTGATCAACGCTGATGTTCATAAGGCAGTCACCGCGTTGATCTCCCTCGCCGCTACCCATGCTGACGCACCCATGCTGGTGCGTACGCTGATGCAGCCAGCCTCGGTAACCAGCTTTGGTTTGAAATGCGCAGGCTGGGCTGCGCCGCTGGTGCGCAGCCTGCAGCGTCTGCAGGTGACCGCTAAAAACGCGCTGGCTGTGCAGGGCAGCGGTTCAGTCGGCACGCTGGCGCAGATGCAGACCAACGGGAAGCAGTTGGGGCCCAAAGTTGTGTCCCTGATGGCGACCGACCTCAATCTGCGGGCGCCCGGTTTTGCCTGGCACACGCAACGCGACGAGTGGATAGCATTGGGTTGTGAGGTGGGTTTGCTGGTCGGCAGCCTTGGCAAAATTGCCAGAGACATTTCACTTATGGGCCAATACGAAGTCGGCGAGCTGGCGGAGCGTGCCGAACCTGGCCGTGGCGGCTCGTCGGTGATGCCGCACAAGCACAACCCGGTGGCCTGCATGGTGGCGCTCGCGGCCGCGCAGCGGGCACCGCAGCGTGTGGCTGCGCTGCTGGCCACCATGCCACAGGAGCACGAGCGGGCGCTGGGTAACTGGCAGGCCGAACTTGCCGAGTGGCCTGGCCTGCTGATGTCGGCTCATGGCTCTGCCCGGGCCATGGCGCAGGCCCTGCCGGGTTTGCAGGTTGACACCAGGCGCATGCGGGCCAACCTCGACAGGCTGCGCGCCACCTTGCCCGATGACGTGGCCGAAGAATGGTTCCATCCCGCGCTGTCCCAGCATGCGGGCCGTCTGGCTCACACGCAAGCCAATATGTTGTCTGGCGCGCTGGGTGCATTGGGCCCTCAAGTGCAAATAAATACTGCCGAATCAATGGTCTGAAAGCGTTTGAATCACGCCTGTTCATTCATTGGTTTCTGCCTTTGGTGCTGAATGTAAAACTCCGGGAACGATCATGAACTTCAAGCTAAGTGACGAACAGAAGATGATGATCGCCACGGTACGGCGATTCATTGCCGAGGAACTGCAGCCGCTGGAAGATGAAGTCGAGCAGCAGGGCTTTCTGGCAACAGAAAAAGCCCGGGCGATTCACGACAAGGCGAAGGCGCTGGGGCTGTATGCGATGAACATCCCTGAGCAGTTCGGCGGTGGCGGTCTGAACGCGCTCGACACCATGCTGATGGAAGAGCAGTTCGGCCATACGACCGATATTTTGATTCGCCGCGCTTTCGGCAATGTGTATGAAGTGTTGCTGGCGGTCCAGGGTGAGCAGATCGCGCGCTGGCTGCTCCCGACCGTGCGCGGTGACAGGGTCTGCTCCATCGCCATTACCGAGGCCGGTGCCGGCTCTGATGCGGCCGGCATCAGCACCCGCGCAGTGAAAACGCCCGAGGGCTGGCGGCTGTCAGGCAGCAAGCACTTCATCAGCGACGGCGAGGTGTCTGATTTCTTCGTGGTGTCGGCGGTGACTGGCAACGAGGGCGGCAAGAAACAGATTTCGCTTTTTCTTGTCGACAAGGGCTTGCCCGGTTTCACCTGCGGCAAAGACCAGAAGATGATGGGTCTGCGCGGTACCAGCCATCTGGAGCTGTGGTTTGACAACGTGCTGCTCGAGCCGGTCGCGTTGCTGGGCGACGAAGGCAGAGGGCTGACGCAGGCCCTCGGCGTGCTGGGCCGGGTGCGGCTGGCACAGGTGGGTGCGCGCGCCGTCGGTAAGGCCAGTCACGTGCTGCAGCTGATGGTCGACTATGCGGCGCAGCGCAAGCAGTTCGGCAAACCGATTGCCGACTTTCAGCTGGTGCAGCAAATGCTGGCTGACAGCGTGATAGAGATCAATTCGGCGCGGCTGATGGTGCTGCATGCCGCGTGGATGATCGACCAGGGCATGGACGCGCGCGACTGGATTTCGATGGTCAAGGTGCAGGCCGCTGAGATGCTGGGCCGCGTGACTGATCGGGCGGTGCAGGTGTTCGGCGGCATGGGATTTTGCAAGGACCTGCCGATCGAGCGTTACTACCGCGACGCGCGCATCTACCGCATCTTCGACGGGACTTCTGAAATTCACCGTACGCTGATTGCGCGCAGTGTGGTCAAACGCGGCGCAGCGCTGTTTGATGTCGATGCCTGATCTTCGTGCCCGGGACCAGGTCGCGCGATAAACTGGCGACCTGCAGCTTGCACCCTTCCCGCGAGCGCTGAACCGGACGCATTCATGGCAAAGCCTGTTTTAAATTGGGTCAAAGAGGGTCAGGGCCCCACCGTCGTCTTGAGTCACGGCCTCGGCTGCACGCTGGGCATGTGGGACGAGGTGGTTGCGCTGCTCAAGAGCGACTACACGCTGCTGCGCTACGACCACCGCGGCCACGGCAAATCGGAAGTGCCGGCCGGGCCGTACACCATTGAGATGCTGGCTGATGACGCCGCCGGGCTGATTGCGGCGCAGACATCAGGCGCCGTGCATTTTGTCGGTCTCAGCATGGGCGGCATGACCGCGCAGGCTTTGGCTGCGAATCACCCGCAGTGCGTCAAAAGCATCGTCATCGCCAACTCGGCAAGCTGGTATGACGACGCGGCGCAGGCGCTGTGGCAAACGCGTATTGCCACCGTGCGGGCCAAAGGCGTCGCGGCGATTGCCGACGGTGCCTTGCCGCGCTGGTTTACGGCTGCTTTTCTGGCCGATGCCGCTGGTGCTGCGCGAATCAAGCGGACGCGCGCTGACCTGGAGCGCACCGATTCTGCAGCGTATGTCGCCTGTTGCGAGGCCATTGCCGGCATGGATTTGCGCGTCAGCAATACGCGCATTGCCTGCCCGACGCTGGTGATTGCCGGCACCAAAGATGAAGCCACGCCGCCTATGTTGTCGGAAAAAATGGTCGCCACCATTTCTGGTGCCCAGTTGCGCAGCATCGACGCCGCGCATCTCAGTGCAGTCGAGCAGCCCGAGGCATTTGCCGCTCTGGTGCGTGAGTTCTTGAAAGAGCAGGGCGCCTGAAAATCTTCACGCACGCGTCGGCCGCATGACCACTCCGGCAAAATTTCCTGTCGACGAACGCGAGGTGGAGTTCAACGCCATTCGCGCCCAGGGTGCGGGCGGACAAAACGTCAACAAGGTCTCCAGCGCGATTCATCTGCGCTTTGACGTCCATGCTTCGTCGCTCCCGGACGAGATCAAGGAACGTCTCCTGGCGTTGAGCGATAGCCGCATCACGCAGGAAGGCGTCATCGTGCTCAAGGCGCAGCAACACCGCACGCAGGAGATGAACCGCGCCGACGCTCTGGCGCGCCTTCAACAGATCGTCGATGACATCTCGAACCCGCCCAAACCGCGGCGCGCAACCAAACCGACGTATGGCTCCAAACAGCGGCGGCTAGAGGGCAAGAGCCAGCGGTCAGAGATCAAGAACCTGCGCGGCAAGGTCAATGATTGAGTCGGTCGGCCTGGCAACGCCAATGAGTGCTTTTCGTCCATTTATCAAGCGATTTAGGCCGCTAGCCCAGGTGAAACATGCGCGACCAGCTATGAAAAACATAGCGACTGGCCGTGCACCGCAGACGTAGAGAGATTACTTTTCGATCGCCAGCAGTTCCACCTCAAATGTCAGCGTCGCGTTAGGTGGCACCACGCCGCCAGCGCCGCGGTCACCATAGGCCGTAGCCGGCGGGCAGGTCAGCGTGGCTTTACCGCCGACCTTTATTTTTTGCATGCCTTCCGTCCAGCACGGCACCACGCGACTGAGCGGGAAGGTCGCTGGTGCGTTGCGCTTGTACGAGCTGTCGAATTCCTTGCCATCGGCCAGCGTACCGCGGTAGTTGACCTTCACAGTGTCCGAGGCCTTGGGCTGCGCGCCCGTGCCATCAACCGTGTGCATCACCTTCACGCCGGAAGGAAGTGTTTCTGCGGGTGCGGCTGCGTAGGCGCTGCCAGCCACTAAAAAAGCAGCAATCAATGTGATGGCCGAGTTCGGGGAGACTGATTTCATGAGATGGATCTTTACGGTGAATAGAAAGTTGGAATTCGAAAGTGAAAGCGCAGAGCGCGCGCCGCGCAGATTATGAAGCGGGATTGAAGCGCCCGTGTAACGGGCGGGTAACAGCGTGCAGACGGACATGAGCCCTTCCTGTATCTCGCTTTCAGTTCGTCCGACGGCTTTGGCGAGAAAGCGGCTTCAGTGTTCGCAACACACCTGTAACGGAACGTCAGGGTATGGCACGAATCTTGAATAAAAAAGGCACTTATGAACCTGTTTGCCGGCTCAATAACAGAAATGCAGTGCCAGACAGACGGCAATCTGCGGCCGTCGGTACGCCGCGCGCAACGTGCAGCGGTGCCTGCGAAGAGCGTAACCGTGCTCATGCCAAACGAGAGCGAGCGACGCTGATGTGGGTAGTCAAGGTTAGCGGTAGCCTGAACCGCGATCCGCTGCTGCCGTTGTGGCTGGAGCTGATGGCGCAGCTCGGCGGTGGGCGTGTCACCATCGTGTGTGGCGGCGGCAGTTTTGCCGATGAAGCCAGGCATACCCATGCGCATTGGCGCTTTGACAATAGCTTGCATGCACACAACATGGCCGTGCTGGCCATGGCGCAAGCTGGCTACCTTGCGTTGTGCCTGGAGCCCAAGCTGCGCCTGGCAGTCAGCGAGGCCAGCATCCGGCAAATACTGCGCGCGGGACACACCGCGGTGTGGCTGCCGCTGGAGTTACTGCGAGATCGACCGGGCGCTGACACGAGCGGGGGTGTCGCCTCTGACCGTATCGCGCTTGACTTGGCGGGCCGGCTCAACGCGGAGCACCTGGTGCTGGTGAAATCAGGTGTCGTTGACCCTTCTGCAAGTGTGTCTGAACTCAGCAGAGACGGTATCTTGCATCGATGCTTTGAGTCGGTCAGCAAGCGTGTGGGCTTTCCGATCGATATCGTCCACAGCAGCGACCTGGCGCGCATGCGCTCTTTGCTGCACGGTGATATCAAGCCGACCATCACCTAGTGTCCCTTCGATATCCTTCAATATGCCAGCTGTAGTGGTGAGGTCGTCCGCGTGCGTCGCCCGCATTCCTAGTTTGAGCCCTTGACCGGGTGTGACACCTCAATGTTGAGCTTATGGAGTTTCCGATAGAGGGCATTGCGGCTGATGCCGATCGCCTTGGCTACATTGCTGACATTCCAGCGATGCTCCACGATCAGCTGCAGCAGCATCGCCCGCTCATGCGCTTGAAGCGGCTTGAGCTTGCCAGCTGCGGCTTCGCGGGGCAAGGCCTCGCCCAGAGCGGCAACTGTGGTGTCCGTGTAGCAGTAGTCGGTTCTGCTCAGGGTGTGGTTTTCTATAGAGTTCGGGGCAAGCTCCGCAAGCGGCACAGGACTCACCGGCAGTGCCGTCAGATGCGCGCGACCGATGGGGCGACCGTCGGCCAGAGCCAGGGCAGTGCGCAGCACATGACGAAGCTGCCGGACGTTACCCGGCCACGCATACGCCATCAGCGCTTGCTCTGCCTCAGGGGACAGCACGGCACCGGCACCACCCTCAGTGGCCAGAATATCGCGGATCAGCTCGGGCTTGTCGCTTCGCTCGCGCAGAGATGGAATCAGCAGTTCGATGCCGGCCAGACGGTAGTACAAATCCTCGCGGAAGCGGTGTTCGCGTACCAGCGTGGGCAGGTGCTGGTGGCTGGCACTGATGAGTTGAAACTCCACCGGGTGGGTATCTTCTGTACCCAGCGGCGTGACCTGACGCTCGTCGAGCACCCGCAGCAATCGGGCCTGAAGTTCCAGTGGCATGTCGGCTATTTCGTCGAGGAAAAGCGTTCCCCGATCGGCTTGCAGAATCTTGCCGCGCCGGCCACCGCGCTGCGCTCCGGTAAAGGCGCCGGCACGGTAGCCGAACAGCTCGGATTCAATCAGGGACTCGGGCAGGCAGGCGCAATTGATCGCAACGAAAGCGCCACTGGCATAAGGACTGGTGGCATGCACAGCGCGGGCAAATACCTCTTTGCCGGCACCCGTTTCACCACAAAGCAGGACCGGTGTCTGCCGGGCTATAACCTGACGGGCGGTGTGCAGGTGCGCCTGCAGACGCGCATCCTTGAAGGTGTTGGCTGGTTGGCGCGGCAGTACGGTGCCAATTCGGGCGCGCACCGCGGTGGCCGGGGTGTGGCTGCGCAATGCGGTCACGATGGAAGACGATGGGGCTAACGATGAAGCCGGGGAGCTTCCGGACTGCTCTGCCGGCCGTTGCGCAACTGCAAAAAAGCGGAGGTTTGCATTGGCGTGGTAGGTCACCACAGGATGGAAGCTCGACAAGGTACTGCGCTCCAGCATATCGTCCAGAGAAGTCGCAAAAAGATCTTCAACGCGCCGCGAACGGATGTCCTTCATCGACGTTAGCCCCAGCTGGAACAATGCGCTGCGGTTGGCCGCCAGAACCTGACCGTTGGCGTCTACCGCCAACTTGCCCTCATGCAAGGTAAAGACAAATTCGGGTCTGCTATGGAAATGCAGCGGGTGCGCCTTGCTGAAGCGTCGATCTATCAGGCGGTTTTCAATCATGCGCGCCGTCATGCCCAACATCACGAGCAGGTGCTGCTGCATCACGCTGGAACGGCTGCTCACGTCAAGCACCGCCGTGATTTCGCCAGACGGGTCATATACCGGTACGGCCGAGCAGGTGAGCTGAGAGAGTTGATGGAAAAAATGGTCCTCACGGTGAACCCACACCGGGCCGGCTTCGGCCAGGCAGGTGCCCATACCGTTGGTGCCTGCCATTTCTTCGCTCCAGATGCCACCGAGCCGCAAACCAAGTGGTCCTGCATCAGCAGAAAATTTCGGCGACGACACCATGTGGACGATCACACCATCGGTGTCAGTCAGCACCACGGCAGACTCGATGTCGCCCAATTGCTGGAAGAGAATGGTCATCTCGTGGCGGGCGCAGGCGATCAGATCGGCCAGCCGTGTGCGACGTTCCTCCAGGTCGCTGCCTTCAATGAATTTTGGCGCGCGGGGTTTGGCCGGATTCAAACTGTACTCGTTGATGCAGCGGCTCCAGGACTGGGCCACCACGTCGCTCTCCTGCTCTCGCAGTCCGCCCTGCACCTGCGTCAAAATTCGATGCGCATGGTGGCTGGTGTCTTGCATCATCTTCAGCTTCCTGTTGAGTACTTGACGGGAACCATGCTGAGTTCCAGGCCAGGGAAAAACATAACACCCTTGAATGGACGGGTGATCGGCAGGCATGGAAAAAGCTCGCGGTGCCATGCTGTCCCGCGGTGGTCGGAGTACACGACAACTGGGCGGCCAATGCGGGGGAAAATTTGTAGCGGCATGTAAACGACGCTCGCGGATGCTCATCGTGGATGCTGACTGCGATCCTCATTGTCTTCAGCGCTCTCAGAACTGTAGGGTCGATCCGTTGGCAGCAATATGCCATGGTGGTTTCCCGCAGAAAAGCATAAAACATGTCGGTGCACCGTGATCAACCGAGCCTGATTTCCTCAAGTCTCTGATGAACTCCGCGCTCTGGTCTCGCCTCACTACAAAGGCGAGAGAAAGGCGTTCCAACGCATTTCTTGAGGTGGTCCCCCTGGTCAGATCACGGTGCCGTCATGGGCTCCGCAGGGAGCGTCACAAGCGCAGTGTGCGTTGTCTGCCTCGCCAGAATTGAGATGGAAGTTCCATATTCGGTACAAAGTGTCAACCGTGCCGCCGGACACACAGGTGACCATGCAGATCGAGTGTCTGAACCGTCTGCGCTGCATACACGTGAGAAGACTTTTTGCGTGGAGGGCTGGAGCGGCCTCTGGGAGCGGGCCAGGCATCGCACCGGGCAAGTGCAACCTGACCCGTATCAGAAGCGAATTCTTTTCCAGGACCTGCGCGGGAACACTCTGGGCGATTTTTGGGAAAAACCATGGTGAACGGAAAGGCGGAAGGTCGCAGGCCAGGTGCGGGCAATATCTACGTACGGAGACAGCCCATGTTTTCCCTATTCGGGTAATCCCAGATGAGTCAGATGAGTTAACGCTACAGCTGCCGCCCACCGAGGGCGATCACCTTTATTGGCGGTCAATGCCCATTTGCCATCGACGCCCTGCCCATGCAGAGGCTGCAATAGTTGGCGCAAAAGTTGCTGACGGGTGTTCGCTGGGCTCTAAAAATCTCATTTGATAGTACGTTCGTCCACGTCATCGAGTGCGGCCCGGATACTCGTAAAAAGTTGGAAGCAATAAACAAATGGAGACTTCTATGCGAATTTCATCAAGGCAATTCCTAAAACTTGTTTGCTGGTGTCTGGGGGTGTTTGGTCTTGCCCTACCCGGCTTGACCCTGGCGAACCCCGATGTTGAAAAGAACATCGCAAATTCCAAGAACTGGGCGATGCAGGCCGGCGACATGTTCAATCAGCGGTACAGCAAGCTCAATCAGATCAACAAGGGCAATGTCGGAAAAATGCAGGTGGCGTGGACTTTTTCTACCGGCGTTCTGCGCGGTCATGAGGGTTCCCCGCTGGTGGTCGACGGCAAGATGTACCTGCATTCGCCATTCCCTAACAAGGTTTTCGCTGTGGATCTCGATACACAAAAGATTTTGTGGAAGTACGAGCCCAAGCAGGATCCGGCAGTGATCCCGCAGATGTGCTGCGACACAGTCAACCGGGGTTTGGCCTATGCCGAGGGAAAGGTCATCCTGCAGCAGGCCGACAGTATGCTGGTTGCGCTGGATTCCAAGACCGGCAAGGTGCTGTGGAGTGTGAAGAACGGCGATCCTAAGACCGGTGCAGTGAACACCAACGCGCCGCATATCTTCAAGGACAAGGTCATTACTGGCATCAGCGGTGGAGAGTGGGGCGTTCGCGGCTTCATTGCTGCCTACAACCTGTCAGATGGCAAGCTGGCCTGGAAAGGCTATAGCGTGGGGCCGGATGCAGAGATGCTGATCGACCCCGCCACCACCATGACCTGGACTGACGGCGCGATGAAACCGGTGGGCGTGGACTCGTCGCTCAAGACCTGGAAGGGTGACCAGTGGAAAATTGGCGGCGGAACCACTTGGGGCTGGTACAGCTACGACAAGGCACTGAATCTCATGTACTACGGCACGGGAAATCCATCGACCTGGAATCCGGCACAGAGGCCAGGTGACAACAAGTGGTCTATGACGATTTTTGCTCGCGACGTAGATACGGGCAAAGCCAAATGGGTCTATCAGATGACCCCGTTTGACGAGTGGGACTTTGACGGGGTCAATGAGATGATCCTGGCCGACATCAACGTCAAGGGCAAGCCTACCAAGGCGCTGGTGCACTTTGACCGCAACGGATTCGGCTACACACTTGACCGCGTCACCGGCGCCCTGCTGGTAGCCGAGAAGTTTGACCCCAAGGTCAACTGGGCCACCCACGTTGATATGAAAACCGGCCGGCCGCAGGTGGTGAAGCAGTACTCTACTGCGCAGGGTGGGCCTGATGTCAATACCAAAGGCATTTGCCCCGCCGCGCTGGGCTCCAAGGATCAGCAGCCGGCGTCATTTGATCCGAATACGAAGCTCTTTTACGTGCCGACCAATCACGTCTGCATGGACTACGAGCCGTTCAAAGTCGAATACACAGCTGGTCAGCCTTATGTAGGAGCCACTCTGTCGATGTACCCCGCCAAAGGAAGCCATGGCGGCATGGGTAACTTCATTGCCTGGGACGCCGGTACTGGAAAGATTGTGCAAACCAAGGCAGAGAAATTCTCGGTCTGGAGTGGCTCGCTCAATACCGCCGGTGGCATCTCTTGCTATGGCACGCTAGAAGGCTACCTCAAATGCGTCGACGCGAGAAACATCAACAAGGAGCTGTTCAAGTTCAAAACACCTTCCGGAATCATTGGCAATGTGTTTTCCTACGAGCACAAAGGCAAGCAGTACATCGGTGTCTATTCAGGTATCGGCGGGTGGGCAGGCATCGGCATGGCAGCCGGCCTTGAAAAAGATGCTGATGGTCTGGGTGCGGTAGGCGGCTACAAAGAGTTGAGTCAGTACACTGAACTGGGCGGATCGCTGACAGTTTTCGCATTGCCGAAGTGACCTGAGCGGCAAGCAAACGCAAACGCCTGGCCAGAGGGCCGGGTCGTTTGCGTAAGGAACCCCGAGCCCCTGAAAAGCAAGACGCCCCGGGTGGGGTGTTTCGCTTCAGGGGGTGGTACTCAAGGCTTCATGACAGGAGTGACCAATGGATGTGCGTGCAGCTGTTGCTTATAAGGCAGGCGCCCCGCTGAGCATCGAGACCGTCAAACTTCAGGGTCCGCGTGCGGGTGAAGTATTGGTTGAGGTCAAGGCTACGGGCGTTTGCCACACCGATCTCTACACGCTGTCGGGTGAAGATCCGGAAGGCATTTTCCCCACCATTCTGGGCCATGAGGGCGCTGGCGTAGTGGTTGAAGTTGGCGCTGGGGTGAGCAGTCTTAAAACCGGTGACCACGTCATTCCTCTGTACACGCCCGAATGCCGGCAATGTGAATACTGTCTTTCGCAAAAGACCAATCTTTGCCAGGCCATTCGGCCAACCCAGGGCAAAGGCGTGATGCCCGACGGCAGCAGCCGTTTCAGTCTGGGCGGCAAGGACCTTTTCCACTACATGGGGACTTCCACCTTCGCCAACTACACGGTGGTACCGGAAATAGCGTTGGCCAAGATTCGTGAAGATGCTCCGTTCGACAAGGTGTGCTACATCGGTTGCGGTGTCACAACCGGCATCGGTGCGGTGATCTACACAGCCAAGGTGCAGCCGGGCGCAAAGGTCGTTGTGTTTGGCTTGGGTGGGATCGGCTTGAATGTGGTGCAAGGTGCCCGGCTGGCCGGTGCTGACATGATCATCGGCGTCGATATCAACCCGGCGCGCAAGGCTTTGGCCGAAAAATTAGGCATGACCCATTTCGTCAACCCCAAGGAAGTACGGGAAGACATCGTGCCCTACCTGGTCAACCTGACAAAAGGAGGCGCCGATTACACGTTCGAATGCATCGGTAATGTTCAGTTGATGCGCCAGGCCCTGGAGTGTTGTCACAAAGGGTGGGGCGTCAGCGTCATCGTCGGGGTGGCCGGTGCAGGCCAGGAAATATCGACGCGACCTTTCCAGCTGGTGACAGGGCGTGTGTGGAAAGGAACCGCATTTGGCGGTGCCAGAGGCCGTACCGACGTGCCCAAGATCGTGGATTGGTACATGGACGGCAAGATCAATGTAGACGACTTGATCACGCATGTCATGCCGCTGGAGAAGATCAATGATGCCTTCGCGTTGATGAAAGAAGGCAAATCGATTCGCTCGGTGGTTGTGTTCTGAAGCCGGCTGCTTATAAGGTCCGGTTGTTCATGGTGGCAAGCATTTTTTGCTGGGGATGAAAAACTTCAAGTACTGGTTGCGGCCCCAGCCGCACAGCCAGTTCGAACCTTAGATATGGAGACAAAAAAATCATGAGTAATGTAAAAATCCATCCAGCCGTCGACGACGGATTGAAGCCCGCTGCAAGCAATTTTTCTGGTGGGACGCTGGTGTGTGCGTGCGCACAGAACAAAGTCGAAGTAGCGATTAAAGGACAGTGTGCGCACAATCACGTTTGCGGCTGTACCAAATGCTGGAAGCCGGCGGGCTCGCTGTTCTCTCAGGTTGCAGTCGTTTCGCGCGACAACGTCAGCGTCACGGCGAACGAAGACAAGCTCGCGATCGTGGACTCCAAAGCAACCATTCAGCGCCATGCCTGCAAGGAGTGCGGTGTGCACATGTATGGCAGGATCGAGAACAAGGCCCACCCTTTCTATGGCCTCGATTTCATCCACACCGAGCGCTCCAGCCAACCGGGCTGGGCACCTCCGGAATTCGCGGCATTCGTCTCGTCGATTATCGAGTCAGGCGCAAATCCGGCAAATATGGGGGCTGTTCGGGCAAGGTTGACCGAACTGAAGCTTCCACCCTACGATTGCCTGTCGCCGGCCTTGATGGACGCTATCGCTACCCACACCGCCAAGGCCGCAGGCGTGCTGAGCAACTGACGCTGCTACCGGGCAATTTAGTGGCGCACTGAGGTATGTCGCTCCTTTCTTTGAATATGGGAACTGATAAATTGAAACATTCTCCAGGGAAATATCTTGTAGGTCTCTTGCTGGTTGCAGGGTCTGCCTTCGGTCAGTCCGCTCCTGTGCCCTACAAAGTGGTAGACGGCTACAAGGTGGACGCCAATACCATGGAAGGCTTTCGCACTTGGCGCGCTGCAGCTTGCGACCGATGCCACGGTGCCAACCAGGAAGGGATGGTTGGCCCGTCGCTGGTCAATAGCCTGAAGACGTTGAAGAAGGAAGACTTCATTAAAGTTGTCCGGGATGGCCGCCTCGACAAAGGCATGCAGAGTTTCGCAACCAGCAAGGTTGTCATGGACAACATGGACAACCTTTATGCTTACCTGAAGGGCCGCTCGGACGGCGCCATTACCCGGGCCAAAGTCGAGCCGATGCCATGAACAGCCTGGGCGCACTGCTGGCGGCCTTAGCGTTATGCACCTTGGCGTTGCCGGCCTTTGCGCAAGCAGATCTTCCTGAGCGCAAGGCTTTGCGTGTTTGCCAGGACCCGAACAACCTGCCGTTTTCCAGCACGGACGGAACGGGTCTGGAAAATCGTATCGCCGAGATTTTTGGGAAAGCGCTTGGTTTGCCGGTAACTTACTACTCGTTTCCGCAGCGGATGGCGTTTATCCGCAACACGCTGCGCTTCAAGCTTCCGGGGCAAGACTATCCCTGCGATATCGTGATGGGCGTGCCGGTCGGTTTTGACCAGGTGTCAGTCACTCAGCCGTATTACCGATCAACTTACGCCATGGTGTTCCCTGCGGGGATAGGCCTGGATGGCGTGAAGTCAAGCGACGACTTCTTGCGCGTTGACAAGGCCCGGCTAGACACACTCCGCATTGGTGTTTATGACCGCTCGCCGGCGTCGGCCTGGCTTAGCAAGCACGGGTTGGTGGATCGTGGCGTTCCCTACAAAATTTTGAGCGCTGATCCCGGCCAGTATCCGGGCGAGATCATCGAAAAAGACCTGGCAGACGGGAAAATTGATGTTGCCATCGTCTGGGGACCGATTGCTGGCTATTTCGCCAAACGCATCAAATCAAAGTCACTGAAAGTGGTACTGTTGAAGTCCGAAGCCGGCGTTCAGTTTGACTACCAGATGGCAATGGGTGTGCGCTACGGGGAACCCGAATGGAAGCGTCAGGTGGAATCGCTTATCCAATCCAGGCAAGCCGAGATACGGGCCGTCCTCGACGAATATGGGGTTCCGCTGATAGATGAGCCCGCCATGGCGCAAAAGCCTAAACAGTGATGGGTTTACCCTGCCATGAAGTTTCGTTTGTATGACAGTCTTCGATTTGACGCAGCTGCATGGACGGGCAGCGGGTTGCACCTCCCTCAAGCCGTCTTGCCGAGTTCAGCCCGCCGGTCACGACGCCTGCGTATTGCCCTTGCTGCAGTCCTGACCCTGTCATTGAGTTTCGCCGGAGCGGCTGAGGAGTTCTCGCCAGCCGAACGCGCGCTGTTTATGACAAACCACCTCGGTGCTCTGGCCACGCCGACGACGTTGCGATACACGTTTCGAAAGAGCGGTAGTCTTGAAGATAACTTCGAGGACCAGATTACCGTGGCATTGAAGGCGCAACCCAAGGGGCAGTGCTGTACGGCCATGACCGAGTTTCTTGGCGGGGCTCGACGCATCAAGCTACCCGAAGTCGAGTCTGCGGTGGGGAATCCGGTGATCCTGCATTTCCTCGAGCGCGACATCCACGAGATGCAGCGCTTGACCAAGGGGCAGCCCAACTACTTTCGCAAGCGCATTCGCATGGCAGTGTTCCAGGGAGCGCAAATATCTGATGTTGAGGTGCCGTACAAAGGCAAGACGATTGCCGCGCAGCAAATCATGATTGCTCCCTACTCTGACGATCCCCTGCGTCAGCGCTATGAGAAGCTCGCTGACAAGCAGTACATTTTTACCCTGTCCAAAGACGTGCCGGGTGGGGTCTATGCCATTAGCGCACGAGTCAATGGCGCATCGCCTGGTGAGTCGCCATTGCTGGCGGAAGAAATTGCCATCGTTCCCGCACCCACGCCATCGCGAGAAACTTCAGGAACCCTTACACGATGAATGCGACAACCCGATTCCTTTGTGCGGCTGCCTTGCTCGCCGCCGCAGTGCCGGCATCGGCCAACGATTTTCCAACCGTGGACCGGGTGCTGTACGTTCAAGAATGCATGAAAGCCTATCCGGGGCCCAACTTCGAGATGGTCAACAAGTGCTCGTGTGCGCTGGACAAGCTGGCGCTCAAAGTCAAGTTTGATGACTACGTGACGATGACTACGATTGTCAAGGCGGTCTCCATCGGTGGCGAACGCGGCGGCGACCTGCGGGACAACGAGACCATCAAGCCACAGATCAAGCGATATCGTGACCTGCAATCTGAAGTTCATAAGTCCTGTTTTTTGAGCAGCCGCTAGTCAAGTTATTTGAGCTAGCCAATCATGACCTCCTTTGCCGCCAGCGCCTTCGCCCTCGTGCTTCTGGTGTTGGCAAGTGTGGGTAGAGCCGCCACTCTGCAGCCGACAGACGACCCATCTGCCAGCCCGGTGTGGAAAAAAGTTCGTACCAGTCTCTTCCAGGACAGGGTCATCAAGCCCGCTCCGACTGGCTTGCTGAGCCTCGAAGCACCCACACGCGCTATTGATGCAGCGATGGTGCCGATTGCAATTCGTAGCCGGTTTCCGCAGACGCCGAATAGCTTCGTCAGCAAGCTTTACCTGATCATTGATGCCAACCCCTCGCCAATATCGGCAATCTTTGAACTGATACCTGAAAGTGGACGTTTGGAGATCGAGACCAGGGTACGGGTTGACGAGTACTCCCACGTGCGCGCGATTGTTGAAATGAACGATGGTCAACTCTACGCGACGACGCGCTTTGTCAAGGCTTCGGGTGGCTGCTCTGCGCCAGCCGGCGGAGATGCGCAGGCTGCACTGGCATCGCTGGGAAAAATGCGCCTGCGCGTCGATGGCGCCCTCAGGGGCCGTGAGCCGGTTCGAGCTGAACTGCTCATCAACCACCCCAATCACTCTGGTCTGGCCATGGACCAGTTCACGCGGCAGTTCACCCCCGCTCACTATGTGCGCAAGGTGGATGTGACTTATGCAGGCAAGCCGGTTTTTTCTGCCGATCTTGATTTTTCCATCAGTGAGAATCCTAATTTTCGCTTCTATTTCCAGCCTCAAGGCCAGGGGGAAATGCGCGTATCAGCAGTCGACTCGCGAAACATGCGCTTCGAGCTGGTCGATGCGCTACGAGCCTCGACGCCATGAGTCCATGCTGTCTTGAGGAAACGCTGAACAACTCCCTCGCTGCTCGCAATCACCCGGAATCGGGCGGTCTGCTGCGTTGGATTTCTTGCCAATATCCAGATATTGGCAGCGAAATCCACCTTGTATCCCATCCCGATCCGGGCGCCGCGCATCTGCGTGGACTTGTTCAGCGCTTCCTTAAAGCCCGTAGCGCGGGTTGCCTGCACGACGCTCTGCCCAGTCACGAAGCATGAAGTTCATGCCACGCGTCCAGGTCTCATCGGTGTTTCCGCGCAGGTCGACAGACTTGCTCAATACCTCGACACCGGTTTGGGCGTCCTGCACCGACACGTTGATATTGAGAATAAGCTCACTGACACGCTGTACCCAGCCCACCGCCACCAGGCGGGTGCCGAGGCGCTGGCCCACTTCTGCGAGGCAGTTGTTGCAACGGTACAAAAACTCATTGCGCGCGCGTTGGGCTTCAATCAGATCCCGCGCCGCAGTGGTGTCAACCACCCGATAAAGCGCTCGTCCGTGAAGCCCCTGCTCAAGCTGCTTCGTGATGGCCGAAAGACGGCCGCGCAACAAGTCGGCTCGTGCTGGGTCCGGGTGGTCATCGACGAGGTCAAATCCGAGCACTGCGATCGTCGGTGGGTCGCTTTCAGCTGCCGAGGCCGATTGGCCGAATAACAACAATCCGGCGGCCAGCACGAGGCTGCCTAAAGGGCTCAAGTGGTTACGCATTTTCATTGTCCTCGCTCCATCTACGGTAGAAAGCCAGTCTAGCAATGCGCGTGCCATTTCGTTTGGCGATGGTGTCGTTCTCGCTCGACATGAGAGGTCATCTCGCGCGCGTTTCCATGCTTGCAGATCCGTGCGCCGACGCCGTTGCGTCTGTACGGGCTCGCCGTCAGTTTCTGGTCGGATGGAGCGCTGGGTTTTTAGGTGCATTCCAGGGCTGCGCGCTTGCAGGTGCCAGGCGAAGTGGGCGGGCTGTCATGATCGCGCCCGGTGTCTATATGGTGGCAGGATCGGGCGGCGCGGCTGACGGGAGCAACCTCGGCCGTATTGGAAATGCTGGCTTCATTGTCGGCAAGCTTGGTGTGATCGCTATCGATACCGGGACCTCGTACGCGCACGGCCGGGAACTGCTGGCGGCGATCCGTGAAGTCACCGACCAACCCGTGCGCGTGGCACTCGTCACGCACACCCGACCCGAGTTCTTGTTCGGTGCTGCGGCGTTCCGCGAGCGCGGCATCCCCGTCCGCATGCACAGCCGCACCGCACGCCTGATGGCTTCGCGCTGCGAAACCTGCCTGAAGACTTTGCGCCAGACAGTCGGCGAAGAAGCGATGCGCGGCACGGAAATGTACAAGCCCGACCAGGAGTTCGACGCCAGCCACCAGCTTGATCTGATTGGCCGACCGGTCAAGTTGCTTTACTTCGACCACTCCAGCGGGCCAGGCGACATCGCGGTGCTTGATGTGGAAACCGGTGTTCTGTACGCGGGTGGACTGCTCGACGCACAACGCGTTCCAGACATTCAGGACAGTGACCTCGCTGGCTGGAGCCAGGCCTTGCGCGATCTCCAGGCCATGGACCTTGCGCGTGTGGTGCCAGGTCATGGTGCGGCGTCTCCAGCGTCGTTGATCATGACCGTTCAACGTTACCTGACGCAATTGGAGGCACGCGCACGCTCGCTCGTTGCGAAGGGCACATCGCTGCTCAGCGTTTCCGAAGATGGAGAGTTGCCCGAGTTCGAAAGCTGGGATCAATACGACACGATTCACAGGCGCAATGCAGCGATTGCTTTCCTTCGCTTTGAACGCGATTTGATGTTTAAATAGTGATTACCCAGGAGGTGCGAACCGTGAACGCTCCGTTGCTGTTTCCCCGTCGAGTGGCGCTGCGCCGCCTGGCCGCGCTCGCGTTTTTGCCTGGTGCCGTGGGTGCCGCCCCAGGCGGCTTGCCATCTGCAACGCACGACGCGTCTTCACCGGAATGGGATCGCCTGCGCGAACGGATGTTTCCCGGCCGCTCATTTATCGCGGGGCAGGGCACCGTGCAATTGACCGTTCCGCTGCGGGCAGCCTATGGTGCTTCGGTGCCGGTCAAGGTGGTGTCCAAAGTGCCGCAGCGCGCTGACCTCTATGTGAGAAAGCTTCATCTGGTGGTGGACAAAAATCCGTCGCCTATCGCTGTGACGCTTGACCTGACCACGGCCGTTGGCCAGGCCGACTTC
>JANNKV010000209.1:0-2834 GCA_031396485.1 Polaromonas sp. | reverse complement strand
CGGCTTAACTCTGGCGGGACTGTGGTGCGCGGATCGGGATGGGCCGCAAGGCGTCTTTTTGCAGTCAATAGCCCCGCATGGCCAAGAAAAACAACGCGGCGGACCGCCCGAGTCCGCGCGCCACAGGCCGCAGGGAGTGATACAGAGGGTCCCTGGAGTCGCGAAGGTGTCATCAGCGGGGATTGCCCCAATACCGCACCGCTGTATCAGCTGAAAGAATGATTTTACAAAAAAGCACAGTCGTTCTTTTTTATAACAGCAGGAGACAAGACATGATTCGAATTCTGGCCCGCACCTTAGCGTCGATATTGGCGGCAATGGCCCTACTGGCCGGCGCCAGCGCCCACGCGCAAAGCACCTATACGCAGACCCGCTACCCCGTCGTCCTCGTCCACGGCCTGTTCGGGTTCGACTCTTTTCTGGGTGTGGACTACTTCTACGGCATTCCCGGCGCACTGGCGCAGGGCGGCGCGCGGGTGTTCGTGGCGCAGGTATCGGCAGCCAACAGCACCGAAGTGCGAGGCGAACAATTGCTGGCGCAGGTGAAAAACATCATGGCGATCACCGGTGCCAGCAAGGTCAACCTGATCGGCCATTCGCACGGCGGGCCCACCATTCGCTATGTGGCGGGCGTGGCGCCTCAACTGGTGGCGTCCGTCACCTCCATCGGCGGCGTGAACAAGGGCTCGCGCGTGGCCGACATATTGCGCGGCGTGGCACCGGCAGGCGGGATGTCGGACGTGGTCATCAACAACGCGGCTAAAGCCTTCGTGGCGCTCATCAATTTGGGCTCAGGCGGCACGTCGCTGCCGCAAACACCTACCGCAGCACTGACTTCGCTGACCACCGCTGGCTCGGCAGATTTCAACCGGCGCTTCCCGCAGGCCTTGCCAAACGACTGCGGCAGCGGCGCCGATACGGTGGGCGGCGTGCGCTACTACTCATGGGCCGGCGTGCAGTCGGTCACTAATCTGCTCGACATCAGCGACGGCTCGCTCGGCATTTTGAGCCTGGTGTTCGGCGAAGCCAACGACGGCCTGGTGTCGGCCTGCTCAAGCCGCCTCGGAAAACATCTCGGTGACTACCGCCAAAACCACCTTGATGAAGTCAACCAGGTGCTGGGCCTGCGCGACTGGTTTGCCGCCGACCCGGTGACGCTGTACCGGCAGCATGCCAACCGGCTCAAGCTGCAGGGCTTGTGAAGCAGCGGCGGCTTGCCTGGGCGGGCGCCGCGGTCGCCGGCCTGGTGGCGACTGCAATCGGCGTTACCGCGTGGATGGATGATGAGATGGTGCCGCCACCGTCCACGGCAGGCTCGCCAACCAGCATCGCCCCGGCATCCCGAACGTTGCAACCGCTGGTCGCTTCTGGCACGCAGGCTGCGTTCGTTGACTCCCTGCTGGGCTCCAACCTGCGGCATCAGATCGAGGCGCTGCTGCTGGAGGCGAACGCGATGGGTGACACCAGCGACCCGGCAGTGATCAGGAAGCGCGCGGCATCACTGGTCACGCGCCACTTCCCCGCCGACCAGGCCGTGCGCGCCGCGGCACTCGTTGAACGCTACATCGACTACCGCGTTGCCCTCGTCGACATTCGTCCGCCCACCGACCCGAGCGACCCACGCGCGCTGCGCAGCGCCATCGAGGCGCGGGACCGCGTGCGCAGCAACTATTTCGCGGCAGAAGAAAACGAGGCGCTGTTTGCCCGCGACACCGAACTGGACCGCTACACCCTCGCGCGGCTGGAAATCGAACGCAACAACGCGCTCAGTAAAAGCCAGAAAGAAGCGGCGCTGCGTGAAGCCGAAGCCGGGCTCAGCGCGGCGCACCGCGCGCAGCGCGCCGACGCGACAAGCTACCTCGGCGTGGCTGAACAGACCGCCGCGTTTGATACCGGCGGCACCAGCGACCAAGCACGCTATGCCCAGCGGCAGGCAACCCATGGCGACGCGGCCGCCAGAAACCTGGCGCAGCTCGACCGCGAAGAACGCGACTGGCAAACCCGGCTCGGAGACTATGACGCCGCGCGAAAAAGCGGTGCCAGCGAACAAGAACTGCAACGCGTCCGCGGCCTGCTTTTTTCGGAACCCGAGCAGCTGCGATTGCCGGGCGCCTTGACTGCCCGGGCGCAGGCGGCTATGCGCCCTTAGCAGCTCGTGCGCATTAAACCATCTCGATTTCCGTCATGACGCAGTTTTCCTGCGTTTAGGGAATTTTTGCGCCTGTATCCCGCATAAAAATGACTGGGTAGCGCCCTAAAGTTGGACTATCTTGTTTTTCTGCTGGAGACGTCCGTGAACGCACCCGAATCCCCACTTTCATTTGAAACCGGCGAGGCCTGGCCCAATCCCATGGGCACCGACGGCTTTGAATTCATCGAATACGCCGCGCCCGACCCGGCCGCGATGGGCGCGGTCTTCGAGCGCATGGGCTTCACGCCGATTGCCAAACACCGCCACAAGGCCGTCACGCTGTACCGCCAGGGCGGAATCAACTTCATCATCAACGCCGAACCCGACTCGTTCGCGCAGCGCTTCGCACGCCAGCACGGCCCCAGCGTGTGCGCCATCGCCTTCCGCGTGAAGGATGCGAAGGCCGCCTACGAACGCGCCATCGCGCTGGGCGCGTGGGGCTACGCCCAATCGGCGGGCCCCGGCGAGCTGAACATCCCGGCCATCAAGGGCATTGGCGACTCGATCATCTACTTCATCGACAAATGGCGCGGCAAGAACGGCACGCAGCTAGGTGCCATCGGCAACATCGGTTTTTACGATGTTGACTTTGAGCCGCTGCCAGGCATCAGCGCCGACGCCCTCAACCCGACCGGCCACGGCC
>JANNKV010000159.1:0-1635 GCA_031396485.1 Polaromonas sp. | reverse complement strand
CATGGCTGGACATCAATGCGATGGCAGCCGTTAACACCGACCCGGCCGACGGCGTGGTGAAGAGCGTCCAGAACCTGATCCGCGGCAAGAACCCGTGCCTCGTCGCCGAGGTCCTGTTCGGACCCGATCCGATTCCGGTGGGTACCATCGCCGGGAACGATGGCATCTTAGGGACTGCCGATGACATATTGAACCTCCTAATCACCGTTCGCCAAGAGACGCACCCGCTTCCGAGTGCGGGTGCAGAGCTGACGACTGAGGGCTGTCGGCGAAGCTGGGTTCAGATGACTCGAGCGCATGGGCGATCTCGTCGTCGATGACGGGATCGTGCCAGTCGGTTCCTCCGGTGGCGGTGATGGCGAGGTGGCCAAAGCTATCGGCACTGCGGTAATGACTGCGGCAAGGCCGAGTCCGAATTTGGCGAGTTTGCCAAGTGTTTGGCGAGGCCCTGTGGCCTGTGCAACGGGTGTGCGTCTCGAACTGCAAAACTGCATGTTGATCTCCAGAGGTGGTTTTTTTGACGTCCACAGCGGTGCCTGAATTTTTGGAAATGCAGGGCAGGCCGCGAACACTTTTTTGGAACCTGAGTTCCAGCTCCAACGGTACGAATCAGCCGGTTTTCGTTCCGTGCGCTGGCGCACATAGCCGGGTCAGGATTGCGCATCGCGCCATGTAGGTGCATTTCGTGCGCACGGCGTTTGGGCTGCGCAACACGTCATGCGGGTATACAGAAACTGTTTTCTTGAAGTAAAACGGCTTGCAGCCCAGGCAATACCTGCGCCGGTAGCTATTAACTTTGTAGCGAGCAATACGCGCGGAAGCTGGCTTCTGCATCTTCCATTGAGCCGTGAAGCGATGCGGGTTAGTGGGTCACGACCACTCGCTGCGCCGGTGCGATTCCTGCCGTCAGGTAAGAAATTTCTGATATCGGCGCGCAGCGCGCCCGCAAGACGGTCGCTGTGGTGAGCCTATCAAGAACCGCTATCAAGAACCGTATAGGCCGGCAGATGGCGCATGCGGGCAGCGGGTGTTGAAGTCTGCAAAGAAAAAAAATACGCGTTTTAGAATCAAAAAAGGCCTGTAGCCCAGGTAATACATGCGCAAGCAGCTATAAAAATAATAGCGACTGATTCGCATTGCGGGCGCGAAAGAGTCAGCATGAAGTATTTCCAGTCGCCAGTTTCGCCGTCGCGAAGTTGCCCTACACCGGTTCGCACACGCGTCCTGCGCTGCGCTGCTACAGGAGCGCGATCATCGTCCGAATGAATTTCCGGATCGCCCTTCGCATCGCTTCTAGACACGTCGAGCCCGCACTGGTGATCGCTGTTTCACAGTTTTTAAACCCCACGATTCCAACGCACCAAGGACAAACCCCATGACCCCAGCCAGCGAACCCATCGACAGCAGCAACGACACGAAAGGAACAGGCATGTCACGACGCACAATGGTGCAGGCCAGCTCTGCGCTGGTGAGTTCAGGCTTCGCGGGCCTGTCGATGGCCCAGCAGGGCAGTGTGGCAGCGCCGGGCGCCGTCAGCGCTGCCGCTGTGGATGACCCGGCGCCGGTGTTCATGCGCGTGCAGCTGCAGGTCAACGGCAAGCGGTATCCGCTGAACATCGACGGCCGCACGTCGGT
>JANNKV010000105.1:0-9306 GCA_031396485.1 Polaromonas sp. | reverse complement strand
GCATGCCGCCCACCGGCGGCTGCGGCGTCGGCATTGACCGCCTGATGATGCTGCTGACCGACAGCCCCAGCATTCGCGACGTGATCCTCTTCCCTGCGCTGCGCCGCGAGGCCTGATACGCAGAAAAGACGCGCGGTTCGTCCACATGGGACAGGCAGCACGTGGCTCGACGGTCATTTTGTGTGGGAAAAACACCCACGGAAACAATGTAACCGTTGGGTATTTGTAACAGCGGTTTCGCCGACGTGTTACTTCAACGCGGGAACTTGTCCCACACGCAGGGCCACCATTTCCTGCTCCCCACTGCTACGCGATCGTTTCCACACAAGTCGGTTAATACAAAAGAAGCATAAGAATGCTCTTTTGTATTACTACAAGCAGTTTCACAAACATGCAGCTTGAAGCGTCCAACCCGGTCACAGTTGGTTTGCCGGCCTTAGGACGCCGGTCTTTTTTTATCTTTTTTTCGGTATTTTCCTGCTGTCTTGCTCCCACAAACGGGCCTGCGACCATCGCCAATCCTGGCCAGCAGGCATTCCAAAATTTCAAATAAAGGCTTACAAAAGTGGATATTGAATTTACCCGCATGGGCATCGTTTACGCCCACCTGATCGCCTGTTGCGTGGCGATCGGTCTGGTTCTGGTCAGCGACATCGATATGGTCAAACAACTGATCAAGGGAGATCCTGACCAAAGACTGGACTCCAAACATCTCGAAGGGCTGCAAAAGACGGTTTCGCGCGCTTTGGTGGTGCTTTGGGTGACCGGCGCCGCCCTGATCACCGTGGACGCCTACGGCAAGGGCTGGGGTATTTTGGCGAATCCCAAATTACAGTCCAAGATCGCCATCGTGACGCTGTTGACGATCAACGGCTACGCCTTGCACCGTTACGTGCTGCCGCTGATGCAAAAAGCCGGGTCGTTGCTCAAACTGTCGTTCAGCCAGCGCATGCTCGCCGTCTTCACGGGTGCGGTGTCGGGCGTTAGCTGGTTTTACGCGGCGATGCTGGGTATTGGCCGCCCGTTGAACTGGAAATACTCCCTGTTCGAGATTCTGGCCGCCTACCCGGTGCTGATTGCAGGCGGTTTCGTGTCGATGGTGTTCCTGACGGCTTGGTCGCAGTACAAGGCCAGTGGCGAGGCCCAAGCCTTCCAGGGCACGATGCTGTACGGCGCGAACTAAGTCAACGCTACTCCTGGGGCCTTGTGGTCCGGCGTCGCATCGCTGCAAAAAGGCGCGTTGACTTGGTCAACGCGCCTTTTTTCGTCATGGAAGCGCCTAAAATTGATTCTGCGTCGTTTAAGGCCATTTTCAAGTGTTATTTAGGCCTCTAGCCCAGGTAAAACCTGCGCAAGCAGCTATTGCTTTCATAGCGGCTCGACAGCCTTTCAGGCGCCCCAGAAGTCCACTTTTCCCGTTCAGCTTCCATGTCTACCCAAGCCCTGAAGTACCTTTCTGCCTACCCCGACAGCCTCAAGGCACAGGTGCAGCAGCTGCTGGATCAGGACAAGCTGGGCGACATGCTGCTCAAAAAATATCCGCGCAGCCACGGCGTGCGCACGGACAAGGCGCTCTACGACTACGTGATGGCGCTCAAGAACGAGTTTCTGCGCAGCTCGGAGCCGCTGTCGAAAGTGGCTTTCGACAACCGCCTGCAGGTGATCGCCCACGCGCTGGGCACGCACACCGCGATCTCGCGCGTGCAGGGCAGCAAGCTCAAGGCCAAGCGCGAAATTCGTGTGTCATCGCTCTTCAAGGAAGTGCCCGACGCCTTCCTCAAAATGATCGCGGTGCATGAACTCGCCCATATCAAGGAAAAAGAGCACGACAAGGATTTCTACAAGCTCTGCACCTATATGGAGCCGCAATACCACCAGTACGAATTCGATCTGCGCGTGTATTTAACGCACATCGACGTGGCGGGCAAGCTGGCCTGGGCGGCGGCTTGATTCGGGAAAAACCGATCGAATCGGCCCCTGGCCCAAGCGGTAACTGCGCAAGCAGATACTATTTTTATAGCATTCTCAGCACGGCACTTGTTTAGTCATCCGTCGCCACCACATGACGGATGCAAATCTGCACTTTTTGAAGGGCTGAATCCCATGCTCCCCATGCTGAACCGAACCATCGCGCACTTCATCGGCAAATTCGGAAAGTGGCTGACCATTACCGCCCTGCTGGGCTTCGGCCTGGCGATGGCGCAGACAGCGCCGAACGAGCCGACGCTGAAACAGATTTATGACGCCGCCCAGGCTGGGCAGCTCGACAAGGCGCAAACCATGGTGCAGCAGGTGCTGGTGCTGCATCCGAACAGTGCGAAGGCGCATTTTGTGCAGGCCGAGTTGTTCGCGCGCCAGGGCCAGTTACCCAAAGCCCGTGAGTCGCTGGCTGCAGCCGACAAGCTCGCGCCCGGACTGCCGTTCGCCAAATCCGAGTCCATCCAGAGCCTGCGGGCCCAGCTGGACGCCAAAAGCCCCGCGCCAGCTGTGAAGAGTCCGTCAGCCAACAGCTTTGGCGTGACGCCAGCGAAGCCGCCCGCAGCCCCTGCCGATACGCCGTGGGCCCTGATTGTGCTCGGGGGTGGTGCAGCGATTGCGCTGATCGTCTTCCTGATCCGCAGAAAGCCCGCGCAAACCTTCACGCCGCCTGCCCCCTACGCAAACCCCGGCAGCAGCCCAGGCGCCATGCCCGGCGGTGGCCTGAATGGCCCGCACACTTTTGGCATGGGCAGCGGTGCGGCGCCGGGCGCGCCCGGGTATGGGCAGGCCCCGGGCCAGCCGCTGGGACAGTCGCCCGGTCAGGTTTACGGCCAGCAACCCGCCGCAAATGGTATGGGCATGGGTGGCCGATTGGCCGGCGGGCTCGCGACGGGCCTGGCGGTAGGCGCCGGCATGATGGCCGCGCAAGCCATCGGCAAAACATTGACGGGTAATGAAGACCGCAGCAAGCCCGAAGGCGCCAGCAACAACGAGCAGGCACTAACGAACAACGGCGCCGCCAATACCGACATGGGCGGGCAAAACTTCGGCGTTGAAGACGCAGGTTCGTGGGACGACGCGGGCGGCGGCGGTGACATGGGCGGTGGCGGCGACTGGGACACCTGATCGCTCGGCGCTGACCAGCTTTTTGCCGGTCAGCGCTTCCAGTCCACCAGCGCGGCCAGTCGCTCGAACGCCATGTCAACCGCCACGGCCAGCATGCCGACCAGCACGGCGCCCTGCAGCACATAGGCGGTATTGAAGCCGCTCAGGCCGACGATGATCGGCGAGCCCAGCGTCTTGGCACCCACGGTGGAGGCGATCGCCGCCGTGCCGATGTTGATGATGACCGAGGTGCGCACACCCGCCAGCCACACCGGCAGCGCCAGCGGAATTTCTATTTGCATCAATCGCTCAAAAGGCGACATGCCCATGCCGGTGGCCGACTGCATCGCCGCAGGCGGCACTGACTGCAGGCCCGAAACCGTGCCCTGCACCACCGGCAGCAAACCATAGAGCGCCAGCGCGATGAGCGCGGGCAGCTCGCCAAACCCCACCAGTGGCACAGCGACTGCCAGCACGGCCACCGGCGGAAACGTCTGGCCGATGGCCACCACCGTCTCCAGCACCGGCCGAAACTGCGCGCCCGCCGGGCGGGTGATCCATATGCCGACCACGCTGCCGGCCGCCACCGAAAACAGACTCGAGATGCCGACCAGCGCGACGTGCTGCCACAGCAGTTGTGCGAATGGCTCATGCGTGTAGACGGGCCGGTCGAGCGCGGGAAACAGGTGCGAGAAAAACGCCTGCGAATGCGGCAGCCACAGCACCAGCGCAGTCAGCAACAACACGGCCCACAGCAGCTTGCTGCGCCACACGCTGTGCAAGCCGCCTGAGGCCGATGGTCTCGTCGCCGCAGACGCCGTATCAGCCATGGGTCAGTTCCGCACGGCTAAAAATATCAGCCGCATGCAGCACGCCCGCATGCGCACCCGACGCGTCCGTCAGGTTGACGTACGCACTCTGATGCGCCGCCAGATAAGACACCGCCTCGCGCAGCGTGGTCGAAGCCGGCAGGCTGGCCACATCGCGTGCGGGCTCGGGTCGCGCCAGGCTGGCAGCCAACTTCAGGGACAGCAGCTTGATGCCGATGTCGCTGCCGCCAACAAATTCGGTCACCAGCGGGCTGGCCGGCTGCGCCAGCAACTGCAGCGGTGTGCCGACCTGCACGATTTTTCCTTTGTCGAGCAACACGATTCGGGTCGCCAGCAGCAAGGCCTCGTCGATGTCATGCGTCACCATCACAATGGTTTTGCCAGAGCTTTGATGCACACGCTTGATTTCCTGCTGCAGCGACGCACGAATCACCGGATCAAGCGCACCGAAGGGTTCATCCATCAGCAGCACGTCGGGGTCGGCGGCCAGCGCACGCGCCACGCCGACCCGCTGCTGCTGCCCGCCCGACAGCTCATGCGGAAAGCGCTGGCGATAGGTCTCCGGGTCGAGGTCAAAGAGCTGCAGCAGCGTACTGACGCGCTCGCGAATTTTTTCTAAGCTCCAGCCCAGCATCTGCGGCACCACGCCGATGTTGCGCTCCACCGTCCAGTGCGGAAACAGCCCCACCGACTGGATCGCATAACCCATGCGCAGCCGCAAGTCGCGCACCTTGAATTTGTAGATCTCTTCGCCCTTGAAAAGAATCTTGCCGCTGTCGTGGCTTTCCATGCGGTTGATCATTTTGAGCATTGTCGATTTGCCCGAACCCGACGCACCGATCAGCACCACAAAGTCGCCACGCTCGATTTTCAGGTTCATGCCGTCGATGGCCCGCACGGCACCAAATGAGCGGGTGATGTTCTGGAATTCAATCATGCGCTTGCAACTCCTTAGCGTCGGACCAGCGCGATCAGCGCGGTGAAGGTCGCATCGACCAGCACGCCCAGCACGATGATGGGCAAGACGCCCAGCAACACCAGGTCTTGCGCGCTGCTGAATAAGCCTTCGAACATGATGGCGCCCAGGCCGCCCGCTCCGATCAGCGCCGTCACTGCCGTCAGGCCCACCATTTGAATCGTCGCCGTGCGAATACCGGCCAGCACCACCGGCGCCGCCAGCGGCACATCGACACGCCAGAAAATCTGCGCCGGCGCCATGCCCATACCGATAGCCGCGTTGCGCACGCTCGACGGAACTTGCGCCAGCCCGGCCAGCGTGCCGCGCACCACTGGCAGCAGGCTGTAGAGCGTCAGCGCAATCACGCCCGGCGCCAGGCCGACGCCGCTGATGCCTGCTTTGGCCAGCGCGGGTAACGCAGCAGCCAGCAACGCCAGCGGCGCCATCAGCAAACCGAACAGCGCAATCGACGGAATGGTTTGAATCACATTGAGCACCGGAAACAGCGACGCCCCAACACGCGCATGCCGCTGCGCCAGCCAGCCCAGCGGCAGACCAATGGCGAGCGTGGGCACCAGCGCCACCCCCACGATCTGCACATGGCGTGCAATCGCCTGGCCGAAAGTGTCCGCGCGGTTGGCGTACTCTTTCATGATCGACAGGTCGTCGCACCAGCCGGCGGCGATCAACGCGTAGATCGGCAACAGCGCCGCCAGCAGCAGGCCGGTGCGCAAGCTGCTGCCGACGCGCAGCCGCTGCAAGGCATCAGCTGCGATCAGCCCCAGCAGCAGCGACACAGCCCAAAACGCACCACCGAGCGAGGTGCGCGCAATCGGCGACGCCGTCTGAGCTACAAAGCTCGCATGCAGACCCGCCAGCCAGACCAGACCTGCGACTGACGCCATCGACGCCATCGCAACCAGCCACAGCAACGCGCGGTTTGGCTTGATGAACGATCCAGAAAATACAGCGGCGAGCAGCACCGCCAGCAGCCACGCGGGGCCCTGCAGCACCGACAGGAAAGACGCCGGCTCGCCCGAGACCAGGCGGTTCGGCGCGATCTTCAAGAACGGCAATGTGGCAAGCGCCGCAACCGCCAATATCGACAACGCAGCCAGCACCGCATTCCAGCGCGCAGGCACGTCTTCAGCCGGATGGCCAGCGGCTCCCTGATGCAAGGGCAGCGCGTGGTTCACAAGGTTTTTTGAAAGCGCCGCATCAACGATTTACTTCAGCAAGCCTTTGGACTTCAGAAAATCACCAGCGACTTTTTTGGCGTCCTGTCCTTCGAGCTGGATCTTCGCGTTCAGGCTTTGCAGCGTCGGGCCGTCGAGTGTCTTGAACACCGGCGCCAGCACGTCCCTGATCTTCGGGTTTTTCTTGAGCGCTTCCTCGCGAATGATAGGCGCCGGCGCGAAGATAGCCTGCACCGCCTTGGTGTCTTCCATGATCACCAGATTCAGCGCCGCCAGCGGGCCGTCCGTGCCATAGGCCATGGCGGCATTCACGCCCGATGTTTTTTCGGCTGCAGCGCGAATCGTGGTGGCCGTGTCGCCGCCCGCCAGCGTCAGAATCTGCTCCGGCTTCAATGTGAAACCATACGCTTTCTGGAACGCTGGCAGCGCATCAGAGCGCTCGGCAAATTCAGCCGAAGCCGCCAGCTTGAACTGCCCGCCGCCGCTGATCCACTTGCCCATGTCGTCCAGCGTTTTCAGCTTGTTGGCGGTGGCCACGTCCTTGCGCACCGCAATCGCCCACGTATTGTTGGCGGGTGCAGGTTCGAGCCAGACGATCTTGTTTTTGTCGTAGTCCAGCGTCTTCACGCGCTCGTAACCCTGCTTCGCGTTCTTCCACACCGGGCTGGATTCTTCCGAAAACATGAACGAGCCATTGCCCGTGTACTCCGGATAGATATCAATCTCACCCGCCGTGATCGCGCCGCGCACCACCTTGGTATTGCCCAGCGACGCCTTGTTTTCCGTCTTGATGCCATTGGCCTCCAGCACCAGCACGATCATGTTGCCTAGCAGCTTGCCTTCGGTGTCGATTTTGGAGCCGACGCGGACCGGCGCGGCGGTCTGCGCCAGCAAGCTGCCAGCGGCCAGGGCACCGGCCAGAAAGATCGCTACTCTGCGTTGGGTTGAATTCATGGTGGGTCTCTCAAACAATGGATTGGACGAACAAAAATTAACGATAACCCAGACGGTGAAAGCTTGGGTATCGGTCGGAAACTACCTTGGGTGCGGGTTGCGGCTTGCTGTGCGATGAAATTTTTAGTTAAATAGCCTTCCAGCCCAGAATCTATATGCGTCATCAGCTATAAAAATAGTAGCGCTCTTCTGGTCAACGCAAGGCGACTCAAACGTCTGCCTGATACACCGTACAGAGAGTTCACACCATGACAACCCCAACCTTCATCGCCACCCACGCCAAAGATGCCACCTTCGAACGCGGCCTGCGCTCGTTCTATGAATACCGTGACCTCGGCATCAAAACGGCTACGGACGGGCGCGTTGACGCGCATGTGATACGGGCGGCGGCGGGCAAGGAATTTTCAAGTCAGCCGCATCGGCACCACACCACCTTCCAGCTGGTCTATATCCTGAAAGGCTGGATCGAGTTTGAGTACGAAGGCCAGGGCATCGTGCGGCTGGAGGCGGGCTCGTGTGTGCACCAGCCGCCAGGCATTCGCCACCGCGAGCTGGGGCACAGTGATGACATTGAAATGCTGGAAGTGGTGCTGCCGGCCGGGTTTACCACGCAAGAGGTTGATTCGGTGCAGGGCTAGCGAGCTGCGCGGATGAATCAGCTCAAATTGATAGTTTCATGCATCAATCAGCCTCTAGCCCAATCCATACCTGCGCCAGCAGCTATTCATTTAATAGCAATTTCACGCCTCCGATAACTGCACCGATTCAGGAAACCAGCCCCATGGCATGCATGTAGGCCGGGTGCAGCATCAGCTCATGCCACTCATACGCAGGCGTGACCGGCAACAAATCGAGCCGGCGCATTTCGCTCGATTCGAGCGCTTCCCACTGACCTTTGACCAAGCCTTCAGCCATGCCGTCGAGCAGCTCATCGACCGCCTTGCCTTCATCGACGGACTGGTTGCAAAGCAGCACCATATCGCAACCGGCGTTTAGCGCGGCCATCGCGGCCTGGCTGTAGCTGACCTCTTTGCCGTCGATGATGCGGGCGCCAGCCATGCTCAAGTCGTCGCTGAAGATCGCGCCGCCGAAACCGAGCTGGCCGCGCAGGATGAAGGTCAGCCATTGCTCTGAAAACCCGGCGGGGCGTGCATCGACTTTGGGATAAATCACATGCGCGGGCATGACGCTGGTGAGCGTGGTGTTGAGCCATTCGTAGGGCGCGGCGTCGTCAGCCAGGATGGCTTTGAGGCTGCGTTTGTCGACGGGGATGTCGGTGTGTGAGTCAGCCTTCACAAAACCGTGGCCGGGGAAATGCTTGCCGCAGTTGGCCATGCCGGCTTGCAGCAGGCCGTGCATCAGGCTTTTGGCGAGCAGCGTGACGACGCGCGGGTCTCGGCCGAAGGCGCGGTCGCCGATGACGCTGCTCTCACCGTAGTTCAAATCAAGCACGGGCGTAAAACTCAAATCCACGCCGCAGGCGCGCAACTCCGCGCCCAGCACATAGCCGCAGGCGGTCGCGGCGTTGGTGGCGGCGAGCTGGTCTTTCATCCACTGCTGGCCGAGGGCGCGCATGGGTGGCAGGTGCGTGAAGCCGTCGTTTTTGAAGCGTTGAACGCGGCCGCCTTCGTGGTCGACGCAGATCAGCAAATCCTTGCGGATACTTTTGATGTCGGCGCACAAGTCACCAAGTTGCTGGCGGTTGTCCCAGTTGCGGGCAAACAGGATGATGCCGCCGGTGAGCGGATTATTGAGGCGGCGGCGGTCGGCTTGGGTCAGCGCCAGGCCGGCGACGTCAATGATCAGAGGGGCGTGTTGGGTCATTCGGGAGGCTTCAGAGTTACTATTAATTTGATAGCTACTCGCGCAGGTATTACCTGAGCTAGCGGCCATTTTTATATAAATTTCGGCTATTTTTGCTCGACAACGCAGAAGCTGGCGGCATAGTCGGTCTCGTCCGTCACGGTGACATGCGCCCTGAGGCCGCGGGCCTCAAACCATGTTTTCAGCTCGCCGTGCAGAACGATTTCAGGTTTGCCGCTTTCTGCCTTGGCAATTTCGCAGTGGCGCCAGGTCATCGGCGTGCGCATGCCCAGGCCGATGGCTTTGCTGAAGGCTTCCTTGGCGGAAAAACGGGTAGCGAGGTAGTTGACGGCGCGATCAGGCCAACGCTTGCCCCGAGCCTTAAAGGTTGCGAATTCGGCGTCGCTCAGAATTTTCTGCGCGAAGCGGTCACCGTGGCGCCCCAGGCTGGCGCGGATGCGGCGGATGTCGCACACATCGG
>JANNKV010000083.1:0-6845 GCA_031396485.1 Polaromonas sp. | reverse complement strand
AGCACTTTCTTGCGCCGCTCCAGGCTGAGCATGGCGCCGCTGGGATTGCCGAAGGTGGGAATCAAATACACGAATTTGGGCTTGTGCTGGGCGATGAGTTTTTCAAGCTCGTCGGTTTTGACACCGTGCGCGTCGATGGGTGCGCTGATGAGTTCTGCGCCGTACAGCCTGAAGCACTGGATGGTGGCCAGAAACGTCGGGCCTTCGACAATCACTTTGTCGCCGGGCGAGATCATGGTTTTGCCGAGCAGGTCAAGCGCCTGCTGGCTGCCGGTGGTGACGATCAATTCATTGGCGGCCAAGGTGGCGCCCTTGGTCGCCATGTAGGTGCTGAGGTGGTCGCGTAGCGGCTGGTAGCCTTCGGTGGCGCCGTACTGCAGCGCGGGGCCGGGCTCTTCGTTCAGCACGTTGGCGCTAGCTTCTTTCAGCCCTTCCACGTCAAACATGGCCGGGTCTGGAAAGCCGCCGGCAAAACTGATGATGCCGGGCTTGCCCAGCAGCTTGAACAGCTCGCGGATGGCAGAGGTTTCAACGTTGTTGAGGCGGTCGGCGAATTGCAATGGCATGGTTCGGGTCTCTTCTTTGGGGCTCTGGCATGGATGGTAACGCTGGCGGACTGCGCCTTTAGAGGCAACTAATTACACAAACCGGATAAACCACTTTAAAGGAGTAAATTGACTTAACTACCTTAAAGTTGTAAATTATCTTAACTACTCATAGGGTGTAAATTAAAATAACTACTTTTAAGGCGTAATCAAATGCTGTACTCACCAACCGACACCTATGCCGTCGACACTCCGCAGCAGCTGCGTACCATCTTGCGCTCTCTGCGCCAAGCCAGCGGCCTGACCCAGGCGCAGCTGGGCGAGCGGCTGGGTGTGACGCAAAAGCGCATTGCGCGTATCGAGGCAGCTCCGGAAGTCACCGCATACGACCAGATCGCCCGCATGGTGACGGCCATGGGCTACCGTCTGCTGATTGAAAAGCCCGCGCCGCAGCATCAGGTTGCCGAGCCGGGGCCAGACACATGGTGAGCTTTCGCCGCCCGCGCAGCAACCCGAAAGACAACATGCTGGGCGTGTGGACCAACGGTGAACGCGTGGGCACCTGGCGCACCGCTGATGGTGAACACAGTTTTCAATACGCGGAAAGCTGGCCCGCGTCTCCCGCCGGGCGGGCACTGTCGCTCTCAATGCCGTTCACCCCCGGCAACATTGCGCATCGCGGCGACACCGTCAGAAACTTTTTTGACAACCTGCTGCCCGACAGCGACGCGATTCGCCGGCGTATGCAGGGCAAGTTTTCAACCGCCAGCACCGACACATTTGACCTGCTCGCGGCCGTGGGGCGCGAGTGCGTGGGTGCCGTGCAGCTACTGCCCGTCAACCTGTCACCCGATGGCTACGACCTCATTGACTCCGTGCCGCTGGACGACGCGGGCGTGGAGCGCGCCATCAACACCGCACTGACGGGCGGCCGCGTGCTGGGGCAGATGGAGCCGGACGACTTTCGTATTTCGATTGCCGGGGCGCAGGAAAAGACCGCTCTGCTCTGGCACGCGGGCCAGTGGAATCGCCCCGCGGGCGCGACGCCCACGACGCATATTTTCAAGCTTCCGCTCGGGTTGATTGGGAACATGCGGGCTGACATGAGCGAATCTGTTGAGAACGAGTGGCTGTGCGCAAAACTGCTTAGCCTGCTGGGCCTGACGGTTGCCGACTGCGACATCGCCACCTTCGGCCAGCGCAAGGTATTGGTGGTGAAGCGGTTTGACCGTGCGCCGCAATCACCGCAGGGCCGCGCGCCGTGGCTGGCGCGCCTGCCACAAGAAGACTTTTGCCAGGCACTGGGCGTAGCCGGTGAACGTAAGTACGAATCTGATGGCGGACCGGGCATTCGCGCCATCCTTCGCCAACTCGACACCAGCAACAATGCCGACACCGACAAGCTGACCTTCATCCAGGCCCAGCTAGCCTTCTGGCTGATGGCCGCCACTGATGGACATGCGAAGAACTTCTCGATATTTCTCGAGCGCGGTGGCGGCTTTCACATGACACCGCTGTATGACGTGCTGTCGGCCTGGCCCATCATGGGCACTGGGCCGAATCAGGTCCACCCGCGCCGCGCAAAGCTGGCGATGGCCGTGCGCAGCAAGAATCCTCACTACCATCTGCACGAAATCACCACGCGCCACTGGCAAACACTGGCGCAGCAAAGCGGCGTGCCGGGTGCGTTTGACCAGATGCTGGCGTTGGTGCAACGCGTGCCTGATGCGCTGGAGCGTGCAGCCGCGATGCTTCCAGCGGGGTTTCCGCAGCGCGTGTTCAAGTCGATTCGCGCGGGCATGCTGGCGCAGGCTGAAAAATTCATGGTGGATCTGCCGAACTCATAAACTTGCGGCATGAAAACCGCCTACATCGCCCCCTTCTTCGCCACGCTCAAAGCCGCCAACCCGATGCCGGTGACCGAGCTTGAATACACCAGCGTGTTCGAGTTGCTGACGGCCGTGCTGCTGAGCGCGCAGGCCACCGATGTGAGCGTGAACAAGGCGACACGCAAGCTCTTCCCCGTGGCAAACACGCCGCAGGCGATTCTTGACTTGGGCCTGGACAAGCTCGAGTCATACATCAAGACCATCGGGCTGTATCACAGCAAGGCCAACAACCTGCTGCAGACCTGCCGCATGCTGGTCGAGCAACACGGCGGCAACGTGCCGCGCACGCGTGAGGCGCTGGAGGCGCTGCCCGGCGTGGGCCGCAAGACAGCCAATGTGGTGTTGAACTCCGCCTTTGGCGAGGCGACGATGGCGGTTGATACGCATATCTTTCGCATGGGCAACCGCACCGGTCTGGCGCCGGGCAAGACGCCGCTGGAAGTCGAGATGAAGCTGCTCAAACGCATTCCGGCCGAGTACCTGGTCGACGCGCACCACTGGCTGATCTTGCACGGCCGCTATGTGTGCATGGCGCGCACGCCGCTGTGCTGGCAGTGCGCGGTGGCGCCGTGGTGCGCCTACCGGCCGAAGACGGAGCAGCCTGTCGGCAAGTGATAGCGGTGGGTGTTTTCGTTGCCAGATATTGGCCAGCGCAAAGCCTTTCCAGCAAAACAATACGCTACTATTTTGATAGCTGCTTGCGCACGTAATACCTGGGCTAGAGGCATAAAACGCTTATAAATTGCATGCCAGCAGTCCATGGTTGGCAACCTGCCAGACCAACGCTTGGTTCGGCTCTGGACTTCTACAATGCAGCCCAAGCCCAAGGCTTTTCTACCCGCACCACGCCCGCTCGAGTGGACCCTTCGACAAGCTCAGGGCGAACGGAATCAAGGAGACCCGCATGATCGTCGAACGCATCTGGACCGCGAATGCCTACCGCAATTTCAACTACCTGATCGCCTGCCCCGAGACCGGGGAGGCGCTGGCGATTGACCCGCTGGACCACCAGAAGTGCCTGGCCGCAGCGAAAGCCAAGGGGTGGGAGATCACGCAGATTCTGAATACGCATGAGCACCACGACCACACCGGCGGCAATGCCGCTGTGGTGGCCGCCACCGGCGCCAAGGTGATTGCGCACCACAGGGCGGCGGGCAAGATTGCGGGCATGGATCGCGGCGTGCAGGCCGGCGACGTGATCAAGGTCGGCAAGACAGTCGAGCTGGAATGCCTGGACACGCCCGGCCACACGCTGTGCCACATCTGCCTGCGCTCGCACACCGACCAGCCGGCGCTGTTTTCTGGCGACACGCTGTTCAACGCGGGTGCTGGCAACGTGCACAACGGCGGCGACGTCAACGCCCTGTACACGACGTTTGCCGAGCAGCTGGCGCGGCTACCCGACAACACGCGGGTGTACCCCGGCCACGACTACATCGAGAACAACTTGAGGTTCACGCTGGCGCAGGAGCCCGACAACGCCGCTGCCAAAGACCGGCTACCCGGCGTGACCAGCCACGACCCGGCGCAATCGGCCGTCACCACGATGGCCGAGGAAAAGCTGATCAACACCTTTTTGCGCCTGAGCAGCCCTAGCCTGATCGCCAGACTGCGCGAGAAATTTCCCGAGCTGCAGGACGCGCCTGATGCGAGAGCGGTGTTTGCCAAATTGCGGGAGTTGCGCAACAACTGGTGATGGCATCGTGGCAAACCCGGCTTAGCCAGACCCCTGGGAGCCAGCTCTTAAAACCATGATCGGGCGCAAGCCGCATGACTTCAGCGTGCAGGCTGCCGGGCCTGCTGCGTCGGGCGACACCGCTTACTGGCTCAACGCACCTTGACCGTGGCAATCATCCCGTCCCGATAGTGCGGAACCACGTTGCATATCACCAGGTAGTCACCCGCCGTCGGGAACGATACCGACTCGACCCGGTTCGAGGCGTTTGACGGCTCGGCCGTCGCCGGCGTGCCCGGAGGTGGCCCGCCCGCTGTACGCAGTCCCACGTAAAGCGTCGGAAGCGAGCTTGGTGGCAGCGGATTGAAGATGAACAAACCGGTTGCGGGCACCACAATCTGCCCCGTCACCACCCCGGGCTGAAAAACAATGATCTGGTGGAAGCCCGCAACGACGAAGTTCACCACGCCACCCTTTTTCACCTTGATCACGCCTGGCAGCACATGGTGGTTGACGGCGTTTCCCGGTTGCGCGGTATTGAGCCCCGCACCGAAGGAGACCGTTACGCTGGAGCGGGCCCCGCCGTCGTCATGATCGTGCTCGTTCTCATCTTTGGCCCACGCGGGGATGGGCGCCATGCCGAACGAAGCGGCAGCCAGGGTCAAACCTGTAAAAACCATTCGGCGATCCATAGCGTTCTCCTTGTTTTTGGGGGTTGAAGGGAAGTTGAAAGCTCAAAGTCGGAAGCCGTGTCATGCAACTTCACATGCTCACATGCGCGAAGCCGCCCGCCAGAAGCCGGTTAGAGCTGTCGGGGCAGTCTCTTCCAGTCCGGCCTGCGGGCAACTCCGCAGTGAAGGCTAGCGTGCCCCGGGTTCATGGCGTTAGGACTATCCTGCCAAGCGTTAGGACGATCCTGCGCCCGCCCGGCTCGCTGGATCTGCCTGAGGAAACACGTGAACTGCGTGAGCAGCGTGATAGTGGCTCGGACAGACGCCCACCTGGCGCTTGAAGGCCCAGGTGAAATAGGACAGGTCGTTGAACCCGACGGAATAGGCAACTTCCTTGGCCAATGCGCCCGGATGGGCCAGGCTTTCGCAGGCCCGCTCGATGCGGTATTGCAGCAGGTACTGGCCGAAGCTCCTGCCGTGCTCCTGCCTGAAAACGCGGCAGAACTGCGAGGGGCTGAGCCGGCACAGCGCGGCGACGTGGTCCAGCGTAATTTTGCTGAAAAATTGCGCCGCGACGTGGTCGGTCGCGGCTTGCGTTCTAGCCTGGTCGCCAGCGGCAGGGTGAACTATCCGGGCGTGCGTGGCATCCGGTAGAAGCGATGAAAGCGGTAGGGGCGGCAGCGCTGGCAAGGGGGGTGAAACCATTGCAGACTTGAAGGCCGGTTCTGTTACCGCTTGATGCGTCGCTTCAACGAGCGCGGCAAGGTGCCGCATGAGTTGCGCGCCCGCAACCGGCTTGACGAGCACGTCCCAGACCCGCAAGCGCAAGGCCCACAGCGCCACGGCTTCGGAATGAAAGGCGGTAAGCATCAACACGGGCAACCTCGGGTGATGACGCCGGGTGTGCGCCAGCGCGATCAGGCCGGGTGCATCGGGCAGGTCGAACTCAAAGCAGACAAACCGCGGGCTATGGCTGCGAATGGCTTCGGGAATATGTGCGGGATCGCGCAGCGTCCGCAGGTCCAGTGCGCTGTCAAGCGTCCCGGCCAGCGCAGTTCCGGCTTCCCGCGTCAGGTCTACCCACAGACAACGGGCGACACTGGTCACACTGGCGGCAAGCGAAACACGTGCGGCATTCGATGAATCGCGCAGGCTGTTTGTCATGCTTGTTGTTACCTCCTGAACTGCGCCGTGCGACGCCTTTCCTCCCGAGCCAACAGAGCGCCACTCTACACCTGCGTAGTCGGTTCACGGTAGCTTTTTTGGTAGCGTTTTGTGGCGGCTCACGTCGCATGCAGCGCCTTCCGGCCGGCCGCAGACAAGCATGACTCAACAGGTGGCTCAACAGGTGGATGGCTGGCGCACTGCCGTGCCTCTGATCCATGGCGGTTGATTCGTCGCAGTCGATTTCCCGCAAACGATACGGAAAACGAAAATCAACAAGCGACGACGCCAAAGAAAAAGCGCGCCAGTGGCGCGCTTTTTCTTGCTATTACTTTTGTAGCTGCTTGCGCAGGATTTACCTGGGCTAGCGGCCTATTTGGTCAATAAATCATGTTCAATCAGCGTAAACGCCCGCTTTCTTGATCACCGGGCCCCACTTGGCGATTTCGGCTTCCAGATGGGTCTTCAGGCCCACAGGCGTCATCTTGTCAGCCGATGGAACGTCTGAACTCAGATCGGCCAGGCGCTGCTTGACCATCGGGTCTTGCATCGCCGCGCGCATGGCGGAGTTGATCTTTTCCAGCACCGGGGCGGGCGTGCCTTTTGGCACGTACATGCCGTGCCAGACCTTGACTTCAAAACCCTTCAGGCCCTGCTCGGCCAGCGTGGGCACATTCGGCAGTGCGGCCAGGCGGGTCGTGGACGTGACGCCGAAAACCTTGACGCGGTTTTCCTTGATCATCGGTACGGTTTGCGTGGTCTGGTCGCACAGCAGGTCAACCTGGCCGCCGAGCAAGTCATTCATCGCCGGGCCGGTGCCCTTGTAGGGAACGGTCGTCAGCTCAACGCCGATCTGGCTCATGAACAGCAGGCCGCACAGGTGCGACACGGCACCCAGGCC
>JANNKV010000323.1:0-7420 GCA_031396485.1 Polaromonas sp. | reverse complement strand
GCACTCGGCGAGTTCGTCCGTGAGTCGATCGATGTCGCCGCGCTCGCCGAAGCCGTTGAGAACGACGTTGGCGCCTTGCGCGGCAAGGGTGCGCGCAATGCCCAGGCCGATGCCCGAGGTCGAGCCGGTGACGAGGGCGGTTTTGCCGATGAACATGATGAAGTGCTCCTAGGGTTGCGGCTGGTGGACAGGGGCGGCGGGCGCCAGCTCCGCGATCGGCGCGTCGACATCGGCGGTGCGGGTGAAGCGCAAGTGGGTGATATCGACCGGGAAGAACAGGCTCCAGGTCCATTCCACCCAGATGCGTACCTTGCGACCCAATGTGGGCATGCGCATCAGGTAATAGGCGCGCCACACCAGCCAGGCGGGCAGGCCGGTCAAGGGCACGCCCAACAGTTGAGCCACGCCCTTGTGGTGCCCGGTCGTGGCCATCATTCCTTTTGACCGGTGGCGGAAGGCGCAGGTGGCGCGCCCTTCGATGTGCGCGACGAGATTGCGAGCCATCTGCTTGGCCTGCGCGACCGCGAATTGCGCGGTCGGCGGGCTGGTCTGTCCATCGGCGGCGTTGACGGTGGCCGCGCAATCGCCCAGGGCCCACAGCCCGGGCCGACCTGCGACCTGGCCGTCGGGCTCGGTCACGATGCGGCCGCGCAGCGTGGTCAAGGCAAGGTGATCGACCAGCGGATTGCTGCGGGCACCGATCGTGCAGACGACGGTGCCAGCCGCCAGGCGGGTGCCGTCGACCAGGTCGACGCCGTTTGCGTCGATAGCCGCGGCGCGTGCGCCCAGGCGCACATCGACACCGCGCTGGCGCAGCGACCGCGCGGCCACCTCGCCCAGCCGGGCCGGCAGTTCCGGCAGCAGGCGGTCCATGTCGTGCAGCAGAGTGACCTGCAGTTCGGCGGCCTTGACGCGGCGATAGTGGCGGTGGGCGCTGCGGATGAAGTCAGCCACGGCACCCGCAACTTCCACACCCGAGAAGCCCCCGCCGATGACGACGAAGTGGCCCAGCGAGCGCCGTTGCGGCTCGTCCCTGATCAGCTCGATGTGGGCCAGCCGCTGCAGCAGGCGGTTGCGGATGTGCATCGCGTCACCAACGAGCTTGAGCGGCAGCGCGTGATGGGCCAGGCCCGGGATGATCGTCAGGTTGGCGCGTTGGCCGAAGGCCAGCACCAGATGGTCGAAGGCGATCTCAAGCGGTCCCGCCAGTGTCAAGCAGACCAGAACCTGCCTGGCGCTGTCGACCCGCTGGAGGCGGCCCATGATGAACCGCGTCGCGGGCACCATCTCCCTGATCGGCGCGATCACATGCTCCGGAAACACGGCCGCTCCGACCACTTCGGCCAGCATCGGATTGAAAGTGGTGTAGCTCTCTTCGCTCAGCAGCACGACCTGCCAGCCCGCGGGCACGCGGCCTTCCAGGGAACGCGCCAGCGTCGTGCCGGCAAAGCCGCCGCCGGCGATCACCATGGTCTTGACGGTGGATGGGTGTGTGTTCATGGATTGCTCGACAACGAAGGCAAGCGTAGGCAGCATCGGTCGCTTAGAGAAATCAAAAGAATTCATCGACCGATCAGTGCCGGTTATGGCGTCGGCGTTCAATCCTTCCAAGGTTTGGCCGCTGTCCACGACGCAGCGGCGTAGGGAGCTCTACCAGAGCCGCTATGTCCTGGCCGTCGCCGACACGCTGAACTTCACGCGGGCGTCAGAGCGTTCCTTCGTATCGCAGCCGGCCCTGACCCAGGCCATCCAGAATCGGCCCAATGAAGTCATGCACCCGTTGTGGCGAGGGTAGTTCGATTTATATATGATGAAATCGGCCTTTAGCCCACGTGGATCGTGCGCAAGCAGCTATCAAAACGAGAGCGTTTTAGTGAATGTCGAAAAGCTTGCCCTGCATGCCAGGCAAGCACCTCAAACCGCTCGGGTAGCGCCAAGACGGCAGAGAACAAATGCCGTGGCTTGACAGTACGGTTGCCAAGGCGCTACCAGATCAATAGCTGGCTGCGCATGTTTCATATGGGCTGGAACCACTTTTCATTGATAACGCAGCACAAACCCCGCGCATCCATCGGCGAGCCGAATCATGGTGATGCCGCGCATGCCGGTACTTTCTGATCTGGCGTGAGGTGCTGAGATGCCACGGCGTTTTCCAGCCGGCACCATCACGGAACGTGCGCAGCAAAGTGCGCGGCGTTCCTCGTCCATGATGCCGAGCCTGGAGGACTACCTGCAGACCCCGTTGCACAACTGGCAACCGGTTTTAGCCACCTACCGAAGCGTAGTTGCCCCTATTGCTGCTTCGCGCCTTCAGTCAAGCGACGGCCCAGCGAAATGGCGTAAGGTGCAGCCCGTCCTGCCAGCATCGGGTCAGCCGACGCCTCCACGCCCTTGGGCATGACCAGGGGGTTGAAGGTGATGCCCAGGCAAGGGCCGGCGGAATCTTGCGACACCGACGTGACCTTCAGCGTGCCCAACGTGACTTTCTTGCGACCCTCCGGCAATGGAACCGTGGCGCTGTCGATCTTGTCGCCCGACTGTGCCAGCTCCAGATTGAAGTTGAAGGCCACTTTGCCGTCCTTCACACGCTGGCGCAGGTCGTCGAACAGAAAGCTCGCACCCTTGGCCTTGGCTTCGTCGTCGGTGAGGCCTTGAAGGCCACCTGCGGGCTCAAAAATCCACTTGCCGAATTGCTTGTTACCGCTGGCGTTGACGAAGCCATAGCCATTCACCCCCCAGTAGTTGATGCTGCCAAAACTGGCCGGTACGGGCTGCGACGCCAAGTGTTTTCCCAGCAGCAGCACTTCGGGGTTGGCGTCGTTGAAGGCCTTGACCTTGGCCGGATCGGCGGCCTTGGTGGCGGGGTCAGGCTGGCGCGAGGCGATCAATGCGATGAACTGCTGCGGCGACGAGGCGCCAAAAACCGGCGCTGAAATATTGCCCATCTGCCATTTCTCGCCGCCAGGCAGATCGAACTGAAGCGCCAGGTTGCGCTGGGTCCTGGCGTTGTCCGGGGCTTTAGGGTTGGCGCCGCCCACCGAGAAGCGCACCACCACGGGCACCGCCTTGCCGCTAAAGGCAGAGGCGGTTGACAGGGCGCGGGCATCCGGGGTGCCGACGAATTCGCCCATGGCACAAATTCCCTTGGCGCCAGACCGCCGGTAGCCTTCGAACTTGCCAAACGTGGCCTCGAACTGGTCGACGAAGGCAGACGGATCAACCGGCGTGCCTGCACCTGCGGGCGATTGCGCCATGGCGCCCGTGGTCAGGAGGGAGGCGGCGGCCACAGCGGAAAGGATCAGCGTTTTCATCAATCAGGACTCCAGGGTTTGCAGGACGGTGCTTGCCGCGGTTGACGCAGGCAAGCACGGTACCCCGCTTCTTAGCCGCGCTTGCCGAGCTTGCTGACCCACTTGCTGCTGTTCTCGTCGAAGCGGTACATCATGAGGAACATCGTCGCCTCACGCTGGACTTGTTCGCGACTCAAGTTGCTCATGTTGCGCGGCTTGCCCCCCTTGATGGGCTCGAAGTCAGAGGTGTTTTCGTTCCAGACGTTCATGGAAAGGAACTCGTCGCGCATGGCGATGACTTCGTCGCGCGACTTCACCCCTTGTGGAGGCATCATGCCGGACTTGAGTACCCATTGGCTGGTGATTTCGTTCCAGTTGAACATGGACAGGAAAGTGTCACGATCCATCTTTACCATCTCGCGAGTGAGTCCGGCGCCCTGGGCATGAACGGCCCCGGCGAAAGACAGCAGCAACGAGGCTACAAACAGGCTGGCGGTGTGAGAGGTTTTCATGCGGTCGGCTCCAAATAGACAGTGAGTGTGTTTCGAGAACGAAGTCACCTTTGCAGGTGCCCCCTTGTAATCGCCGAGCCTGAACTGGCATTTATGGGCAGGTTCCATCAAAATTAAGATCGGCTCGCTCGATCTTGGCCATCTTAGGCAGGCAGCGCGGTCATAGGAAATGACAAGAATTCATGGCACGATAAGCATGGGTTATCGGTCCCGGTGTAATTTTCAAGCTGGCAACAAGACCAAGGCAGACTATGGAGCTCTACCAAATCCGCTACTTCCTGGCCGTAGCCGACACGCTGAATTTCACGCGCGCGTCGGAACGTTCCTTCATCTCGCAACCGGCGCTGACCAAGGCGATCCAGCGGCTCGAGGAGACCGTGGGCGGGCGGCTTTTCGACCGAACCAAGAATGCCGTGCAACTCACCGAACTGGGCCGTGTCATGTTGCCCAATTTCCGTCAGATCTACGACAGTGCGAACCAGACCCGCGAACTGGCGCGCCGTTTCACGCGCGAGCAAAAGGAAGTGGTGCGCGTGGGCGTGATGTGCACGATCGATTTCGAGCAGCTATTGCCCGGCTTCTTGGCGAGCCAGCACGGGCCAAGCACGATCGAGCTTCGCTTTTGCGAAGGCAGTTTCGAATCGTTGACGGACTCGCTCGATCGGGGCGACATCGATCTGGGCATCATGTGTTCAGCCTACGAGATCCCGAAGCGCTTCAAGGCCACGCCGCTTTTCAGCGAGGATTATGTGGTGGCGGTCGGCGGCAAGCATCGGTTCTGCGGCCGCAGCCATATCGAGATGGCAGAGCTCCACCGCGAGCCCTACTGCGAACGCGTGTTGTGCGAGTTCTCGACCTACATCGGTCGTCTTCTGGGTGAGCGCGGCATCGCCCTTGAAGTGGTGCATCAGTCGGAGCGCGAGGACTGGATCCAGACCTTCGTGCGCGCGGACTTCGGTGTTGCCTTCATGCCGCTGTCGATTGCGCGGGCGGCAAACCTGGCTTATGTGCTGACCGCCGACTTCCCGATCGTGCGCAGTGTCGGTGTGTATGTGCAGGCCGAGCGGCCGGTCTCGACCAACCAGCAGTTGGTGGTTGACGCACTCGCGGCGCACGATTGGGGTCGCGCGCCGGTTGCCATGCCGTCCTGAGTGACTGGTTCTCCAGGCGCGGGCATCCTATAAGTTATCTTCGGGTGTAAACGGTTCTAAAAATGTACCTAGCCAGCGGTTCCACCAAGATGAATCAGGCTCAACAGCGATTGCTATTTTGCCGCTGCTGTCAGGTGCAACCCATTCGAGACCACCATCGGCGCGCAGTTGAACACGGTAGGCACTGTGCACGCGGTCAATTTCTATGAGTTGAAAAAGCTCTTTCGCCAACTGCGGACTGTCGACTACTGCTCCGAATTCAGTGTTGATGGTTGCAGAGCGTGGGCTTAGGTTCATTGAGCCCAGGTACGACACACGTTTGTCAATCACGACAGCCTTTGAATGCAAGCGCCCCAGGGTTTTGCTCATCAATAGCATTTGCATGTTTTCTTTCAACCGTTTTTGGCTCAATTCGTATAGCCCCACACCCATTTTTAACAAGCCTTTTCGGTAGCGCGAATAAGCAAGATGAACGATGGGCTCATCAGTAGATGCAAGTGAATTGGTCAGCACACTGACCTGCACATTTCGATTGCGCAAATCGGTGAACAGCTTCATTCCGTCTTTACCAGGCACAAAGTAAGGCGACGAGATGACAACCTCCTGCTTGGCCATATTGATGGCATCGAACACGTTGTAGGTAACGCTGGTTTCAAGTAATTCACCGCCAACGGCTCCATCAAAGGGCTTGTCAGGATGGTCAGCAAACACATAGGCAGAGGCCCAGATCAGCTGCAATGCGCCAGCATCGAGATCGGGGCCAATTGGCCCGTATCCAAGCACATCCCGGTCTAGAAGTGGCACCGACCGAGGCTTGGGTGTCGCGGAGGTGGCTTCGTCAAAACTCGCCAGTCTTTGCGCAACGGTTCGCTCCGTCCGAACAATAGCTTGCAATGGATACACGATGTCACTATTCCAGTAGCGATCAAATAGCGCCTGCAGAGAAGGAAGCACTTGGCCAACGACCAACGCGTCCACGTCAATGAAGTTATTTGACTCCTTTCGCAAAAAGTACTCGTCGGCAATATTGCGCCCTCCGATAACTGCCCATGCGCCATCGGCGATAAACATCTTGTTGTGCATGCGGTGATTGATGCGGCCCCAATCCAAAGGAGCGGCTAAAAAGCGCCCCACAGGTCCAGAGCCTCGGGCCTGAATAAAAGGGTTGAACAGGCGCACCTCTACATTGGGGTGGGCAGAAAACCCAAGAAACAACTCGTCTGCGCCTGCGGTGTAGATGTCATCAATCAGCAGGCGAACACGCACTCCGCGTTCAGCAGCATCGCGCAGTTGCCGGAGCAGCCATCGGCCAGTGTCGTCGTTCGCGAAGTGGAAGTACTGCACATCCAGCGTAGCTTGGGCTCGTTGGGACAGCTGAACTCTGGCGTCGAGCGCAAATGTTCCCAACGGCAGCAGCCTGAAGCCACTAGTTTCGGGCGTCGGTTGACCGATGGTGGCGATACGTGCCAACACAGTACGCCCGTCAGACGGTATGGCCTGACTGGCGATACCGCCGCGATCCACCACCGGCAGACTGCTACAGCCACCCAGTGCGAGCAGGGCGAAAGCTGACAATCCGGCGCAACAGCCAGAGACGAATCTCGGCCAGCTTGTCAACGACCAGGCGTTTATGCAAAGACTGAACATGCTCGAACAGATTCGCAGGGTGAATGTCATGCCAATGTCACGCAATCGTCATGTTGTCACGCGCTTTGGAGGACGTTTTCCGTTTGGCTGATGCGCGCACTTCAAGCAGCTGGGTTGCCATCCAGGCGGCACTGCGCACCGGCTCTTGTGCGCCGCATTGAACCCAATACACCTTTCCGGTCATGCTGCTTTTTGTAGCGCAGCCAGAAACGAAATCTTCCGCCGAACCTAGCAATTGCTTATCGAGAAAATACTGGTATTTCTTGGCAAGATGGGTGCGCGCCTGCGCCGCCATGTACCAGGATCCATTGCGTTGAAACCGACAATTCGATACCTCGAGGCGCTTCAGGAGGTCCTCGATCTCGGCCTTGCTGACAGCATTGAGCTCAGCGCCACCCGCCACAGTTGGGTAGGACAGACCTGCATACAACATCAGCGCCAGCATGGTTTTGGCTGGAATCTGGATTCGCATGAAGCAAGTAGCAGTCGCCGACAGCAGGTTCCGACGGGACAGGGAGGAAAAGGACATGGTAGATTCTCCACTCGTTCCCCGCCTTGGATTTTGGTCGACCTCGCGTTGCCCCATTGTGCTGTGGCGCATGCGTGGCGAGGCTGATGATCGCGCAACAGGTACTTGCCATCGTGTGCCACGCAACACGCCACGCAACACGCCAGCTCGGCTGCCTCCAGGGCTGAGTTTCACTTATTGGCAAGCATCTAGCTGACCCACTTGCCACTGGTATCGTCTATGCGGTGGGCCATGACAAATGTCCGCTATTTCCTGGCCGTAACCGACACGCTGAATTTCACGACAGACCTG
>JANNKV010000060.1:0-4502 GCA_031396485.1 Polaromonas sp. | reverse complement strand
AAGTCACCGGTGTCGACGTGAGGCGTATAAATGGCCTTGTGTTTGCCGCGCAAACGGAGAGCAACTTCGCTGGCTACTCGTCCGAGGACCTTGTCGGTCGCGTCAATCACAAACCACTCGTGCGTCACGTCAGCGGGTTTGGCGCTGAAGGTTTTCATGAGTATCTTTCGATTATGGTTTGGATGGGTTCTTTTCCACGGTCGGCGTTCTTCTGGTGAGAACCTCTTAGGTGGGGTCCGGGAAGGCTTTTGGATCGAGATGAACCGGTAGCCTGCCGTGCTCCGCCGCGGAACCACTAGGCGCTGCAGAGCCTTGGATTATATGAAGATTCCGGTACTGGCGTCAATTTTCCTGCTCGTGGGTCAGCCGGGAAGTTACGATAGACCATGTTTTCCTATCGCCACGCCTTCCATGCCGGCAACCACGCCGACGTGCTCAAGCACACCACTCTGATCGCGTTGATGAAGTATCTGACCCAAAAAGACACGGCCCTGACCGTGATCGACACCCATGCGGGCGCGGGTCTGTACAGGCTCGACGGCGACTACACCGAAACCAGCGGCGAGGCAAAAGATGGCATTTTCAGGCTGCTTTCAGCATCAAATCAGCCTCCAGCCCAAGCAGAACATGCGCCAGCAGCTACTAAAAAGATAGCGACTGCAACGGCAACAGCACCTGCTGCCGTGACCACGAAATCCGGCGCGGGCACAAAAAAAGTCGGCGCCAAAGCAGCCTTTGCCTGGGCGCCCGCCCTGCAAGACTACATCGACCTGCTGCGCGGCCTGAATCCGCAGTTTGCCGAATCAGGCGACCCGGCGCACCTGAAAATCTACCCCGGCTCCCCGTTCATCGAGCAGCAATTCCTGAGCGGCCGCGACAAGCTCAAGCTGTTCGAGCTGCACCCGACCGATTTCAAGTCGCTGTCCGGCAATATCGAGCAGCTCGGCGTCGGTCGCCAGGTGGCAGTCAGCCGCGACGACGGCTTTGAAGCATTGAAAACCTTCCTGCCGCCGCCGGCGCGCCGGGCCATGGTGTTTTGCGACCCCAGCTACGAAATGAAAACGGATTACGCCCGCGTCAGCGCCTGCATGGCCGACGCCGTCAAGCGCTTTGCCACCGGAACCTACGTCGTCTGGTATCCCATCATTCCGCGCCCCGAAGCCCACGACCTGCCGCGCAAGCTCAAAACACTGGCTGTGAAAGCTTCCAGAAGCTGGTTAAACGCGTCGTTAACGGTTAAATCAAGCAAGTTAACGACAGATACCGCCGGCGAAGTGATTCGCCCCGGCCTGCCGGCCAGCGGCATGTTCGTCATCAACCCGCCGCATACGCTGAAAGCCGAGCTGCAGGCTGCGCTGCCGCAAATGGTGGCGCTGCTGGGGCAGGACCGCCATGCGGCGTTTGCGCTGGAGCATGGCGGCTGAGGGTCAGCCCGCTACAGGAACAGCTGACGGCCAAAGAAACGCCGAATTCAGCCGCGTTGACCTGAGTTGTTGACAAAATCGCCTTCCAGCCCAGATGAAATAAGCCTAAGCAGCTATTATTTTAGTAGCAACAAGGTTGAATGGGTTGGAACGGGCGAATAGCGAGAAAGATCGAATTTCAATTAATCTCGACCCAATGCCAACTCTTCGCGCCTGACTTGTAACGGCCCACCCCTATGGATTCACTCTCCCAAATCGCGTTAGGCGCCGCCGTCAGCGTGGTCGTCATGGGCCGGCGCACGGCCGTCTGGAAGGCTGCGCTGTGGGGTGCGGTGGCCGGCACACTGCCTGACCTGGACGTGCTCATTGACCATGGCAATCCGATCCGCAACATGGTGCTGCACCGCGGCGAGACGCATGCGCTGTTCTGGCTGACGGTGTTTTCGCTGCCTTTTGCGGCGTTGGTAGCGCGACTCAGTGGCGAATGGTCGCAATGGCGGCGCTGGGCTCTGGCGATGTGGCTGGCACTGGTGACGCATCCGTTGCTGGACGCGATGACGGTTTACGGCACGCAGCTCGGCTTGCCGTTCACCAATCATCCCTACGGCGTCGGCAGCGTTTTCATCATTGATCCGCTCTACACGCTGCCGCTGCTGTTTGGCGCCGGTTGGGCGCTGGCCGGGCGAGGCAGCCGGCGCGGGCTCACGGCCAACGCGGTAGGGCTCGCACTCAGCACGGCCTACCTGGCCTGGGGCGTGGCGGCGCAGCAGCAGGTGAGCCGCGTGGCCAGCGCGTCGCTGGCGGCGCAGGGCATTGCAGCGGAACAACTGCTGGTGACGCCGACGGCGTTCAACAGCCTGCTCTGGCGCGTCGTGACGGTGGCGGGTGATTCGTATCACGAGGGCTTTTATTCGCTGCTGGACAAGGCGCCTCAAGTCACCTTTGACCGCTACCCGCGCGGCAACGCGCTGGCCGCCGAGTTAAAGGGCGCAAACGACGTCGAACGCCTTCGCGCCTTCAGCAAGGGCTTTTACGCGATGCGTGAGGACGCCGGCCGGGTGCTGATCAGCGACCTGCGCATGGGCCAGGAGCCCAGCTACACGTTCACGTTCGCGGTGGCCGAAAAACGCAGCCCGGCCGTGCCGCTGGCGCAGCCGGAAATGGTCGGCGGGCGCGGCGACGTTGCCTGCAACCTGTCCTGGCTGGGGAAACGCATGTGGGGCGAGCCGGTACCGCCGCCGATGCGGTTTTGCAAGAACGCAAAACCATAGCGCAATCTTTTCGGCCAGACTTGCCGAGCCTTCACCCGTGCAAAAGCGGGCTGCAACTGTGTCGTTTATCAATCAAATCGGCCTCTAGCCTAAGTAATACCTGCGCGAGCAGCTATTATTTTAGTAGCGCATACCGATGATTCGACTCAGTATTTAAGCGCCGTACTCTTGCCCCAGAACACCCGGTAGGCAAAGATCGTGTAGCCGATGATCATCGGCAGCACCACCGCCGCGCCGACCAGAATCACACCCATCGCCGCCGGTGCTGTCGCGGCTTGCCAGATGTTGAGCTTGTCGATGACGAGCCACGGAAACAGGCTGTAGGCCAGGCCATAGAACGCCAGCAAAAACACACCCATCGTGGCGCCGAACGGCACCCAGGCGCCGTATTCATTGCCTTGCGCCAGTCGCACCGGCAGGCGATTCAGGCTGCGCCAGATCACGGCGAACAGCACGGCGGTGGCCACGGGAATCGGCAACAGCAGCACGATGAACGGAAACGAAAACCACTTGGCAAAAATCGCCTGGCTGATCAGCGGCGTGGCCAGCGAGATGGCGGCTATGCCAGCGACGGTGAAAAAGAGACTGCCCTTGGCCCAGCGGATAGCGCGCAGTTGCAGTTCGCCTTCGGTCTTGATGATCAGCCAGCCCGCGCCCAGCAAACAGTAGGCCGCCACCAGCGCCAGACCGATGACCGCGTTGAATGCGATGGTCCACGCGTTCGATTCAAAACCGGTGATCAGCGAGCCCAGCATGTAGCCCTGCGACCAGGTCGTCAGCAGCGAGCCGATGTAAAAGAGCCGGTTCCAGAGCGGTTTGAGGGCCGCCCTCGCCTTGACGCGAAAGTCGAACGCCACGCCGCGCAGCGTCAGGCCGATCAGCATCAGCGCCACCGGCAAATACAGCGCGCCCAGAATCACGCCGTGCGCGCGCGGAAACACCGTCAGCAAGATGCCGACGCCCAGCACCAGCCAGGTTTCGTTGGCGTCCCAGAACGGACCGATGCTGGCGATCATCGTGTCTTTGTCGTCGTCGCTTGCGCGGCGCATCAGCACGCCGACGCCGAGGTCATAGCCGTCGAGAATCACGTACGCCAGCATCGCCAGCCCCATCACCGCCATGAACACGATCGGCATCCAGCCGGCTGCCTGCGTCAGGTCGGGCGCGAGATCAAGCACGAGCTCCCTCCGGATGCGATTCCTTTTCGGGGTAGTTGATAACGTTGGGCTGGTCTTCGAGGTCGCCGTCGCCGAAAGGTTTGTCGGCGTGCTTGCGGTGGCGCGCCAGATAGAACACGACCGAGATGTAGGCCGTGATCAGCGCCGCATACAGCGTGAGGTAGAGCGCCAGAGTGATGGCGATGTTCGAGGCAGAAACCTTCGACGCAGCCTGGGCCGCCGTCAGCACGCCGCTCACCAGCCACGGCTGGCGGCCGATTTCAGTCGTGTACCAGCCCGCAATCAGCGCCACCCAGCCTGCGAAGGTCATTGCAACGAGTACTTTCGCCAGCCAGGGTTTCAGTGAGCGCCCGTGACCCGCATCGCCGCCATTGGCCTCGCCGCCGCGCTTCCACGGTTTGAGTTGCCACACGCACAACCAACTCACAGCCAGCATCAACAGGCCAACACCCACCATGATGCGGAAGCTCCAGAACACGGGCGCCACAGGCGGATGTTCCTTGAAGTCGTTGATGCCCTTGACCTCGCCGTTCCAGTCGTGCGTGAGGTAGAACGACGCGAGATTCGGAATCGCAATCTCGTATTTGTTTGATCGCGTTTCGTTGTCGGGCACACCGAACAGCACCGCC
>JANNKV010000318.1:0-10374 GCA_031396485.1 Polaromonas sp. | reverse complement strand
GGCGGCACTTCGGCCAGCGTCGCCTTGATCAGCACCTGCTGAAAGCCCCACAGCAGGCAGCAGCCCAGCAGCAGTGAAATGGCCAGCGTGTCGAGGTGGGTTTTGCGTGCGTTCATCGGTGGCTTGTCAGCTTCGGCCTGTGGCGACGCCGCTGCTTTGTTCTGCGGTGATTTTTAGGCCGGATTGGGCTCTAGCCCATATAAAATATGCGTATGCAGCTATTAAAAAAATAGCGTTAAATGCATTCGCCTGGTAGTCAATCCGCGTTCCTGCGGGCTGCTACAAAGGATGCTCAGTATAAAACTTGCCGCCGTGAAACAGCAGCGGCGCAGCGCCCGGCTGGTGGCTGCAGCGTTCGACCTCGCCGACAAAAATCACGTGGTCACCTTCCTGGTACCGGCTGCGGTTGAAGCATTCGAAACTCGCTGCCGCGCCGCTGATCAGCGGTGCGCCGCTGGCGCCGTCGGTGTAGGCCACGCCGGCCCAGCGGTCGTCGCGGCGGCTGGCAAAGCGCTCGGCCAGCGCCTTCTGGTCGGCCGCCAGCACATTGATGGCGTAGTGCGTGCCGGCGCTCAGCGCAGGCATGGAACCCGCGGCCTGCGCCAGGCTCCACAGCACCAGCGGCGGGTCCAGCGACAGCGAATTGAACGAATTGGCCGTGAGACCAATCAACGCCCCTTCGGGCGTGCGCGCGGTGACGATGGTGACGCCCGTGGCAAACATGGCCAGCGAGGCGCGGAATTCCAGCGCAGAAAAGTTGGGTTGGCCGGCTTGGCGGCGGGTCGGCGTTGGCAGCATGATCACTTGAATTTAACCGAAGCGAGGCCGGCCCGCCGCTTGTCACGCAAAGGCACCGCGCGGCCAAGCGCAGGAAAGGGCCTTCTGAAGGCTTCCTTTCGCTTCATCCGGCTTCGTTAAACTGGCAACCATGCCCCATTTTCTTTCTGCCCGCGTTTTCCTGGCTGCCTGCGCTGCTACCGGGTTGATAGCTGCCAGCGCACAAGCCGCCGGCCCCTGCGCCGAATTTTCGGCCCGGCTCCCGAACGTCAAAATGGTCGTTTGCGAAGCGGCCAAGCTGCAGCCTTCGGCCGGCAGGTCCGTCAAGGGGCAGACGCTCTGGGTGCGCGACGTCAAGCCGCTCAACCCGAACCTGCGGGTGCTGGTGGTGGGCGCCATTCATGGCGACGAGCCCTCCTCGGCCGCGGTCGCCCTGCACTGGATCGGCCTGGCCCTCGATGCGCCCGTCGACACACCGCAAACCGTGCACTGGCGCTTCGTGCCGGTGCTCAACCCCGACGGCGTGCTGGCGCATCCGCCGCGGCGCGTCAATGCCAACGGCGTTGACCTGAACCGTAATTTCCCGACGCCGAATTGGGACCGCGACGCCGACGCCTACTGGCAGCGCCGCACCGGCAAAGACCCGCGCCGCTGGCCCGGCCCCAAGCCGCTGTCCGAACCCGAATCACAATTTTTGCAGCAGCAGATGGAAAGCTTCAAACCCGATCTGATCGTCAGCATTCACGCGCCCTACGGCGTGCTCGACTTCGACGGCCCGTCGGTGCCGCCGTCACGGCTCGGGCGTTTGTACCTCGACCAACTCGGCATTTTCCCCGGCTCGCTCGGCAACTACGGCGGCGTGCACAAGGGCGTGCCGGTGGTCACCATCGAACTGCCCAACGCCATGCGCACGCCGCTGGATTCAGAGATGCGCCAGATGTGGCTCGACCTGCTGCGCTGGACCGCCGAGCGTATCGGCGCGCGGCCGGGGCAACTACCGCGCGCGCCTTGAGAGCACACGGGTTACATGCGCGTGCCGGGGTTCAAACCACCGGCGCGAACATCGCCTGCAGCACACTCAACGCGCGCTTCAGGGTGGTGGCCGTCACCGCGCCCTCGCGGCGAACCAGGCGCACCTTGTCCAGCGTGCGGATTTGATCGAGCAAGATCAGGCCGGTTTTTCCCTTGAACGTAATCGGGACCCGAAACGCCGCGGGGCGTGAGCCTGTGGTCATGGGGGCCACGATGACCGTGCGCAAATGTTGATGCATCTCAAGCGGAGAAATAACGACGCAGGGGCGTGTCTTCTGAATTTCGCTGCCTACTGTCGGGTCCAGCTGAACCAGCCACACATCTCCGGTAGCTAGCGGCTGTGCGCCGCCTACCATTGAAGTGTGGCGTCGTTCTCGTTGGCAAACTCCGGCCATGCCAGCGCGTCGCCATCCTGCTGCGCAAGGCGAGCGCTGTCGGCGGCCCAACCTTCGCGCGGATTGCGCTTCAGGGGCCGGATTTCAATCACGCCGTTGACGACCTGCAAATCGGCGGCGTCGAGCAACCCCGTTTGTTCAAGGATGGGTTTGGGAATGAGCACTCCTTTGGAGTTGCCCATGGTGCGAATGGCGACCTGCATGATGTGCCTCGTTTTCAAATAAGCACAATGTTAGCACTGACGCAGGGTTTTCTCAAGGTGCGGCCCATCGGGTCGAGGCGTATACGGACGCGCGTAGTCGCGCTCAATCCCCTTGCGCGCGCCGGTGCTGCAGAAAAAAGTCCACCATCGCCTGCGACGCGCTCGGCCCGTGCGGGTCGGTGAACGATCCGGCTGCGTCGCCGCCTGACCAGGCGTGCGGGCCCGAACCGATGGCCCAGTGCTCGACGAAGGGCTTGCCGCCTTCGGCGCGGTAGATGGTGCGCGTGGTGTCGCGGCGGCCGCTGCTGGTGCCAGGGCTGTCTTCGCTTTGCTCGACCTTTTTCAGCTTGATGCCTGCGCTGCTCAACGCCGCCAGCGCCGCTTCCGTGATCTGGTCGCCGTTGTCGGGGTTGACGGTCTTGTCGGCGCTGCCGTGGAAGACGATCGTCGGCATGACAAAGGCGTCGTTTTCGTCGTTCTCATCGTTCGCGCTGCCACCTGCCGCCCTGCCTTTGCTGGCGCCGCGCCGCATCGCTGAAAAGGCGGAGATCACGTCGGTGGCCGCTCCTGGCGGCAGGCCCGAATGCACGCCCACGGCGGCAAACATTTCGGGGTAGAGCCCGGCCATGATGGCGGCCATCGCGCCGCCGGCCGACAGCCCGGCGATGTAGACCCGCGACGGATCCGCGCCGTGCGTCTTGATCACCTTGCGGATCAACGCGGCGATCATTTTCGGCTCGCCGCTGTCACGCGACTGGTGCGCCGCGTCGAACCAGTTCCAGCAGCGCATGCTGTTGGCGTTCGATGATTGCTCCGGGTACAGCACCAGGTATTTTTTGTCTTCGGCCAGCTCGTTCATGCCGGTGCCGAGTGCAAAGTCAGCCGCGTTCTGCTTGCAGCCGTGCAGAAGCACCACCAGCGGCAGCAGCGCGGGTTGACCGGGCCCGGTATCGGCGGTATCGGCGGTGGCGTCAAGGCCATCCGAGCCGGGCACGTAAAGGCGGTAGGCATAGGGCGTGCCGCCGTCGCGAAAACTCAGCTCGTTGAAACTGGCCGGCCGGGGTTTGGGTGCGGCGGCTGGTGAGGCCGCCGGGGCATCCACGTGCGGCGCCTCGACTCCCGCGGGGGCGTCGGCCTGCTCTTTCAAGACCGGCGCTGGCTGGGGCGTTGCCCGGTCCTGAACCGGCGCGCGGAAGGTCGGCTCGTTGGCCGGTGCCGCGGGTGATTGCTTCACGGTCTCGCGAAACGGAACGTCGGACACGGCCTGATCGCCTGCCGGCGCGGCGGACCAGCTGTGCGGCGCGGTACGCGCTGCGCCTGCCGTCTGCGGTGACGCCCTGCCTGCCTGCGGGGTGGCCGTTTTAGCCGTTTTGGACAGGCCGAGCGCCTGTTGAATCACCCGCGTCGCCTCCATCAGGCGGCCGCCTTTGGTGAGCTGGGTTGCTTTGAAAATTTCGCTGATTGACATGGACACTTAGGCCCCCTTCCTGAACAGATAAAGCAGCAATTGCTGCACTGCAACAAAGAATACCTGTTTTTGGATGGTTCCGTGTAGGAAAAGCCCGTATCAAACCCAGCGTTTCACTCGTGAAAATGGGTTTCAATGGCGATGCCCTGCGTCAGGAAACACGCTGCAGGGCCCGCAGGCCTGAATAAGGCGTCGTTTTTAAGTCAAATGGGCTACCAGCCCAGACAAATAGTGCGGCAGCAGCTATTAAAAGAGTAGCGAATACGCCACGCTCGTCGCCGCAGACTTTACACGCCCGACACACCCGACACGCTCATGGAAAGCCGTCAGGCGGTGGCCATCGAATGAAGCGGCATGCCGGGCCGCAGGCAAAACCGGGTCAGCAATTGGCTGGCTTGTTCCAGGAACACCAGTTCCGCGTCGTCGATCGGGTGGGCACAGGTGTCGTAGTGGCACAAGGTGCCCTGAAGCGCGCCCGGTTTTTCGCGAGCAGCAGACCGACGCAGCTTTCGGCCATCAGCAGCGCTAACCCGTCGATTTATGGGTCAAATGAACGTCTAGCCGAAGTAATACATGCGTCGGCAGCTATCAAAAAGTGAGCGAGCTGAATGGACTCACGGCAGCGCCGGTTCGCAGGCCCGCGTTCTCCTGCGAACGGCGATCAGGTCTGCGCGAGGTAGGCCTGAAGCACTTTCGTCGCCTCCTCCAGAAACTCGAACTCTTCATCGCTCAGGGGCCAGCCGCGCGAGTCATAGTGGCACAGCGTGCCGAAGAGATGGCCTGGCGCAGCGGCCAGCGGCAGCCCCACGTAGCTTCCGATCATGGCCGGGTTGGGGCGACCTTCCATTCGCTTGTCGGTGGCAGATTCGGTGACCACCAGATGCCCGCCTTGCACCGCCAGTTCGCAAAAGCTGTCTTTGAACGGCACCTCAGCCAGGTCCAGGCTCAAACTCCCCAATTTATCGACGAAAGCCAGACGGTGCAGGTGCTCATGGTCCAGCTGGTAAACCGACGTGTAGCGGTGCGGTACGCGCTGGTTCAAAAAAGCCAGGCCTTCCTTGAGGCCATGCTTTTGCAGCACATTTTGAAAATTGGAGAGGGAAGAGCCGTCTTTTGCCATTCTTTGCTTTCAATAAGCGACGCGCGAGTCATGATGCTGTGGGTGCAATGACTGGCAAGCGCTAAAAATTGAAAGCGACAAGCAGGCCATCGGCTGGGTGTGCACATCACCCCACCACCTTCAATTTCGCGTGAATTTTTTTGGATAGCAATAGTCCAGGTCCGACAAAGTATATAAACGCCCTCAGTCAGCGGTCTGTGCGTTGCCGTACATAGCGCCGCAACAAAACGACGCCTTTGGAGGTGCTTCAGTGCTTGGTGACCCACCCGTGGCGCCGCCAGGCCCGCAGTCAGCGGCACTGCAATCTTCGCCGTTTCAGCCGACCTTTAGGCATACTACGGGGCCATGCGCGCCCAGATTCCCAGACTCAAAGAGTTCGTCAACCGGTGGGCCCGCAAACGCCTGGCCTTGCCGCTGCTGGTGCTTTTGGCGGCGGCAGTGCTTCTGGTCAGCGAAGAAACGTATGACGAAACCACTTCCACGCTGCGCGGTGGCATCGCGCTGACCGAGTCGCGCTTGCAGGCGGCGCGGCTGCTTCAGCTGCTGACGGACGCGGAGGCCGCCGAATATGGCTTCGTCCTGACAGGGCAAAACGCGTTCGTCAGCCGCTTCGAAGCGGCTCAAAAAGAGCTGCCCGGGGTACAGCTTGCGGTGACAGACTTTCTGGTCAGGCAGGGCGCCGAAGGCCAAACTGCGGCGCGCGAGGTCGCCGAATTCACTGACCGCAAGTTTGTTCAGGTCGCCCGGTCGCTGCAGCTGGCGCGTGCCGGCGATGTTACAGCCGCTGGTGAGCTGGCCCGCGACGCGAAGACGCATGCCGAAGTATCAGATCTTCGCGAACTGCTCCAGGACCATCTGGGCAAGGCGACCGTCATGCAGCAAGCCGCGCGCGTCTCGATTTACGACGCCTTGCTGGCGAGCCGGGTCGCTGTCGGCTCGCTGACGCTGATCAGTCTCATCAGCCTTTTGCTGTTCCTGCGGCAACTCAAGCGCCAGGACCGGGAACGCAGCGAAGAGCGCAGGCGCCTGGAATCCGAGGTGCAGAGCCGTACCGCCCGGCTCACCGAGCTGGCGCGGTATTTCCAGTCGGTGCGCGAGGACGAGCGCGCCAACGTAGCCCGCGAACTGCACGACGAACTGGGCGCCGTGCTGACGGTCAGCAAGCTCGAAATCGCCCGGGCCCGCAACAAGGCCGGCCAGAATGAAGAAATTCTGGTCAGCCTGGCGCGCGTCATCCAGTCGCTCGACCAGGGCATCGCCCTGAAGCGCCGCATCATCGAAGACCTGTCGCCGTCGTCATTGACACATCTGGGGCTCAGGGTCGCGCTGGAAAACCTGTGCAAGGACATGAGCGTCAGTTTGGCCATTCCGGTTGATTTGTCGATGGCCAGCTTTAAGCTGTCAAAAGAAGCCGAGCTCGCGGTTTACCGGTTCGTGCAGGAAGCGCTGACAAATATTGGCAAATACGCGTCGGCCAAAAAGGTGACGGTGGCGCTGACCGTCGTGGCCGGCCATGTTGCCGTTGAAGTGCAGGACGACGGGGTGGGCTTCGACGCGCTGGCCTCGCTTCGCGGACGCCATGGCCTTTCAGGCATGCGGTTCCGCGCCGAGTCGCTGGGCGGCGCCATGAGCGTGCTCAGCATTCCGGGGCGAGGCTCCACGCTGCGCATCGAGTTCCCGGAGGCTCAGGAATAGGAGGGAACAGGCAGGATTGGCAGGCCCCGCGGCGTCGCGCCGGCCGGTCGATTGACGTGGTTTGACTTGGTTATAAGTACGGGGATTGCGGGTTTGGCGGCCCAACAAACTTCGGCCTTCGATGCCAGCGAAAACGCGGTCGGTAGTCTGTGCGGCAGGCGCCCATGGCCTTGTGGTCATTCTGCTAGAGTGCCTTACAGTCTTTACAGGGCGCTTCAAGGCGGTGCACATGCGTTTGGTTGATTTTTCAGACAGCTGGCCGCCTGCGGGCGGCGCGATGGCCGAGGCGATTCGCCAGGCCGATTGGTCCCAAACACCGCTGGGCCCCAGCCATCAATGGCCGGCCAGTCTGCGCATTGCCATCACCACGGTGCTGGACTCGCCTTTGCCCAGCGTGGTGCTGTGGGGCCCAGAGCTGATCCAGATTTATAACGACGCGTATCAGCCGATTCTGGGTTTGCGCCACCCGGCTGCCCTGGGCCAGCCCACGGGCGATTGCTGGCCGGAAGTCTGGCACATCAATCAGCCCATCTATCAGCAGGTGCTGGCCAGTGGCAGGCCGGTTCATCTGGAAGACCGCGAATACGTGATCGAGCCGTCCGGCGTGCGGGAGTCACGCTATTTCACGGTCACCTACGCGCCCTTGCGGGATGAAGACGGCACGGTAGGCGGCGTGACAGTGATCGCGGTGGAGACCACGCAGCGCGTGTTGATGGAACGCAAAAACCAGGCGCTGCTGCAGGCCACCCGCTTTGCCATCGACCAGCTCAGGCAGATGTTCGAGCAGGCCCCCAACTTCATGATGGTCTTGAAGGGGCCGGATCATGTGTTCGAGATCGTCAACGCCGCAGGCAAGTATCTGTTTTCGGGCCGCGACGTGGTCGGAAAGTCGGTGCTGCAAGCGCTTCCCGAAGTAGAGGCCCAGGGCCTCGTGAAACTCCTGGACGGCGTGTACCAGTCGGGCGAAACATTCGTTGCGTCCAACCGGCTGGTTTCGTTTGTTGTGTCTGATGCGGCTTTGAACAGTTCACCGCATGACCGCTATCTGGACTTCGTCTACCAGCCGATCAGGGACGCGCAAGGCCAGGTGTCAGGCATTTTTGTCAGTGGCAGTGATGTGACGGAACACCACCAGGCGCAACTGGACTTGAGTGACAACCTGAAGCGCCTGCAGGCCGCCGAGGCCCGGCAGGCCTTCCAGTTGACACTCGCTGATCACCTGCGGCCTCTCGGCACGCCGGAAGAAGTGACCGCCGCTGCCTGTGAATTGCTGGGCAGGCATTTGGGCGTGTCGCGCGTGGTGTTTTGCGAAATCGACGATGCGAAGGGCACTTTCTTTACCCGCAGCGACTGGACTGACGGCGTGCAGGCCAGCATGGCTGGCGTGACCAGCGCGCTCAATGATTTTGGCCCTGACCATGTGGCCGCCTTGCGTTCAGGCCAGGTCTCGGCCAACCATGACGTGACACTCGACCCCCGGACGGCTGGCCACGCCGAGGCGTTTGCCCAACTCGGCATACGCGCAGACCTGGCTGTTCCGCTGGTCAAGTCCGGCGTGCTGGCCGTGGTACTCGCGCTGCATCACGCCCAGCCGCATCAATGGACCGACGCCGAAATCGATGTGGTGAAAGACGTCGCCGAGCGCACCTGGTCAGCCGTCGAAAGCGCCCGCGCGCAGGCCGAGCTGCGTGCCGAACGCGACCAGAGCCAGCATATCTTTGACACCATGACCGAAGGGTTTGCGGTGATGGACCGCGACTGGCGCATGACGCAAATCAACGTCGAAGGGCTGCGCGTCGGCAGGCGTACCGCCGATGAGGTGATCGAAAAATGCTTTTGGGACATTTGGCCTGAAGCCCTGGGCACCGGGCTTGAAGCGCTTTACCGACGCGCCATGACCAGCCGCGCGGTAAGCACCCTTGAGGTGGACTTTACATTCGCCGATGGTCATGAAACGGCCTTGAGCATCTCGGTGTACCCCATGCTCGACGGTGGACTGGCTGCGTTCTTCCGTGACATTACCGAGCGTCATGTCGCCGTGAAGGAGTTGCGCACCAGCCAGGCGCGCGCGGAAAATGCGCTGGCTGTGGCGCAACTCGGTACCTTCGATTTCAACGTCGTCACCAACCAGGTTGAATGCTCGGCCCGCACCCGGGAGATATTTGGTTTCACCAGCGCCCAGGGCCATGTGGCCGAGGACTTCTACAACCGCATCGTGGCTGCTGATCTGGAGCGGGTCAGGCAGGAGGTCGCTGACTCCACGGCGCAAAACCGCAGGCTCGACACCGCGTACCGCATTGAGCTGCCCGATGGTTCCATCCGCCACATCGTCAGCGCCAGCACCTGCCAAATTGATCTGAGTGGCGCCTGGGTGCGACAAGTGGGCGTGTTCAGTGATGCCACGGCGCAAAAGCAGGCCGAAGAAAAGCTGCGCGACGTGGACCGCCGCAAAGACGAGTTTCTGGCCATGCTGGCGCATGAACTGCGCAACCCGCTGGCGCCCATCACCATGGCCGCCGGCATCCTGAGCCGGCCAGGCATCAATCAAAAGACGCTGCGGGAAATGAGCGCCATTGTCGTGCGGCAAGCCGACCACATGACCAGCCTGATCGACGATTTGCTCGATGTGTCGCGCATCAACAAGGGGCTGGTGACGCTGGACCGTGAAGCCCTTGACCTGAAAGATGTACTGGCCAGCGCTGTCGAGCAGGTGCGCTCGCTGATGGAAAAGCAAAACCATGATTTCTCCATGCAGGTGACCGGCGACGCCTTGCATGTCGAAGGCGACCGGGTACGCCTGGTGCAGGTGTTTGCCAATATTCTGGCCAATGCCGCGAAGTACACGCCGGCGGGCGGAAAAATTCACCTTGACCTGGCCATTGACGGCGGCCATGCCAAAGTGCGTGTGCGCGACAACGGCGTGGGCATGAGCGAGAGCCTGCTGCCGCATATTTTCGATATTTTCACGCAGGCCGAGCGCACGCCGGACCGATCGCAGGGTGGCTTGGGGCTGGGCTTGTCGCTGGTTAAAAATCTGGTCGGTTTGCTGGGCGGCACCGTCACCGCGCGCAGCGACGGGCCGGGGAGGGGCAGCGAATTTGTGGTTTACCTGCCGCTGATGGTCCATGAACCCGTACAACCCGCGCGGCTATCGCCATCGCCTTGCAGTGTCGGCAACGTGCAGGTCCTGCACATCATGGTGGTCGATGACAACGTCGATGCCGCCACCACCGTCGCCATGCTGCTCGAGATGGATGGCCACACGGTTTCAGTCGTGCACTCGGCCGAAAATGCGCTGGCCGTCGCCCGGGCTGCCACGTCAAATCCACCACAGGCTTTTCTGCTCGACATCGGCCTGCCCGGCATGGATGGCTACGAGCTGGCCCGGCGACTTCGTGCGTTACCCGCAACGGCTGGCGCCACCCTGATTGCCTTGACCGGCTACGGCCAGCCGCAAGACCGCGAAAAATCGCAGGCGGCGGGTTTTGATCACCACGTCGAAAAGCCGGTCGATCCTGACAGGCTGCTGGCGCTGCTGAACGGCGGTCAAGCGACCTGAATGGCTTGCGCTGCAGCGGGTCGTGTGTGCTAAGCCGGTAGCAGCTGCCTCGGCAACCGGATGCAGAAAATACACCCCGACCCCGGCAGGTCACGTACGCTCAAGGTGCCGTGGCTGGCCTCCAC
>JANNKV010000013.1:0-12386 GCA_031396485.1 Polaromonas sp. | reverse complement strand
CTGCGGCTGGAAACCGAGATGAGCGTGGCCGACCCCGATGCGCGCAGCCACATGGCCTCAGACATCAGCCAGCTCGACTCCATCATTGACAAGTTTCTGGATTACGCCCGACCGGAGCCTGCACACCTGGAGCGGGTGTCGCTCAATGCCGTGATCGCCTCGGCGGTTTATGCCGTGGCTGACTACGACGACATGCGCGTGAGCGTCAACGTTCCGGATGACATGGGTATTCTGGCCGACGAGGTAGAACTGCTACGGGTTATCTCGAACTTGCTGGAGAACGCCCGGCGCTACGGCAAGACCCCTGAAACCGGTATTGCCGTCGTTGAGATCGCCGCCAAAAGCCGTGACCAGTGGGTGCTGATCAAGGTACGCGACCACGGCATGGGCGTGGCGCCCGAAGCACTGGCCAAGCTGACCAAACCGTTCTTTCGCGGCGACGCGGCACGCACGGCAGCCACGGGCGCCGGTCTGGGTCTGGCGATCGTCGAGAAAACCATCGAACGCATGGGCGGTGTGTTTGGCCTGGCCAACACGGTCTCGGGCGGGCTGGCGGCGCACATCAAATTACGCCGGGGCTGAGAGTGCTGCTGGCGCCTGCCCGCGCACGCTTCGACAACCGTTCCAGCGCCGTTATTCAACAGAATTTTAATGAAATCCGCCTCTAGCCCAGTTAATACCTCCGCCAGCAGCTATGAAATTAATAGCAACTGCGGAGCGCTTGCAAGGTCATCACAACGCCTTCAGCTTTCAGTAAAGCAGCACAATGGCCTGCGCTTCCATGCTCAGCCCCTGCCCGACCGGGCCCAATTTTTCCGCCGTCTTGGCTTTCACATTCACCTGGCTCACATCGATGCCCAGTGCGCCGGCAATCTTCACGCGCATGGCGGGAATGTGCGGCGCCAGTTTCGGGGCTTCAGCAATCACGGTGCTGTCGATGTTGCCGACCCGGTGACCGCGCGCGGCCAGCAGGCGACCAGTTTCGGCCAGAAGCAGCACCGAGTCCGCGCCTTTGAACTGCTCGTTCGTGTCAGGGAAATGCGTGCCGATGTCGCCCAGCCCCGCTGCGCCCAGCAGCGCGTCGATGATGGCGTGCAGCAGCACGTCCGCATCCGAGTGGCCGAGCAGGCCCACGGGGTGCGCGATTTCGACGCCGCCGATGATGAGTTTGCGGCCGGGCACCAGCGCGTGGGTGTCCCAGCCCTGGCCGATGCGGAACAGGGGCACGGGCGGTGTTTGAGCTTCAGTCACTGACAAGACTTTCTTTCAGAAGTTGGAGGCAAAGCTTTCGCAGGCTATCAGGCGGGGCCGGCGTTCAGCCGATCCCTGCGGCCAAGCAAAATCGCCTCGGCCAGCAGGAAATCTTCCGCGTAAGTCACCTTGAAATTTTCGGCGCTGCCGGCCACCAGTTTCGGCCGCAGACCCATCGCTTCGATGGCGCTCGATTCGTCGGTCGTGCTGTCGCCGGCCCCGTGAAGTGCTTCGGCCAAAGCGCCCAAACGAAACATCTGCGGCGTCTGCGCCAGCCATTTGTCGGCTCGGTCCACCGTGGCGGCGACACGCCCGTCAGCCTCGCGCTTGAGCGTATCCGGCAACTTCAGGGCCAGCAAACCACCCACGTCATCGCCGGCACAGGCGTCGATCAACCGGTCGATTTGCGACGGGGTGATCAGGCAGCGCGCCGCGTCGTGCACCAGCACCCAGTCATGGTCTTGCGTACCCCGCGCTTTGAGCGCCAGCAGCCCGTTCAACACGCTGCCAGCACGGCTGGCGCCGCCACAGTCGGCCACTTCAAACGACGGGTTCGCCGCCGCATGACCAAAAAAAAGGTCGCCGGGGGCAACCACCACCACGGTTTTGTCAAGGCGCTCGACGGCAGCGAATGCCGCCAGTGTGTGCAACACCAACGCCTTTCCGGCAATCGGCTGGTACTGCTTGGCCAGCGGTGTGCCGGCGCGGCTACCCTGACCGGCGCAGGGAATCAGCGCAAAGAAGCGGGAATGTGGCGAATCTGGGGAATTTACGGGCACTGTCGTCATAAGTTCATCATAGATTCTAAAATCAGCCGTTAACGAGCCACACCCCACTCCACATGGTTTGGGGTGTTCGGCTTTGTCCACGCCCTTTTTCTGGACCCGGCCCCACCGATTCACTAGGCACTGATTCCTTGATGCAACTCCCCTCACTGGTTTCCGGCAAACGCTACACCCTGCCCCAGCCGCCCGGCTCCGCCGATGCCTTGTTGCTGGCCCGCCTCGCCCGCCGCGAGAAAGCGGCCGGCAGGCTCACCGCCATCATCACGTCAGACGCCACCACCGCACAGCGGCTGATGGACGAGATTGCGTTTTTCGAGCCCGACCTGCGCTGTGCGCTGTTCCCGGATTGGGAAACACTGCCCTACGACACCTTCTCGCCGCACCAAGATCTGATCAGTGAACGCCTGGCTACGCTGTGGCGCATCCAGCAGCGCGACAAGGACACTGGCGCCGACGTGGTGATCATTCCCAGCACCACAGCGCTGTACCGTCTGGCGCCGCCCAGCTTTCTGGCGGGCTACACCTTTGAGTTCAAGGTCAAGCAAAAGCTCAATGAAGCACGCCTGAAAGCGCAGCTCACGCTGGCCGGCTACAGCCATGTGATGCAGGTCGTCAGCCCCGGCGAATACGCGGTGCGGGGCGGGCTGATCGACCTGTTCCCGATGGGTTCGCTGGTGCCCTTTCGCGTCGATCTGTTTGACGACGAGATCGACAGCATCCGCACCTTTGACCCGGACAGCCAGCGAAGCCTGTACCCGGTGCCTGAAGTGCGGTTGCTGCCGGGTCGTGAATTTCCGATGGACGACGACGCGCGCGGGCGTTTTCGCAACCGCTGGCGCGAGCTGCTGGAAGGCGATCCGACCAAAAGCCGTATCTACAAGGATATTGGCAACGGCGTGGCGACAGCCGGCATCGAGTACTACCTGCCGCTGTTCTTCGAAGAAACCGCGACGGTTTTCGACTATCTCGGCAATGACGCCACGGTGGTGCTGCACGGCGATCTGGAGCCGGCCTTCCAGCGCTTCTGGCAAGACACCAAAGACCGCTACCGGCTGGTGCGCGACGCACCCGACCGCCCGGCGCTGCCGCCCGAGTCGCTGTTTTTAAGTGCCGAACAGTTTTACGCGCGCGCCAACAGCTATCCGCAACTGGCGATTCGGAGCAGCGTGGAAGATGTCGCAGACAACGCCCATTTCCAGAAAATCGACGAGATGGCCGTGGTGCGCGGCGCTGAAGATCCGCTGGCGCGCTTCAAGGCCCATGCGCGCAATACGGCGCACCGGGTGCTGATCCTGGCCGAAAGCGATGGCAGGCGCGAGAGCCTGCTCGACTTTTTGCGCGCCAGCGGCGTTAGCGCACCGGCGTTTGATTCACTGGAAGATTTTCAGACCAGCGGCGAGAAACTCGGTATCGCCACCGCCGCGCTGAACACCGGCTTCAGCTGGCCGGGCGAAAGCCTTGATTTCATCACCGAGACCGAACTGTTTGCCGCCGGCGCCACCGTCCGCCGGCGCAACAAGAAACAGGAACAGGTCAGCGACGTTGAGGCGCTGATCAAGGATCTTTCAGAACTGAATGTCGGCGACCCGGTGGTCCACAGCGGGCACGGCATCGGTCGCTACAAGGGCCTGGTCAACCTGGACCTGGGCAATGACAAAAACGAAGACGGAACGCCAGCGCTGCAGGAGTTTTTACATCTGGAATATGCCGACAAAGCGACGCTTTACGTGCCCGTCAGCCAGCTGCACCTGATCAGCCGCTACACCGGCGTCAGCGCCGAAGAAGCGCCACTGCACCGCCTGGGCAGTGGCCAGTGGGAAAAGGCCAAACGCAAGGCGGCCGAGCAGGTACGCGACTCCGCCGCCGAGCTTCTCAACATCTACGCGCGCCGCGCCGTACGCGAAGGCCACGCCTTCCGCTATTCGCCTGACGACTACGAATCGTTTGCCAACGACTTTGGCTTTGAAGAGACCGCCGACCAGCGCGCCGCAATTCATGCGGTGATTCAGGACATGATCAGCCCGCGCCCGATGGACCGGCTGGTCTGCGGCGACGTGGGTTTCGGCAAAACCGAGGTTGCCCTGCGTGCAGCTTTCATTGCGATCACCGGCGGCAAGCAGGTCGCGCTGCTGGCGCCCACCACGCTACTGGCCGAACAGCATTTCCAGACGCTGAGCGACCGTTTCGCCAAATGGCCGGTGAAGGTCGCCGAGATGAGCCGTTTCCGCTCGGGCAAGGAGATCACCGCCGCCATCAAGGGCATTGCCGACGGCAGTGTCGACATCGTCGTCGGCACGCACAAGCTGCTCAGTGCAGACGTGAAGTTTTCGCGCCTGGGGCTGCTAATCATTGACGAGGAACACCGCTTCGGCGTACGCCACAAAGAGGTGATGAAAGCCATGCGCGCCGAGGTCGATGTGCTGACCCTCACGGCCACCCCCATCCCGCGTACGCTGGGCATGGCACTGGAAGGCCTGCGCGACCTGAGCGTGATTGCGACCGCGCCGCAACGCCGGCTGGCCATCAAGACCTTTGTGCGAACCGAAGGCAACGGCGTGATTCGCGAAGCGGTGCTGCGCGAGCTCAAGCGCGGCGGCCAGGTCTACTTTCTGCACAACGAGGTCGAGACCATCGAGAACCGGCGCCAGAAACTCGAAGAGCTGCTGCCTGAGGCGCGCATCGCCGTCGCCCACGGGCAGATGCCCGAACGCGAGCTGGAGCGCGTGATGAAAGACTTCATCGCGCAGCGCTACAACCTGCTGCTGTGTTCGACCATCATTGAAACCGGCATTGACGTGCCGACTGCGAACACCATCGTGATGAGCCGGGCCGACAAATTCGGCCTGGCTCAGTTGCACCAGTTGCGCGGGCGCGTCGGCCGCAGCCACCACCAGGCCTACGCCTACCTGATGGTGCCCGATCTTGAAGGCCTGACCAAGCGCGCCAGCCAGCGGCTGGAGGCGATTCAACAGATGGAAGAACTCGGTTCCGGCTTTTATCTGGCCATGCACGACCTGGAAATCAGGGGCACTGGCGAAGTTCTGGGCGAAAGCCAGAGCGGCAATATGCTCGAGATCGGGTTTCAGCTTTACAACGAGATGCTCAGCGAAGCCGTCGCATCGCTCAAGGCCGGGCGCGAACCCGATCTGTTGTCGCCACTCCATGTCACGACCGAGATCAACCTGCATTCACCGGCCCTGCTGCCGAGCGACTACTGCGGCGACGTGCATCTGCGCCTGAGCTTCTACAAGAAGCTGGCAACCGCCAAAACCACCGACCAGATCGACGCTTTGCTCGAAGAACTGGTCGACCGCTTCGGAAAAATGCCGCCGCAGGCGCAAACGCTGATCGACGTGCACCGGCTGCGCGTGATTGCCAAGCCCTACGGCGTGGTCAAGGTCGATGCCGCGCCCGGCGTGATGCACATCACCTTCAAAAAAGATCCACCCATCGACTCGATGGCCATCATGCATCTGATCCAGAAAAACCGGCACATCAAGCTGGCTGGCAACGACAAGCTGCGCATCGAGCGCGAACTGCCCGAGCCGAAAGACCGGGCGCAACTGGTGCGCGATGTGCTGCGTTCGCTTGGGCAACCCACTAAAAATGAAGCCACTACTGCATGACCCCCATTGAGACATCCCCCGGCCTTGTCATCAACATTGCCATCCCCGCCCTGAAGCTCAGCGACTTCAAGCTCATCGCCTTCGACATGGATTCGACGCTGATCAACATCGAGTGTGTCGACGAGATCGCCGACGCAGCCGGCCGCAAGGCAGAGGTCGCCGCAATTACCGAAGCGGCCATGCGCGGCGAGATCACCGACTACAAGGACAGCCTGCGCCGCCGCGTGGCACTGCTCGAAGGCGTGAGTGTCGCCAGCATGAATGAGGTTTACCACCATCGGCTAAAGCTGAACCCCGGTGCCGCCGAACTGGTGCATGCCTGCAAGGCAGCGGGCCTGAAGATTTTGCTGGTCAGCGGGGGTTTCACGTTTTTTACCGACCGTATTCGGGACGAGCTGGGCATCGACTACACGCGCTCGAACGTGCTGGAAACCCGTGGCGGCAAGTTGACCGGAAAAATGGTCGACCAGCCCTGGGGCGATATCTGCGACGGTGACGAGAAACGCAAGATGCTGCTGGAAACCTGCGCCTTGCTGAGCATTAAACCGGTGGAGGCGATTGCGATGGGCGACGGCGCCAATGACCTGCCGATGATGGGCGTGGCCGGGCTGTCGGTGGCTTACCACGCGAAACCCAAAGTGCGCGATCAGGCCATGGTCGCGATCAATTCGGGGGGGCTTGACCGGCTGCTGGAGTTGATGGGGTAAGGCCCGGAAAAACCGATGACGATATTCAAGAAGTTTGAAAGGCTGCTGCCCGCGTTTCCGGAAGCCGAACCGCACCTGCCCCCAAAAAGTTTTGTCGCATTCATCTGGGCCTGCAGCGAAGGGGCGCGCGGCGCCTTGCTGGCGATGGCCCTGCTGTCTTCGGCGATCGCTGCTTTCGAGGCCTTGCTGTTCGCCGCGCTGGGCCGCATGGTGGACTGGCTGGCCGTCACCCAGCCGGGCAGGCTCTGGGCCGACCACGGCACCACACTGACCGTGGTGGCCGTGATTCTTGTCGCCAGTATTGCCGCAGTCGCGCTGCAGACCATCGTCAAGCACCAGACGCTGGCGATCAATTTCCCGATGCGCTTGCGCTGGAAGTTTCACCGCCTGATGCTGGGCCAGAGCATGACGTTTTATCAGGACGAGTTCGCCGGGCGCCTGACCACGAAAGTCATGCAGACGGCGCTGGCTGTGCGCGATACGCTTTTTGTAATGGCTGACGTGCTGGTCACCATGCTGGTCTATGTCATCACCATCACGATTCTGGCCGGCGCGGTCGACACGCGGCTGATGTTGCCCTTTCTCGGGTGGTTTGCGTTTTACCTGCTCGCGCTGTTTTACTTCGTGCCGCGCCTGGGAACGGTAGGCAAGGCGCAGGCCGATGCGCGCTCCCTCATGGTCGGGCGCATCACGGATGCCTACACGAACATTTCGACCGTCAAGCTGTTTTCGCACGCGCGCCGGGAAGCGACTTTTGCCCGCTCGGCGATGCAGGAATTCACCAGCATTGGCCACAAGCAGATGCGGCTCGTCAGCGCTTTTGAAACCGTCAACCAGACGCTCAGCATGGGCCTGTTGCTGGGCATGGCCGGCACGTCGCTCTGGCTGTGGGACCAGGGCCAGGTTGGCACCGGCGCGGTGGCAGCGGCCACGGCGATGGCGCTGCGCCTGCAAGGCATGTCGCACTGGATCATGTGGGAGATGACCGGCCTGTTTGAAAACGTCGGCACCGTGCAGGACGGCATCAACACGCTCACGCGTCCGCGGGTGATCGTCGATGCGCCGGATGCCCGGGTGCTGGATGTGCCGCGCGGCGAAGTGCGTTTCGACAGTGTCGACTTTTCCTACAACGCCGGCCGCAAGGTCATCGATGGCCTGAATCTGGTGGTGCGGCCGGGCGAAAAAATCGGCCTCATTGGCCGCTCGGGCGCCGGCAAGTCGACGCTGGTTAACCTGCTGCTGCGCTTTTATGACCTGAACAGTGGCCGCATTCTGATCGACGGCCAGAACATTGAAGGCGTCACGCAAGACAGCCTGCGCCGGCAGATCGGCATGGTCACGCAAGACACGTCGCTGCTGCACCGGTCGCTGCGCGACAACATTGCCTACAGCCGGCCCGATGCGACGGAAGCGATGATCGCGCAGGCTGCCGGCCGGGCCGAAGCCGACCGCTTCATCACCGAGCTCGCCGACCCGAGCGGACGCACCGGCTTCGACGCCCATGTGGGTGAACGCGGCGTGAAGCTCTCGGGCGGTCAGCGCCAGCGCATCGCGATTGCACGGGTGATGTTGAAAGACGCACCGATCCTGTTGCTCGACGAGGCCACCAGCGCGCTGGACTCTGAAGTTGAACTTGCCATTCAGACCAGCCTGAATGAATTGATGAAAGGCAAGACGGTGATTGCGATTGCGCACCGGCTGTCGACGATTGCCGCGATGGACCGGCTGATCGTGCTGGACCAGGGCCGCATTGTCGAAGAAGGCGACCACCGTTCACTGCTGGCCAGCGGTGGGCTGTACGCCCGGCTGTGGGCGCACCAGAGCGGCGGCTTTCTGGCCGACCGGCTTGAAGACAGCGAGCCGGCGGAAGAAGCTGAGAGCATCGGATAACTCAATGTATGCCGCTTGACGGTTCGCCCTGAACTTGTCGGAGGGTCTTGACAGCGCAACTCATGCCAGGGCCCGCTCAGCCCGTACGGGGTGGTAGCGCGTGACGCTGACCATTGCAGACCCCGTGGCTGATGGCCAGGTTTTCTGCATGGCTGTTGCCGCCCTGGCTGAGCGGCTGAATATGCTCCAGCGTGGCGGCCTCGCGTGCCACGTGCTCGCCGCAAACCCAGCACGGCACCACCCCATGCAACTGGCGGGCTATGGTTTTGTAGATCTTGTCTCGGGTATGGCCCAGTCTGCTCACGGTCGCGCGGGTTCCGTTTTGGCTATCGATTTCTTATTTTCGCTTGGCCGGCCGTGTCTCAACCGGCTCGATGAAGGAATCCTGCCAGTGCGTCGGGAAACGGCTCGGCGCCCCCGATTCTTCATTCGCCGGGCTCGCGCTGTCGCCATTGAAGCCGGAGTTGCGCGTTTTGGCCTGCTGATTGATCTCGCGCTGCGCGGCTTCCTTGGCGGCGCGCATCTTGTCTTTGGTAAACAAGGCCACTTCTTCCTGAAAGGTACTGTCCTCGCCAAACACGGGCTGCGGTTCCGTCAGGAAGTCGTCCACGATTTCACCCAGAAACGCGGCCCGCATGGCCTCGACCTTGGGCAGGCTGTTGCTGCGCACCACGGTGTAGGAGATGTTGCAGTCGGAAAGCAGCGCCTCCTTGATTTCCCGGTTTGACTGCGGCAGGCCGCGCTTGCCCGGTACATCGACACAACCGACGACGGTGCCGTCGATCGTGCAGACCGTGAACGTGGTGTAGACGCCGTTAAGCATTTCCAGCCATTCCCGGCTCTTGTGGCGCTCGCCTTCCATCGGAATCGTGAAGCGCAGTACGGGCGTCTTGATCATCACGAGGTGGTCGTGAAAGGCGCTTCGAAGCCACTCCCAAACCTCGGCTTCGCTGGCGGTGACCAGCCCGCGCGACACCAGAGGCCATTTGGAAGGTATTCGCAAGCCGACACGCGTCACGCGCCGCATCTGCCAGTTCGCCAGCAAGACGCCGACCATCAGACCCGCCCCAACGCCAATCAGCGTCATCGTCAATGTCGTGAAGTTCAAATCCTTCCTCCGCTTTCTTTTTTGTGTCCCTGTAGTCCGCGTTTTGCGGGCTATTTCGAAGCTGCCGTGCTTTGACGAAAAGCACCTGGCGCAACTTGCAGGGTGTATTACATCAGGAAACATCCTGCATGACCACAAATTCATGGTGAATATGCCTTAAACCCACGAATCGCTTGCGTAGACAGCTATGTTTTTCATAGCTAAAAGGTGACGAATGACAACCCGCTTCAGGTGATTCGCCCCAGACACGCGGGGCTTGCGCCCTGCCCATGCAAAACCGCCACAGCGCCGGTATGCTGACGCTTTTCAAAGGAGCGACCTGATGACCCGCAAGACTGCCCAGGATTTCGACCAGGAATTGCTGATCCTCTTCGACGCTTATGTCCACGGCACCATCGACCGGCGCGGCTTTCTGGAGCGTGCTCAAAAATTCGCTACAGCGGGCGTCACCGCCGGCGCGCTTCTGGCCGCCCTCAGCCCCGACTTTGCGGCGGGCCAGCAGATCGCGAAAGACGACAAACGCATCACTACCCAGATGGTGACCTACCCATCGACTGCCGGCACGGGCAGCGTGAAGGGCTACCTTGCCAAACCGGCGGGCGCCACCGGCAAGCTGCCCGCGGTACTGGTGATTCATGAAAACCGCGGACTCAACCCGCACATTGAAGACATCGCCCGGCGAATCGCACTGGACAACTACATCGCCTTCGCGCCGGATGCGCTGACACCGCTGGGCGGCTACCCCGGTGACGAAGACAAGGCCCGGGAGCTTTTCGGCAAACTTGACCAGAAAAAAGCCACCGAAGACTTCGTTTCTGCCACGACTTACCTGAAAGGCCGCGACGATTTTTCGGGAAAGTTGGGTGTCGTAGGTTTTTGCTACGGTGGCGGCATGGCCCATACGCTGGCCACTCGTTTGCCCGAGTTGAACGCTGCCGTGCCTTTTTACGGCAATCACCCGCCAGCGGAAGACGCCGGCAAAGTCAAGGCACCGCTGCTGATTCATTTTGCGGCGGTCGACGAACGCATCAATGCCGCCTGGCCGGCTTATGAAGCTGCCTTGAAGGCAGCCGGCAGCAGCTACACCGCACATCAGTACCCGGGCACCCAGCACGGTTTCAACAACGACACCACGCCGCGGTATGACGCCGCGGCGGCCAAACTGGCCTGGGAACGCACCATGGCGTTTTTTGGCAGCAGGCTTCGGACGGCTTGAGCAGAAGCTTCGATCGAACGGAGGACGTCTCCCCCGTCATGGGGCTGACAGGGCGACGTGTTGCCCGTATTCCCTGAGCCTGTCGAGGCCTGTCGACGCCTGGACAGGCTTCGCTAGGCCTGGACAAGCTCAACGCCAACGGCACTTCCGGCCGGCCTGTGCTACGCGCGGCCTGCTTTTGGCCCGGCCCGACAAGCGTTACCATTCCCCGTATCACACCTCCTTCTGGCTTACCGCCTGCAGGGGTCTTCTGCGAGCCCCTAAAACTCTAAAACCAAAAGTTATCTATGGAGCAAGTCCTCTGGTTCGGCTGGTTTCGCGCCGACATCATTTACGTTTACGCGGAACTGTTCTGGCGCGGTTTGCAAATGACCATCCTGATCACGCTGCTGTGCATCGTGCAGGGCACGGCACTCGGGCTGGCAGTCGGGTTGGCGCGCGTGGCCGAATCGCGGCATTCACCCGCCAAACAGCTTTGCAAATACCTGCTGCGCTGGCCGGCATCGGTGTTCGTCAGTTTTTTTCGCGGCACGCCGCTGTTCGTGCAGATTTTGCTGGTGCACTTTGCCGTCATGCCGCTGTTCATCAACCAGGCTGACGGTCTGCTGATTTCGGGCGAGGCGGCGCGCAACATCAAGCAAAACTACGGCGCCTTTCTGTCCGGCATGGTGGCCCTCACGCTGAACGCCGGCGCCTACATTTCCGAGATTTTTCGCGCCGGCATTCAGTCGATCGACAAAGGTCAGGTCGAAGCGTCCCGCTCGCTGGGCATGTCGTTTCCGCGCACGATGTACCACGTCGTACTGCCGCAGGCTTTTCGCCGCATGCTGCCGCCGCTGGGCAACAACGCCATTGCGCTGCTGAAAGACTCGTCGCTGGTGTCCGCCATCGGACTGGCCGAACTGGCCTATGCCGCCCGCACGGTGGCTGGCGCCTATTCGCGCTATTGGGAGCCCTACCTGACCATTTCATTGATGTACTGGATTTTGACTTTGGGCCTGGCCCACATCGTGACCAAACTGGAGGCGCGTTATGGACGGGGTGATTCACGTTAAGCAGCTGACCAAGCAGTTCGGCAGCCACCAGGTGCTGCGCGGTATCAACTGCGTGGTCAAGGCCACTGAAGTGGTCTGCGTCATCGGTCCGTCAGGTTGCGGCAAAAGCACTTTCTTGCGCTGCCTGAACGGGCTCGAGGACGCATCCAGCGGCGAGGTCCTGGTGCATGACGTGTCGGTGCACGACCCGAAAACCGATGTGGATGCCCTGCGCGCAGAGATCGGCATGGTGTTCCAGCGCTTCAACCTGTTCCCGCACAAGACGGTGCTGGAAAACATCATGCTCGCGCCCTGCAAGGTCCGCGGGCTTGATGCGGCGCAGGCGAAGGTTCGCGCCAGCGAACTGCTGATGAAGGTCGGCCTGCTGGAAAAAATCAACGCCTATCCGAACCAGCTGTCAGGCGGCCAGCAGCAGCGCGCGGCGATTGCCCGGGCGCTGGCGATGCAGCCGCGCATCATGCTGTTCGACGAACCCACGTCCGCGCTGGACCCTGAAATGGTCGGCGAAGTGCTGGCCGTGATGCAGGCGCTGGCCGAAGAAGGCATGACGATGGTGATCGTCACCCACGAAATGGGTTTTGCGCGCCAGGTGGCTGACCGTGTGCTGTTTATCGACGAAGGCCTGATCCTCGAAGAAGGCCCGCCAGCCGATATTTTTGATCGTCCGCAGGAAGAGCGCACGCGCCGGTTCCTGAGCAAGGTGCTGTAGGCAGGCGCTATCGGGCGGCTGGCGGCACAGATCCGCCAC
>JANNKV010000361.1:0-8393 GCA_031396485.1 Polaromonas sp. | reverse complement strand
GGTATGTGACGGTTCAATAGGCGGGCAGTGCGCCAGGGTTGCTTGATGATACTTTTTTGAATTAAATAGGCTGATAGCCCAGGTATTACCTGCGCGATCAGTTATCAAATCAATAGCGTTTCTTGGTCAGTTCGCCGGTCGCTCTTCGCGCCCGCCCGGATGCCGCGCAAAGCGCGCCGGGTCGCGGCCATGCACCGGTGCCTCGTCGGGCCAGGGCCAGCCGCCGAATTGCGTGCGCTGGTAGTCCTGCATCGCCTGCGCAATCTCGGCCTGCGTGTTCATCACGAACGGGCCGTATTGCGCGACGGGCTCGCCGATCGGCGTGCCCTGCAGCAGCAGGAACTCGGCGACATCCGGGCCGCTGTTGACGAGCGCCACGTCGGCGCTGGCCCGCAGCTCGATGGCGGCATGGCTGTTGATGGCTTGACCTGCCACCGAGACCGACGCGCCCTTGAAAAAGTACAGCTGGCGCCGCGCGGTTTCGCTGGCGGCGGCAGGCAGCGTCCAGTGTGCGCCGGGCGCCATGCGTATCGTCCAGATCGCGACGTCCGCATCACGGTGCGCCGCCCAGGAATCGGGCGGTGGGGCCAGGGGCTCGAGCGCTGCGCTGCCGGGTGCGCCCGCAAGCCGGCCCGCGATGATCGCGATCTCGGTGGTGCAGCCGTGCTCATCCGTGGCGACCTGGCGTGGAATGTCCTCCGACCACAACGTCGTGAAATGCGCCGGCACCATCTTGTTTTTGGCCGGCAGATTCAGCCAGATCTGAAACAGCTCCAGCGGATTCGGCGCCGCCGTGTCGAGTAGCGGAAACATCTCGGAATGCACGATGCCGCCGCCTGCGGTAACCCACTGCACATCGCCGCCGCCAAAGCGCGCTGCGGCACCCAGCGAATCGGCATGGTCGATCAAGCCCTTGCGTACGATCGTCACGGTCTCGAAGCCGCGATGCGGGTGGCCCGGAAAGCCCGGGACGCCTTCGCCGTGGTACATGCTCCAGCCGTCCTTGCGGCTGAAGTCCTGGCCGATCTGCCGGCCTGCCAGCGACGCACGCGGACCCATCTCGCCGTTGCCTTCGGGGTAGGCGTCGTCGTGGTAGGCGCAGAACAAAAACGGGTCGATCGTGGCCCATGGAAAACCGAGGGGTTTGATTGTCAGGATGGAGCCGGAAATGGGAATGGGGACGGGGCGGGGCATGGATACTTTCTCGAAAACAGCCACATGAGGGCGTCTGGATAGGCTTTCAAGCACAGGCTTTTCATGGCGGTGACTAGATGAGATCGCCTTCGCCAAGATAGCATGTGCGGCGCCGGAATTCCGGGCTTTGTGCGTTTCGGTAAAGTTGCTTTTTTCAGTCACTTCGAGGAAGCCATGCCGACATTCAATGCAGGGCAGACGCCGATGCGGTTCTGGAGGCTGGCACTCTTGCCGTGGCTGGCGGCCTGCTCGGTGGCGCCGAATCAACCCGCGGCGCCGGTCGTGATCGAAAACTCGATCGGCATGAAATTTGTCCGCGTGCCGGCGGGTGAGTTCCGCATGGGCAACGGCGAATCGGTCGACATGCTGGGCTTGAGTTTTCCGCAATACGACCGCGGGCGTCTGCTTGACCTGGCCGACGAATCGCCGCAGCACCGCGTGCACATCACGCGCGACTTTTTTCTGGGCCAACACGAAGTCACGGTCGGGCAGTTTCGCCGCTTCGTGGACGCGTCGGGCTATGTGTCCGAGTCAATCGCCGACGGAACCGGCGGCTATGGCTACAACGCGGCCTACGACCCGTCAAAAACCGTTCGTGATGATGCGTTTGAAGGGCGTGACCCGAAGTATTCGTGGCGCAACCCCGGCTTTGCGCAGGACGACTCGCACCCGGTGCTCAATGTCACCTGGAACGACGCCGTTGCGATGGCGCGCTGGCTCAGCCAGCGCGAAGGCAAAACCTACCGTCTGCCGGCTGAAGCCGAGTGGGAATATGCCTGCCGTGCGGGTTCCACATCGCGCTATCACCCCGCTCACCACCCTTCCCGTGATGCCCCAACGGGCCCTGCGCAGCGCGAGCGGCCTGGCAGCAGCCCGCAGTCCTTGCTAAAAATAGCCAATACTTTTGATGTCGAGGCCTTGAAAGTCTGGCAGCGCTGGAGCGCGTACGCGGTGCAAGGCAGCGACGGCCATGCCTTTACCGCGCCGGTCGGCAGTTTTGCACCCAATCGCTTTGGGCTGCACGACATGCTGGGCAACGCGTGGGAGTGGACGGCCGACTGGCACGATGAAAATTATTATTCGAATTCGCCGCTGGCTGATCCATCGGGGCCGGCGACAGGCAACGTGCGCGTGCGGCGTGGCGGATCGTGGCACACCTGGGCGCTGTACGCGCGCTGCAGTTACCGCAACTGGAACTCGCCGGCTACGCGCTACACGCTGGTGGGCATGCGCCTGCTGCGCGAACTGGATGATGCGAAGCCGTGAGGCGCCGACTTCACGCCTTCAGCTTCCACCCGGTGCGGAAAATCCACCACACCGCGCCCACGCACAGCGCCATGAAACCCATAGTCGCGGCTACGCTGATGCCGATATTGACATCGGCCACGCCGTAAAAGCTCCAGCGAAATCCGCTGATCAGATAGACCACCGGATTGAAGAGCGCGATCTTTTGCCACAGCGGCGGCAGCATGTTGATCGAATAAAACGCGCCGCCCAGAAAAGTCAGCGGCGTCATCACCATCAGCGGCACCACCTGCAGCTTCTGGAAATTGTCGGCCCACAGGCCGATGATGAAGCCGAACAGGCTGAAAGTCAGTGCGGTCAGCACCAGGAAGCACAGCATCCAGAACGGGTGCGCGATCTCATACGGTACGAACAGGCGCGCCGTCACAAGGATCAACAGGCCCAGTACGACCGACTTGCTCGCCGCGGCGCCGACGTAGCCCATCACGACCTCCACGGGCGACACCGGTGCCGACAGCAGCTCGTAAATCGTGCCCGACCATTTCGGCATGTAGATGCCGAAGGCCGCATTCGAGATGCTTTCGTTCAGCAGCGACAGCATGATCAAACCGGGAATGATGAAAGCGCCGTAGCTGATGCCGTCGATGCTTCCCATGCGCGAGCCGATCGCGGCGCCGAACACCACAAAATACAGCGAGGTGGAAATCACCGGCGCGGCAATCGACTGCGTGACGGTGCGCAAGGTGCGCGCCATCTCGAACCGGTAAATCGCGCGGATGGCGTGCCAGTTCATGCGGCCTCCTTCGCATCGCTGCGTTGTTGCGCATCGGCGCTGGCGTGCACCAGGCTGACGAAAATGTCTTCCAGCGAACTCTCGCTCGAATGCAGGTCCTTGAAGTCGATGCCAAGTTCGGCCAGTTGCCTCAAGAGTGCCGCAATACCAGTCTCTTCCCGCTGCGTGTCGAAGGTGTAGACCAGCGCATGGCCGCCCTCGGCCAGCTCCAGCGGCAGCCCGGCCAGCGCATCGGGAAGGCGCTGCAGCGGCGCGCGCAAGGTCAGTGTCAACTGCTTTTTGCCGAGCTTGCGCATCAGCACCGCCTTGTCTTCGACCAGGATCAACTCGCCCTTGCTGATGACGCCGATGCGGTCGGCCATTTCCTCGGCTTCCTCGATGTAGTGCGTCGTCAAAATGATGGTGACGCCGTTGGTGCGCAACTTGCGCACCATGTCCCACATGCCCTTGCGCAGCTCCACGTCAACACCCGCGGTGGGCTCGTCGAGGAACAAAATGCGCGGCTCGTGCGACAGCGCCTTGGCGATCAGCACGCGGCGCTTCATGCCGCCCGACAGCGCCATGATCTTGCTGTCTTTCTTGTCCCACAGCGACAGGTCGCGCAGCACTTTTTCGATGTAGGCCGGGTTGGCCGGCTTGCCGAACAGTCCGCGGCTGAAGCTGACGGTCGACCATACCGTCTCGAACGCGTCGGTCGACAGCTCCTGCGGCACCAGCCCGATCTTCGCTCGCGCGGCACGGAAGTCGTGCACGATGTCGTGGCCGTCGGCCGTCACCGTGCCCGAACTGGGCGTGACGATGCCGCAGATGATGCTGATCAGCGTGGTCTTGCCGGCGCCATTGGGACCGAGCAGCGCGAAGATTTCACCGCGCTGGATGTCCAGGTCAACCGACTTGAGCGCCTGGAAACCGGACGCATAGGTTTTGCCGAGCTGGCGAATGGAGATGATGGGTTGCAAGGGGTGTTCTCGGGGTGAAAAGCGCCGCTGGCCCAGGTAAAACCTGCGCGAACAGCTATGAAAATAGGAGCAAGTTTCATCTGCGCTGCCAGGCGCCAAAGAGGCCAAATTTCGAAGTGTAGCTGGCACCCGCGATTGCTGCTGACCGCGCTTTGGCGTCTACAACTCCTGAAATCCATCATCAATCAAATACTCGCTGAGCCTCCTAGCGAAATCGCTCAGGAATGGCCTCCGCAAACGGGTAAAGCGAAAAGTAGGGCTTTGCTTCTTCGATGACTCGCTCAAATGAGGGACGATCAAGGAGCCGTTCCAGATATGCACCCAGATGGCGGTACGCCAGCGGAAACGGGTGCACCGTGCTGGCATAAAAGAGTGCGGGTGCGGCAGCGCAATCGGCCAGGCTGAAGTGCTCGCCTGCCATCCAGGTTCTCGACGCCATGTGACGCTCAATCAGGCCGTAGGCCGTCTCCAGTGTGGCCCGCTCGCTGGTCAAATTACCCCGCGCACCGCGCAGTCGGTCACTGACAATCTGCTGCATCGGCCCCTGCACATAGTTGTCAAAAATGCGGTCCCAGTGGCGGGCCTCGAGCGCGCTTTCCCAATCGTTGGGTATCAATAGGTTTTTACCGGCAAAGAAGTGATCCAGGTACTCGATGATGAGGGTCGACTCGGCGACGTTGCGGTGGCGGACGTGATCGAGAAGGACGGGGAATTTTTGAAACGGCCAGATCGCCTGCAACTTGGCCCGGTCCGCTTCGTTTCCGAGGTCAATGATCCGCTTTTCGAACTCGCAGTCGTTTTCGTAGAGTGCGATCAGCACTTTGTGGCAGAACGATGACAGCGGATGGTAATAAAGAGTCAATGACATCCAGGGATCCTGCTGCAAGGTGAGGCGCTGACAAAAATTCTACGGGAATAAACGCTATTGCTTGATGGCTTCGCCCGCGGTGTCCTCCTGCATCGACGCGTCCCGGAACGGCGGGATCATGGTCCGCGCCGCGCCGCGGTGATGGCAGCGACATCTATTTTTGTCATCTCCATCATGGCCTCGAAAGCGCGCCTGGCTTCCTCGCCGCCGGCGGCAAGCGCCTCGGTCAACACGCGAGGCGTGATCTGCCAGGAAAGGCCCCACAGGTCCTTGCACCAGCCGCACGCGCTCTCTTGACCGCCATTGCCGACGATCGCGTTCCAGTAGCGGTCAGTCTCTTCCTGGTCATCGGTTGCGATCTGGAAAGAGAAGGCTTCGTTGTGCTTGAAGGCCGTGCCGCCATTGAGTCCGAGGCAGGCCACGCCGGCGACGGTGAACTCCACCGTCAGCACATCACCCTTCTTGCCACCCGGATAGTCGGCTGGCGCGTGGTGCACAGCCGAGACTGCGCTGTCTGGAAAGGTCTTGGCGTAGAAGTGCGCAGCAGTCTCGGCGTCCTTGTCGTACCAAAGGCAAATGGTGTTTTTGGTCATGGTTCATCCTTTCAAGGGCTGTGCCTTTTGTGGCCCACAGGCCAACGCACGCTGGATCGTTGTTCTGCAGGTTCAACGATCACTTTAAGGTTCAGTACAAGAGTTTGAAATACCAGTCGCGCCCGCGGCCTTCTGGCGTGCTGTCGAGGATCGTCCACAGTGGCACCGGGTCGGGTGCGCCGCGCGGGTCTTCGCCGGGGTCGGTGGCGGACTTCACTTGCGGCCGGGCGTTCATGGTGTTGACTCGGTCATCACCATCCACGGCACGCCGAATTTGTCGGTCAGCATGCCGAAGGAAGAGGTCCAGAATGTCTTCGTCAGCGGCATCTGCACCGAGCCGCCGTTGCCCAGTGCGTCAAACAGCCGCCGGGTGTCGCCGTCGCTGGCTGCGCTCAGTGCCAGGGTAACGCCTTTGAACTCCGCTTTTTCGGACGTCCCCATTCCGTCATCGGCCATTAGCGTGGTTTCGCCGATCTTGAAGGCTGCATGCATGATTTTGTTGTCGCGGCCGGGCGGCGCTTTCATCTCGGGGTCAGGGCTGTCGCTCCAGCGCATCAACGTGGTCACTTCGGCGCCGGCACGGGTTTTGTAGAACTCCAACGCTTCCTCGCAGCGGCCGGCGAAGTTTAGATAGGCTTGAACTTGCATGACGATCTCCTTTTTGACGAATGGTTTAAATGGAAATACGCACCCTCACTGGATGTCCAGCATCGTTTCAAATCCGCCGTAGATCATGCGTTTGCCATCGAAGGGCATCTCGCCCATCTCTTTCATCCGCGGGTCGCTCATGAACCTGGCGTTGCCGGCGTCGCGTGCTGCTTTGGACGGCCATTCGATCCACGAGAACACGACAGTCTCGTTTTTTTCAGCCTTCACCGCCATTTTGAAATCCGTCAGCTTGCCGTCGGGCACGTCATTGCCCCAGCATTCCACGGTGCGTGTGGCACCAAACTCCCTGAACATGGCAGCAGCCTGATTGGCCACCGCGCGGTATTCCTCTTTTTTGTTCGTTGGAACGGCAACGATAAATCCGTCGATATAGCTCATGGTTTCTCCTTTCGGTGAGTAAGAAAGCTTTGCAGCAATTGAAGATCGCCTGTCGATGCGTCGATCTACTTCTACGACGAACGGGAAACCGTCAAATCGACAGTCTGCGCGGAATTTTTTTTATTTTTGTTCTCTTGCCGGTTCATAGCCGCGCCAGACAGGTAAATCTACCGCCGCTGCGGGCATCTGTCGACACGCGCCTACAGCGCCGCGCCTTGAAAAACGCCAACATTCGCAAAATGTCGGCGGGTTGCAGGCATTGCACTGCAGGAGCCCCCATGTCAGACCCCACACTGGTCAATCCGTTGCGCTATGACGCCGCTTTCGAAACTCCCGAGGATGACGAGGCCCAGACCACGGCCGGCATGATCGACACGCTGCACGGTGTAGCGCAGACCATGGCCGACCACACCGGCCACGCGATGCGCGCCGTGCATGCCAAAAACCACGGCTTGCTGCGCGGTGAACTCCACGTGCACCCCAGCTTGCCGCCGCAGCTCGCGCAGGGCCTGTTTGCGCGGCCTGCCCGCTACCCGGTGCTGATTCGCCTGTCCACACCGCCGGCTGAAGAGCTGCCCGACAACGTGTCGCTGCCGCGTGGCATGGCTGTCAAGGTGATGGGCGTGCAGGGCGAACGGCTGCCCGGGTCAGAAGCCGACACCACGCAGGACTTTGTGATGATCAACGGCCCCACGTTTGGCCGGCCCGATGCGAAACACTTTTTGAAAGACCTCAAACTCGTCGCCGCCACGACCGACAAATCGCCAGGCGGCAAGCAGTTCCTGTCAGCGCTGCTGCGCGGCGCAGAAGCGGTTGTCGAGGCGGTCGGCGGCGAAAGCGCCAAGCTCAAGGGCCTGGGCGGTCACCCGCAAACGCATCCTCTGGGCGAGACGTTTTTCACGCAGTTGCCGATCCGTTATGGCGACTACATGGCCAAGCTCAGCGTTGCGCCGGTGTCGCCCGGGCTGACGGCCCTGCATGCGGCGCCCCTGGACATGAAAGGCCGGCCTGACGCCATGCGCGAAGCAGTGACCGAATTTTTTGCCCAAACCGCGGTGCCTGCGGAGTGGGAGGTGCGCGTGCAGCTGTGCACCGACATCGACCGAATGCCGATCGAAGACGCGTCAGTGACGTGGCCCGAAGACGAGAGCCCGTACATTGCCGTGGCCCGCATCACCGTGGCGCCGCAAGCCGTTCCCGACGGGCAGCAGCTGCACGCCGCCGACGACCGGCTCGCTTTCAGCCCGTGGCACGGCATCACCGCGCACCGGCCGCTCGGCTCGCTGATGCGCGTGCGCAAAGCCGTCTATGCCGCTTCGAGCGACTTTCGCGCGCAGCGCAACGGCTGCCCGCTGCATGAGCCGGCGGGCGCTGACGATGGGCCTTCGGTGTAGGCCGTCAGACGACCACCCGTTTGTCTGGTTTTTGCGTTGGTTTGGAACAAAATCGGCCTGTAGCCCATGTATTACCTGCGCAAGTAGCTATTAATTCAGGAGCAAATTGTGCTGGTTCTGGTGCTGGTGCTGGCTGCAGTTGCGTCCGCTGGCGTCACGGGCCCCGACGCGCTTGCGCCTCGAATTCAGCTTTGAACAGTTCATTCACCCATTCGGCAAAAACGCGCACCTTGGCGGTCAGATGCCGGTTGCGCGGGTAAAGCACCATCATCGGCAGCTCGCCCGCGTGCCAGTCCTGCA
>JANNKV010000360.1:0-3769 GCA_031396485.1 Polaromonas sp. | reverse complement strand
CCCCGCCTGCCGCGAGCAGCGCAGGGAACCCGAAGGGCCCTGACTTCGGCTCGCCTTTCTTTGCCTTAGGTTTCTTTGGCGAAGCAAAGAAAGGTAAGTCGCCCGCCGCGGCGACAGAGCGGCATCAGGTCTCATCAAAAGACTCAGGACTCGATTCAACGCAAGGCTTCGACAGGCTCAGCCCGAACGGAAACGAACAAGGCTTCGATACCTCAGCCCCAACGGATAAAACCAACCAAGTCGCTATAACTTTAATAGCTGCTCGCGCACTTCCTACCTGGGCTAGCAGCCAATTTCACCAAAAAATCACCCTACTTCGGCAAAAACAGCAACCAGTAAACCAGCAACAAATTCACCAGCAAACTCACCCCCAACGCAATCTTCCACAGCGCGGTCGGGTCACGCTGAATCAGGGGTGTGGCAGGCGGCGCGGTCAGTGGCCGCGATGCACCGCGCTCCAGCGCCAGCAGCAACTCTTCAGCGGTCTCAAAACGCTGGCGCTTGTCGCGCGCCACGGCTTTCAGCACAACGTGATCTAGCCAGATCGGTACTTCAGGGTTGTGGCGGCTGGGTGCGACCGGGTCGCGGAAGTAGCGGCCCGACTGATACGGCAGCACCTCGCCATAAGGCAGCTTGCCGGTGAGCAGCTGGTACAGCGTTATGCCCAACGCGAAAAGATCGCTCTGCGCATCGGGCGGCTCGGCCGGGGTTTCGCCATTTGATGAGGCGGCGCCGCGGGCGTGAAAACCCCATTGCTCGGGGTTGATGAAGCTGGGGGTGCCGGCATGCAGCGTGCGCAGCGCTGCGGGCTCACGGCCCGACAGCGCGACGCCGAAGTCGAGCAGGCGCAGTACGCCGTCTTCGCCCTGGTGCAGGTTGGCGGGTTTGATGTCGCGGTGAATCACGCTTTGCCGGTGCAGCAGGCCGAGCGCCTTGGCGAGCTGCGTGCCGGCAGCCACGACTTGCGCCACGCCGAATTTATGCTGCCTCTCCAGCAGCTGCTGCAGGGTTTCACCGGCATGCCAGTCATACAGCACATAGAACGCGCTGCGCGGCTGATCACCAGGCAAGCGGTCGTGCACATTGACCATGCAGCTGGCCGCACTCGATGACTGCATGCGCTGCGCCAGCCAGGCTTCGTGCGCCAGCATGGCGCGCTCTTCAGGGTCGTGCGCGCGGGCGGGGTGCAGTGTTTTGAGGGCGTACAGCTTTTGCGTCGCCAGGTGCCTGACCTGATACAGCACGTTGATCCCGTTGTCGGCCACGGGCGCCGTCACCGTGAACCCGTCCAGCGCATCGCCCAGTCTCAGGCGCGGCGGTACGGGTAGGGCCAGCGATCGGCGGTTCTCGTCCTGCAGGCTGGCGTCAAGCAGACCGAGCACGCACACGACCAGCGCGGTGGCGTTGTCCGTGCTGCCGGAAGCCAGCGCGGCATCGACCAGTTGCCGGCTCAAATTTTGCGCGCCGCCGGTTGGCTCACCTTCTGCCGCATCGGGCGCATCGGTCGCAGGCAAGGCTGCCTTGACAAGCGCCAGCAGCCGCCTGGCGTTCAGCACGTTGTGCACGCCATCGGTGAGCAGCACGAAAACATCGCCGACTTCCAGATCACCCTGCGAATAATCAACCACCAGGGTGTCGTCTGCACCGACACAGCGCAGCAACTGGTGCTGCAGGTCGGGATGATCGACGGCGTGGTCGCTGGTGAGCTGCGTCAACACGCCGCCGCGCAGCAGATAGGCCCGCGAGTCACCGACATGCGCTACGGCATAAGACTGGCCGCGCAGCACCACAGCCGTCAACGTGGTCAGGCCAATGGCAGGGTGCCGGCGCCGGTTCACTCCCGACAGCCAGGCGTTCTGCGCGCCGATGATGCGGTCGAGCGCGACGGTGGTGTCCCAGGTTTCGGGGGTGCCGTAGTAGTCGCGCACCAGACTGGTCACGGTGGTTTGCGCGGCCTCCTTGCCCATCCCGCCGGTGGAAACGCCATCGGCAATCGCCACGATGGAGCCCATGCCCTCCTGTCCCGTTTCGGGCAGCATGGCGGCGCAAAAATCCTCGTTGATGTCTTTGCGACCGGCCTGCGTTGCGAATCCGATGTCTATTTCAAATGCCATGCACCAAGACTAGCAAGACTTAGGCCCAATGTTGGTGCATTGAAGAAAACAGCCTGCTGGCCCCGATGATCAACCCGCCAGCATCTGCATACTTCTCTCGTACAGCGCGGTCAGCTGCTCAAAAATTTCGAGCAGCGCCTCACTGCTGACAGCGATGCGTTCAAGACAGGCGACCTGTGCCGCGCCCGTTGCTTCGCGGCTGGCCTCAACCGCCTCCAGCAACTGCTGCCAGCCGTCGGCGGCGGCCTGCAGCGTGGTACGGATCTCCGGGCTGGTCAATGGAATCTGATTCAGGTACAGCAGCCCTTCATCGATCGCGGCGCGCGACTCGGCCATGCCGGCTTCATGGCGCGCGGACAGCGCCGTTCCGCCCAATGCGCACAGCAAGGCGTATTTGGCATGGCGTTGACTCAGCATGCGCTGGCGCCCGGCCGTGTTGAGCACCTGCAGCGGCGGCGCGGCGCCAGCGTTTTGCAGGCTGCCGGTCAGGCGTTCTGCCTCATGCAGCAGCAACTCGGCCAGCTCGTCGACCGGGCCCAGTTCACCCGCGCGAGACTCCTGATGCAAAGCCTGCCGCAACCGCGACCACGTGTGCATCACCTGCCCCAGCAAATCACCAAAAGTGGCTGGCGACAGGCTTTTGCCCAGCGCCGAAATATTGCTTTCGATGTGCAGTTTTGACTCTTTCAGCCGCTCGGTGACCTGCCCGCGCTGCACGCCAGCCAGTTGCAGCGCCAACAGTTTGACCAGCCGCTGCGACAGCATGCGCAGCTGACCGGCGCGATTGAGGTCTTCGGCAAACCGCGCCGAGTGAATGATGTGCCTGGACACCTGCCCCATGCGCTGGTTGGTATGCATCGAGGCCGTGCGCAGCATCTGGAAGGCGTCGTCGTCGGACACCTGGCGCGCGCGCATCAAAATGCCCTTCGCGCGCTCAACCACCTTGCGCTCTTCCAGCCGACCGGCTGCGTCGCGCACGTCGGCGATCATCGCCTGTTCACGGGCAAATCGCGCCTGCGCGAGGTGAATCAACGACCGCAGGCGCCCAGCGTCGTAGCCATTGACGACATAGGCATGCACGCCGGCCTGCATGGCCCGCGCGATGTGGTCGGCATTGCCATCTGTGGTGAACAAAAGCACCGGCCGGGGTGAAGTCTCGCCCAGCAGCTCGATCGCCCTGAACAGGGTCTCGCTGGGCAGCGGGTCGAAGCACACGATCAGGTCTGGTGCGCACTGCAGCACGTCCTGCACCAGTTTGCTGCAGTCCCGGGTGTTGGCGATGACCTCGATGCCGACATTTTCAAGATCGGCGACCAGCGGCGGCGGTGTCGCGCTCAATTGACAGTTAAGCAGAGCGGAAGTCATGACGATGTAGTTTTGATGGGTAAATGCACGATTGAACTACGCAATTTGCGCACCATGAATGCAAGGGGAAGCGCTGAATAAGTCCCCGCAGCGCGCGATCCCCCGGACTCGGGCGGTCTGCGGCGTTGAATTTCTTGCCAATATCCAGATATTGGCGGCGAAATCCGCCTTGCAGCCCATCCCGTTCCAGGCGCCGCGCATCTGCGGGGACTTATTCAACACTTCCCTAAGCAGCGTCAGCGGAACCCGCGTGAGGATTCCCTGTGGCACACCTCTTGCATGGTAGCCAG
>JANNKV010000349.1:0-3077 GCA_031396485.1 Polaromonas sp. | reverse complement strand
ATCACCGAAAGCCGTCCGATTTCGAAAACCAAGAACTGGGTTGTGACCCGTCTGGTTCAGAAGGCCGCGATCGTTTAAGTTCTGCGCTGCAGGCTTTGACATCAAGGCACAAGAAAACGGCTCACCAGGTGGGCCGTTTTTGTTTCTGCGGTCAAACCCGGCTCCTGACTCTCACGGCGCCTCGTCATAGGCCGCCGCAGGAGAGATCGTCAGCGGTGCCGGTGTTGGCCAAGGAGCCTGACCGGCTCGCACGTCTGAATGTAATTCCCCCTAAGATCACGGCTGAGTTCAAAAATGACGCGTTCAACCCAATATATGGAGCATTCAATGATCAAAGTAGGCGACACCCTTCCCGCGGCAACACTGATGGAGTTTTCGGAAGTCGAAGGCAACGGTTGCAGCATCGGCCCCAATCCGGTCGATGTGGCCAAGGCCACTGCCGGCAAAACGATTGCTTTGTTCGCGCTGCCTGGCGCGTTCACGCCCACCTGCTCGGCCAAGCACGTCCCCGGTTATGTCGAGAAATTCTCTGAACTCCAGGCTGCCGGCATCGATGAAATCTGGTGCGTCAGCGTCAACGACGCTTTCGTGATGGGCGCCTGGGCGCGCGACCAGAAGACCGGCGGCAAGGTGCGCATGCTGGCCGACGGCAGCGCCGACTTCGCCAAGGCGACCGGCCTGACTCTGGACCTGACCGCACGCGGAATGGGCCTGCGCAGCAACCGTTATTCGATGTTGATCAAGGATGGCAAGGTCGCCAGCCTGAACGTAGAAGCTGCGGGAAAATTCGAAGTCAGCGATGCGGCGACGTTGCTGTCCCAAGCCAAAGCCTGAATCCAACCTTGGTTTCGCAAGCCACCGGCTGAAAGGTCGGTGGCTTTACTTTTGTCCGCCGATACGCGCCACATCCACCAATTCACTATGTTTTTAATAGCTGTCTGCGCATATTTTATATGGGCTACAGGTCAATTTCACTTATAAATCGACCTTCAGGTAGTGCGCGCCGGCAATCGGGTTGTGGTAGTAGGGCGGAATGCTGCCGAAGCCGAGGTCCACGTACAGGGCGCGCGCCGATTCCATGTCGTCCAGCGTATCCAGCAGCACGCTGTGGTAGCCCGCGATACGCGCTGCATCGAGCACCGCCTCGGCCAGCTGACGCCCAATACCCAGACCACGGTAGGGATCGCGAACATACAGCCGCTTCATCTCGGCCGCATTCGGGTAGTCCACCGAGCTGAGGGGCCTGAGCGCGCAGCAGCCCGCCACTTCGCCGTCAACCAGCGCCAGTAGCAACGCGCCTTGGGGGTTGGCGTACTCGCCGGGTAGCTCGACCAGCTCGGCGTCGAAGTTCTGAAAGCACAGGTCTACGCCGAGCTGCGCCGCATACTCCGTAAAAATCTGGCGCGTGGCGTTGATCTGCGCCCCGGTGTCGGGTGTGACTAACTGGATGGAAGGGCGCTGCACAGAATTGTCGGTGGGAAATCGTCGATTCAGTGTAGCGTGCCAGGCGACCGGCGACTTAAAACGCCGGCGCCAGCGTCGACACCCAATACGCACCAGCGCCGCACAGGGCAAAAACCAGCAGGGCGGCGGTGCGCGTCAGAGAGTCGTCGCGTGATGAAGGCACCGCCTGCGCAAGCGTCTTGTCGCCGTGCACCATCGCGTCCAGCAGTTTGTGCTGGCGCCGCTGATAAAAAATAATGGCGCCGATATGCAGTATCACCAGGCCCAAAAGCTCCCATTTGCCCACCGCCGCATGATAGAAAGTGGCGAGCTGGACGGTGGCGTTGGACACGAGGTGGGTGAGCGGCCCGGAGTAAGCCACCTCATCGTCACTGATCAAGCCGGTGCTGACCTGGGCCGCCAGGAAGCCCAGCAAGGCAAAAACTGACACGGCGCCGAGCGGCGTGTGGCCCACGCTGTGCTCGGGCTTGCCCCTGCCCTTGATGTAATTGATGACACTTTGCGGCGCGTAAACAAATGCCGCAAAGCGCGACCACCGACCCCCCACCACACCCCAGATGATGCGAAAAGCCAGCAGCGCGATCACGCTGTAGCCAAAACGGAAGTGCCAGTTCAGCGCACTGCCGCCGATCAACCCCGAAATCGCCAGGCCGCTGACGCAAACCACCAGCGCCCAGTGAAAAAGTCGGGTCGGCAAATCCCAGACGCGGACTTTGTTGAGAGATTTTTGGGTGTACACGCTTACTCCTCGGGTTCAATTGACTTGATACTGATCGAAAAAAACACGCGTCACCGCAACGGGTTCGGGATTGGTGCTTTCCCGTGTTGCAATAGTTCCTGCGGAACTAACCGGGCATCGCTAAACTCCAGCAGGTTGGTAACACCGCTTGAGGAAATCTTGAGAATGGGTTGCCAGCCACGCGGCACCAACAATCACCAAACCACGAAACCACGAGGAAAACACATGAAAGCTCTTGCCTGTATCGCTGCCGTCGCAGCCCTGGTCAGCCTGTCGGCGCCTGCCGCAGCGCAATTTGCCAAGCCCGAGGACGCGATCAAGTATCGCCAGAGCGCGTTGGCTGTCATGGGTGCCCATTTTGGTCGCATCGGTGCGATGGCCAACGGCCGGGTCCCGTTTGACGCCAAAGTCGCGGTGGACAATGCAGACATTGTCGCCGTGATGGCGAAGCTTCCCTGGGCGGGCTTTGTTCCGGGTACTGAAACGGGTGGCAATACCAAGGCCAAGCCGGAAATCTGGACCGAACAGGCCAAGTTCAAGGAATACAGCGACAAGATGCAAGCGGAGACCGTCAAGCTCGCTGCGGCCGCCAAGACAGGAGATCTTGCTGCGTTGAAAACGTCTTTCGGCGCGACTGCGGACAGTTGCAAGACCTGTCACGACGCGTATCGGAACAAGTAGAGCCCCCACGGTCGCTCACTTCGTGTAGCCCCCTGCCCCCCGAGGGGGCCGCCCGCCTGCAGTCCGGCAAAGCCGGTTCCGCGGCCCCTGCTGGGGAAGAGGAATTTGCGGGGCTACCAGTGTACACGAAGAAAAGGCGGGTCGCTGATGGCGACCGGCCTATTTTGTCCCTTTCAAGCTCGAGCCGCAGGGC
>JANNKV010000332.1:0-2442 GCA_031396485.1 Polaromonas sp. | reverse complement strand
GTATTCCGGGTCCATGCCGTTGCTGAAGAAAAAGCTCAGATTGGGCGCGAAGTCGTCGATGTGCATACCGCGCGCCAGATACGCTTCGACAAACGTAAAACCGTTCGACAGCGTGAACGCGAGCTGGCTGATCGGGTTCGCGCCGGCTTCGGCAATGTGATAACCGCTGATCGACACGCTGTAGAAATTGCGCACGTTGTGGTGCACAAAATACTGCGCAATGTCGCCCATGACTTTCAGGCTGAACTCGGTCGAGAAGATGCAGGTGTTCTGGCCCTGGTCTTCTTTCAGAATGTCGGCCTGCACCGTGCCGCGCACATTGGCCAGCACCCATTCGCGGATCTTGGCGGCCTCGGTGGCGGTCGGGTCACGGTGGTTGTCGGTCTTGAATTTCTCAAGATTCTGATCAATCGCGGTGTTCATGAACATCGCCAGAATCGATGGTGCCGGGCCGTTGATGGTCATGCTGACCGAGGTGCTCGGGTTGCACAAATCAAAGCCGCCATACAGCACCTTCATGTCGTCCAGCGTGGCGATCGACACCCCCGAATTGCCGACCTTGCCGTAGATGTCGGGCCGCTCGTGCGGGTCATTGCCGTAGAGCGTGACCGAGTCAAACGCGGTTGACAGCCGCTTGGCCGCCATGCCCTCGCTGAGCAGCTTGAAACGGGTGTTGGTGCGAAACGCATCGCCTTCGCCGGCGAACATGCGCGTCGGGTCTTCGCCTTCGCGCTTGAAGGCGAAGGTGCCGGCGGTGTAGGGGTAGCTGCCGGGCACGTTGTCGAGCATCAACCACTTCAGCACTTCGCCGTGGTCTTCGTACTTGGGCAAGCTGACTTTGCGGATCGGCGTGCCCGACAGCGATTTGGTCACCAACGCGGTGCGGATTTCCTTGTCGCGAATTTTCACGACGTATTCATCGCCGGCGTAGGCCTGCTGCATGTCGGGCCACTGGTTGAGCAGGGCACGTGCGTCTGCGTCCATGCGCGCCTTGCGTTTACCCGCCAGATCAAGCGCCGCTTCGGCAGCGGGTGCACGGTCGGGCTTGTCGATCTTCAACATCTCGGCAGCGGCCTTGAGCTGCTGCACTTCGCGCGCCAGGCGCGACTGCGCAATCGCACGTTTTTTGTAGCCGCGCACCGTGTCGGAAATTTCGGCCAGGTAGCGGGTACGCGCTGCGGGCACGACCGGTGTCTGGTTGGTGCTGTGGCGCACGCCGGCGATCGGCAAAGTGCCTTCGCCCAGCTTGACGCCCAGCTCGATCAGGCGCGGCTTCATCGCCTGGTACAGCGCCGTCACACCATCGTCATTAAAGCGCGCGGCCATGGTGCCGAACACTGGCATCTGCTCCAGCGGCGCACCCCACGCTTCCTTGTTGCGCTGCACCTGTTTGGCCACATCACGCAGCGCATCGAGTGAGCCCTTGCGGTCAAATTTGTTGATGGCGACAAACTCGGCGAAATCGAGCATGTCGATTTTCTCCAGCTGGCTGGCCGCGCCGAACTCGGGCGTCATCACATACAGCGGCACATCGACATGCGGCACGATGGCGGCGTCGCCCTGGCCGATGCCGGAGGTTTCGACAATGATCAGATCGAAGCCGGCGCATTTGCAGGCGGCGATGACGTCGGGCAGGGCGGCGGAAATTTCGCTGCCGAAGTCGCGGGTGGCAAGGCTGCGCATAAACACGCGCGGCCCACCGGCCCACGGACTGATGGCATTCATACGAATCCGGTCACCCAGCAGCGCACCGCCGCTCTTGCGCCGTGACGGATCGATCGAGATCATCGCGACGCGCAGGCTGTCGTTCTGGTCCAGCCGCAGCCGGCGAATCACCTCGTCAGTCAGCGACGACTTGCCGGCGCCACCGGTGCCCGTGATACCAATGACTGCTACGTTTTTAGTAGCTGCCTGCGCACGCAACTCATGGGCTAGAGGCTCATTTAATACTGAATTCTCGATCGCGGTGATCAATTGAGCCAGTGCGCGCCAGGCCATCTCGCCATGGCCGGTAATCGCGTCCAACCGCGTCGGCGCAAAGCTTGTCAGATCCTTGTCGCAGCGCATCACCATCTCGCCGATCATGCCGGCCAGGCCCATGGTCTGGCCGTCTTCGGGGCTGAAAATGCGGGCGACGCCGTAGGCATGCAGTTCGCGGATTTCTGGCGGCACGATGACGCCTCCCCCGCCGCCGAAGACCTGAATGTGCTCGCCACCGCGGCTTTTGAGCAGGTCGACCATGTACTTGAAATACTCGACGTGCCCGCCCTGATACGAACTGATCGCAATGCCCTGCGCGTCTTCCTGGAGTGCAGCGGTAACGACTTCATCGACGCTGCGGTTATGGCCGAGGTGAATGACTTCAGCGCCCATGCTCTGCAAGATGCGCCGCATGATGTTGATCGCCGCGTCATGCCCATCAAACAGGCTGGCTGCGGTGAC
>JANNKV010000319.1:0-3572 GCA_031396485.1 Polaromonas sp. | reverse complement strand
TTGGCGTTGGCGTTGGCGTGAGGGTCGGTCAATGAAAAATCCGGTGGGTGCGAAGGCGGGTTGAAAGGGAGTGCTGATTGTGAACGCCAGCCAGAGCGCAGACGTTTAGCAGCTCAAAAGTCCGGCGCAGCGCTTGCCGGTCGGCTTGATAAGGGTTGATGCGATGACCTACACGCTATAGCTTTTATAGCTGCTTGCGCACAAGTTACTTGGGCTGGAGCACTAAAAGGCATACAAAGAGGAAATTACACGGCGCCCGAAGGCATTCAACGCCAAGGCGCGAAGAAAACCGGAAAACGCAGAGACAACCTGCGTGTTTTTTCGCGTCTTATCAGGCATTCCTGTGTCAGCACCAAATTTAATTTTTTAGTAGCTTGACCATTTGCTTTATCTGAGACTCGCGAGGCGCGCAGTTATGTTCCATAGCATCTCCCACGGCCAACGTGAGGAGATCAGCAAAGCGGCTCGGAGGCAAGGTAATTTCTTCACTTTGCAGACTGCTTCCTACCAACTGAATTACTTCCACCAACATATCATTTATCTTTTGAATCTGAGCACTACTAAAAGCCTTAACGGTTTTCTCCATTGGAATGGACGATCCATTGTTTAACGGTGGCCTATCCAAAAAGCCATCTTCAAGACCCAGTTTTTTTTCATAGCCCCTGGCGCTTTTTTCTGTTATGTCTCGGGTTGGATTCGGACCAATCATTTGACTAATGAAAGATGGCTGGCGATATCCCAAACTAGCGGCGAGGCCTGTTGTGGTGTGTACGGCGGCCAGTGCTCGGAAGTTCTCACGCCTAAACTCAATAACCTTCATGTCTTTTCCAAATTAGTTAATACCTGCGAACTATAAACGCAAATAGTAACGTTATTGCCTTTTTGCAACTTTTTAGCAAAATAAATTAGCAAACCAGCACTGTCGTTCCCAACCCGGTCAAGAACGCAGCCTTGACGGTCGCCCCCGGATAGGCACGCTGCACCGCGGCGCGGTACGCCTGCATCTGCGCGATGAGCAATGGCTGCTGCTCGGGCGTTGCCGCTGATTTGTAGTCCAGCACCCACCAGTGGCCTTCATGCCCGGCGTCTTTGCGCTGCACCAGCCGGTCCAGCCGCAGCGCCTGGCCCTCGTGAATCAGATCAACCTCGTTGCCTTGCCAGGCTAGGACGTCTTTGTGCCAGACCCAGGCGCCCTCACCGGCACGGATGCGTTGCGCCAGCGCGGACGCGCGCGCGGCCTGCGCCGGGCTGAGCGCGAACTCGCGCGCGACCGCAGCGATTTGTGCCTCCAGCAGCGCGCCGCCCCACTCCAGGAGCCGGTGCATCGCCTTGCCGGTGCGGGCGGAGGCGCTGTCTTCCGGCGCGCGCAAACTGGGGGATGACGACGTCAGCGGCGACTGCAATTGCAATGGGGGCAGCGTAAGCAACTCGAACACGTCTGCATCTGCGTCGGCCGCAGTGGCTACCGGCGCATCGGCAGCCAGCGGCGGCGGCATGGCCTGCGTCAGGAGGTGCAGGCGTTGCCACCAGCTGTCGGTCGTGGCGCGGTACGGCTCGATCGACGAGATCACCAGCGTATGCCGCGCGCGGGTCAGCGCCACATACAACGCGTTGAGCTCTTCGCGCCGCCGCGCCAGTTGCTCGGCCGCCAGCGATTCTGCCGCGCAGCCGGGTGGCCGGCTTTCACTGACCAGGAACACGAATTTCTGCGGCACGGGCGCCTCGCCCGGCCAGTCGATCAGCACGCCCATGCTGTCGGCGCTGCGCTCGGCGGTGTCTGTGTCGAGCAGCAACACGGCCTCCGCTTCCAGCCCCTTGGCACCGTGAATCGTCAGCAGCCGCACCGCGCCTTCGCTGACCGTGGCGGGCGCCAGCGTGCCGCCGGCTTTCAGGGCACGCACGAATCCATACGGCGTGGCATAACGCCCGCCGTCCAGGTCAAGCGCGACCGCCAGCAACGCGCGCAGATTGGCCAGCACCGCACGGCGCTGCACCGGGGGCGCGGCGGCGGCAAAGCGGGCCAGCACATCGCCGTCGTCATAAATCGCCTGCAGCGCGTCGTGCGGCGGCAAACTATCCACCCAGCCCTTCCAGCGAGTCAAAATAGCTCCCAGCCCACGTAATTCTTGCGCGAGAAGCTCACTTTTTTGTAGCAAGTCAAACCAGGGCAAGGACTGGTCACGTTGCAGCAGCGCCAGTTCCACCAGGCTGGAATCAGCCAAGCAAAACAGCGGCGAACGCAGCGCCCGCGCCAAAGACAAATCGTGCTGCGGTGACACCAGCACGTCGAGCAGCGCGACGATATCCAGCACTTCGCAGCAATCGATCAGATCGGTTTTTTCACCAATTTGCGCGGGGATGTGCAGCGCGCGCAATTCGTCCTGAAGCGGAAGCAGACCGGCGCGTTTGCGCGACATGACCATCACGTCGGACGGCTTCAGGCCGCCAGCGATTTGAGTGGCGATCCACGCCGCCGCCTGACGCGCCTCCAGCGTGCGCAGCGTTTCCTCGGGCAGCTCGCGCGGCGTGGTCAAGCTGTCGCGCCACGCAGCGGCCAGGGGCGAAACCGCTTCCTCTTTCAGGCGCGGAACCGGTGGCAATCGGCCCGCGAATCCTGCGCGGCTGGATGCCGTGGTGTGCTCTCGAAAACCGTCGTAGCCATCAGCCTCACACGCCTGCGCCATCGCGGCATTGACGGTGGCTATCACGGCCACCGCGTTGCGGCGCGTGTGGTCACAGCTCAGCAGGTCGCCGCCCAGGCCTTCGACGACAAATTGTTGCGCGGCGATGAACACCTGCGGCTCGGCGCGGCGAAAGCGGTAAATGCTCTGCTTTGGGTCGCCGACCAGAAACACGCTGGGCGCCGTGCCCGCACCGCCGTAGCCCTGCAACCACGACGACAGGGCTTGCCACTGCAGCGGATTGGTGTCCTGAAACTCGTCGATCATCAGATGCCGGATGCGCGCGTCCAGCCGCTCCTGCACCCAGCCCGACAGCACCGGGTCGGCCAGCATGTCCTTGCCGGCGCGTTCCACGTCGTTCATGTCAACCCAGCCACGCTCGCGTTTCAACGCGGTGAATTCGGCGATCAAGGCGCGCGCCAGGCGGGCCATGCGCTGCTGATAGTCCCAGGCTTCGTGTTGCTGGCAGGCCGCCACGGTGCGCAGCACCAGTTCCTGCGCCTGCCGGATGCTGGCGATGCCGACGATTTTCTCGCCAAACTTGCGCGGCGCACCAAGGGCGGTCAGCAGCGCGGCAAATACGGCGGGCATGTCGCCAGCGCTCAGCGCCTGCTCAAACTCAACGCCTTTGGCCGAGAAAGTCGGCGCGCTGGCGCGGCCGAGGGCTTTGGCTGCATCAAGAAGCAAGTGGCGATTCGCCGCGTCTTGCGTCAGCGCGTCTTCGGGTGTGGCCAGCCCGGCGAGTTCGGGGAACTGCTCACCGAAGGCCAGTACCGAGGTGTTGACCACCCCGGCCTCATCCGCCAGCGCAAACTCCACCCGCTTGTCGAGCGCCGCCTGCAGCGCCTTGCCAGCCTGAAAACGGCCGTGCGTCTGCACCACGGTTTCAAA
>JANNKV010000281.1:0-8133 GCA_031396485.1 Polaromonas sp. | reverse complement strand
GCGCAAGGCACTATTGAGGTTTGGCTCGGGCTTTCGATAAATGTACTCTTGACAAAGTCGGTGCCAAGCAGCCATCACAGTGTTTTTCTCTGCGAGGGATGACAGACCAGCTTTGGTTGCGGAGTGTTTTTCCTGAAAGCGCTGGAAGAGCATCTCCGTTTTGTAGGGTAGAGATTTTTTGGCCGACTCGCCTTTTATCAGCTTCGCTCCGCCCACAGACTTGTCGGAGGCGATATCTGCCACAAGATCTTTCCACTGCGGCACATTGAAGTTTGTGCTGATACCAGCACCAACAACGAGCCCAAAGCGCTTTTTCTCCACTTGCCAGCGAAGATGGGCTATCGCCTTTGGATACCGGACAAGGAGCTTGCAATAGTCTTTGTCATTGGCCAATGGTTTGCTCCTAGATAAGCTCAATTTGCGGTCCAGTATGTCCGGATCGGGTCAACTTCAATCGCCATCCCTGCGGCGCAAGCGATAGGTCAGTTGGCGCGCGAGTGCCTTCGGCCATCTCCACATAACGTTCCAGGATGTCTAGGACAGCCGGATCATACTGTTCGTAGACATGATTCACGTTCCACAAGCCGGAGGATCGGATAGCTTGTCTCGTGCTCCACGCCCCCAGCCAACCGTCACTGGGAAGATCTATCGGCCCATGCGGCCCCGCTAAAAGCGCGATGAGGTTGCGTTCTATATAAGTACGGTCGCTGTCGGCAGAAGCCTCATCGCCGACTTCCAGCCACAGCACAGGCATTTTTCCAATGACACCGGAGACCTCGAGCTCGATCTCCTCTTCTCCAGCGCGCACATCTTTGGATGCCGACTGACCGATGCCCCACGTGGGAAATATCGACTGAAGTTCGGACCTGCGAATGATGGAATCCCCAACATGCAGACGAAAGATTGATCCTCGATGATTGCCGACGCCGTTACCGCCCCCTCGATGCGTGCGAAGCCTATTCCACAGCGTCGCCTTGGAGCCAAGGCTAACCGAATGGGTCCCTATGCGTGTGACCCTGTCGTCGAAAGGCGAAGTCATGCGACGTTCGCCTTGCTCGAAAAAGAAGTAAACCCCTCGCTTAGGCTGAACCGACTTGGTTGTATGAACGCTCAGCACTTGCGGGGGACTGGCCTGTGCGACAGCCAGCCGTTTGAGAAGTGAGTAGAACTGATCAATATGGGCAACTCTTGTGCCGCTCTTCGCCACCTTTTGCAGCCATGCGACTTGGCTTCCAATTCCCAGCGAGGACATCGGTGTCGCGGTGTCGCGTCCCTCCTCGCGTAGGAGCGGCTCGAGGTGGGCGCGATAAGCCACGCCGGCCAGAAACACCACGCTTGCATCCAGAGCAATTTTTGAGCGAAGTTGCCCGTGCACTGAGCGCGCCCACCGTGCGCGTTGCGCATCATCCATGTCGTGAAGCGATTCGTTGTATGGGGCAATCTCATCCCCTGGAGAAAGCAGACCGTGTTTGGCAGACAAAATGAACCACTGATTACATCGTGTCTCAGCGTAGTTGCGGCCCGCAGAAAATAGAGGCGACTTATAGATAAACTCAGCGGCCGCTGGGTAAAGGCCCTTGCGGCTGGTACATGCCAACAAACAGACCGTCTCCACGCCGGCTCCTTTCACGCGTGGGCCTGCCAGGCGAACTCATGCAACTTGCATGCGTCGCAGGCACCACACGGCGACAAGCCATTGACAGTAATAGTTGGCCGGTAACAGCTCCAAGTGTCTGCAACTCCGACGCCTAATTTCTTCGCCATTCGCGCGATTTGAGGTTTGGATTTGTTTTGTAGCGGAGCAACTAAACGCGACCCTCTAGGAATCGCGAACGAAAGCATTTTTTGGAAGCTGTCGAGGAACTCCGCTCGGCAATCAGGGTAGCCTGAAAAATCTACGGAGTTAATTCCTGTCCAGACTTCATTCGCGCCGATCCCGGCAGCTTCCGCAGCTGCAAGCATGAGAAAGACCCCATTGCGCCCAGGAAGGAATGCGACTGAGACGCCAGATCGAATTTTCTCTATCGATCTATTGGTAGGTATTACCCGGGCTGGCTTGTCCCAAGTGACCGAAATGACCTTGCGATCAATTCCGAAGCGCTCACACTGCTTTGCGGCGTAGTCGAGTTCTACTAAGTGGTGCTGGTTGTAATTAACGCCCAAGCTTAAAACTTTATAGCCGCGCGATATTGCCAATAACAAGCAGACTGTCGAATCGAGTCCCCCGCTATGCAATACGACAACTTTTTTCTGCGGTTTTGTCGACATGTTTAGTCCCAAACTCGTGATAAGTGATTAGAACAGACCGGGGTGAGCTTGTTGTGAAGCTAAGTGCGTGGCTATGCCAGAACCGTCGTGGCCCAACCCGGCAACGGGCTAACCCTCTCCTCAGTCCAATCTCGCCTGCAAATCGCCACCATCCTGTGCGTCCCTGGGCTCGCCACCTCCGAGTCATAAAGAATTGCCACATCCGCCAGCCGAACCGCCACGGCCAAATTCGCCAGCGTGCGCGGGTAGCGAGCCAGGATGCGCTCAGGCGGCACCGCGTGACCGCCCTCCGTCACTCGGCTCGCAACGCGCGCCAGCAAGCGCTGCGGATCATCCAGACACACAACAATCAGCATCACGAAAAAACCGCGTTGCTGCGCCTCTTCGATCAGCGCGAGCTTGGATTCATGCGAGAACACGGTCTCGCTCACAAAGGACTGGCCCGTTTTTAGCAGCTCCGCACGTCGGGCATCGGCCCAATGGCGTGCGGCTTCGGACCTTGCTTCGGGGTCAGCGATTTGCTGCAGATGCGCTGCCTCATGCAAATCGGCATTCACAAATTCAGCGCTGGCCGGAATCGTGCCTTGTAGCGTGAGCGCTTTGTACAGAGTGGACTTGCCGGCGCCATTGGGGCCGGCGAGCAGATAGAAAACCGGTTTGGCGGGTGTGGCCGGTTGGGTGGAAGAACGTGATGCGCTTATCGGCGTGATCTGCGCCATATCAGGCAGCAGCCCCGCGGGCTTTGCTGCGGTTTTCGGCGACGACTTCTCGCACGCGCTGCGCGAGGCTGCCGTCGGCTTCGATGGCCATGAAACGGGCGATCAGTTCGCTGGCTTGAGAATTTTCGGCCGGGGCTTTGAGGTGTGCTGCACGCTCTTCCCGCGCCGCCGCTTCGTAGTTTTCAATCGCGTCCCGCGCCTCCTGCACCGTCAACCCCGAATGCTCGACCACTCGGCCCAGGGTGACCCAGTATTCGATCTGCCCGGCGGCGGAGCGGCGCAGCGGCTGGGCGGCGTCTCTGGCTTGCTGCACCAGGGATTCGGGTAACTTGACAGAGGCAAAGCTTTTGGCTGCGGTCATGATGAGCTCCTTTATGGCGCATTCTGCGCCATAAAGTGTCTGAAATGCAATGGCAGCTGCAAAAACCCTGTTGCTGGTGGAAATGGTGGGGGCAAACCGAATAAGGCCATGAAAGCAAAGCCGGGGAGCGTTCACTCCCGCCCTCTCACAGAAGGAGAGGGAGTAAGAAAATACGGCGAACGACGTCAAGTTAGCGCCTATGCGCGCAGGGGGGGGATCCAGTTCTTGAACCAGGTCCACCCATTGCCACTGGATTCCCGCCATCGCGCGGAGTGACCGATTCAGACGAGCGTTTTTACGTCAAATCGGCCTCTAGCCCAAGTATATCGTGCGTGAACAGCTATGAGTTTAATAGCGTCATGAATGACATGAAACGCGTGAAGCACATGGCCTTTGCACCCGCGAATAGGCCGGACGGGCCAGGGACAACTGTCCGGTCTGGCTGATTTATTGCTAGCTTGTTGCCATGGCCCCCAACGTCCACGCCCTCCCCGCCGCTGCCGGAAAACCTGTGGCCGACCCGCAGTGGCGCGCACAGGAACTGCTGCTGATGAGCCAGGTGATGCGCCTGGTGGGCAAAAGCCTGGCGCCTGAAATCGTGCTGCGCGAAATGCTGCATTTGATGTCGGAGCTGCTGGGGCTGAACCGGGGGCGTGTGGTGCTGGCGGATTTTGTCGGTGACATTGGGCTGCAGGGGCTCGAAGGCTTGGCAGGCGGCACTGAACTGACCCGCAAGCCGGCCGGGCGCTCCAGCCAGGCGCCGGAATCAAGAATTCGCTACGCCTACGGCTTGACCAAAACCGAAATGGCGCGCGGCCGCTACGGCCCGGGTGAAGGCATCACCGGCCGGGTGCTGGCCACGGCGCAGCCGATCATCGTGCAGGACATTGATGCCGAGTCGCAGTTCCTGTGCCGCGCCGTCGAGCGCGCGCAGTTGCCGCAGGAAGTCGTCGCCTTCATTGCGCTGCCGATCGAAGTGAATCGCGAAGTCATCGGCGTGCTGGCCTGCCACCGCATTCGCAGCCGCGACCGTCAGCTGGCCGACGACGTGGCGATCTTGAGAATTCTGGCCACGCTGGCCGGGCAGTTGCTGCAGCTGCAGGCGCTGGTGCTGGAGAAAACGCGTGTGCTGCAGGCGAAAAACCAGCTGCTCACACGTGCGCTGGAAACCGCCGCCGCGCGCTACGGCATCATCGGCACCTCGCCGGCGCTGTTGCAGGCGCTGGGCGAGCTGGAACGGGTGTCGGAAGCGACCGCCAGCGTGCTGCTGCTGGGTGAATCGGGCACCGGCAAGGAATTATTCGCGCGCGCCGTGCACCTGTCGAGCCAGCGGCGCGACCAGCCCTTCATCAAGGTCAACTGCGCGGCGATTCCCGACACGCTTTTTGAATCAGAACTCTTCGGCTATGAGCGCGGCGCCTTCACCGGCGCGCAGACGTCGCGGGCCGGCTGGTTCGAGCAGGCCGACGGTGGCACGATTTTTCTCGACGAGATTGGAGAAATGCCGCTGGCGATGCAGACCAAGCTGCTGCGCACGCTGCAGGAAGGCACCATCGTGCGGCTGGGCGGCAAGCGCGAAGTGAAGGTGGCAGTGCGCGTGGTGGCCGCGACCAACCGCGACCTGGCAGAAGATGTGCAGGCCGGCACGTTTCGGCGCGACCTGTTTTACCGGCTCAATGTGATTCCGATCCGCCTGCCGTCGCTGCGCGAAAGGCCGCAAGACATTCGTGCGCTGGCGATTCATTTTCTGAGCCGCTTCAACCAGGCCAACCAGCGCAACGTGAGTTTGTCGGCTGAAGCGTTGGCGCAGCTGGAGCAGCACCCGTGGCCAGGCAATATTCGCGAGCTGGGCAATGTGATCGAGCGGGTGGTGCTGCTGACCGACAGCGCGATGGTGTCAAGCCGTGAACTGCAGCGGTTTTTGCCCGCCGACATGGGCGCATTGGCGCCTTTGGCAGCGTCGAAACCAGCACCAGGCCCCGCCTTGGTCCGCGACTACCAGGCTGTGCAGTCGCACACGGCGGCGCAGCTCCGGCAGGCACTCGCAGCACATGGCGGGAACCAGTCGCGCGCCGCGCAGGCGCTGGGGCTGACGGTGCGGCAGTTTGGCTACCGCTTGCGGAAATTGGGTCAGGGACCCTTTGCATAACGCTGACGGGGCTGTGGCGCGCGGATCGGGATGGGCCGCAGGGCGTTGTGCAGAGGGTCCCACTCACAATGTCGACAATTTGTAGGCCTTGTGTCAGGCGCCGGCAGTGTGATGCGAGGCAAGCGCTACAGTTTTAATAGCTGCTCGCGCATGAAACATCTGGGCTGGAGGCCTGTTTAGCTTCAAATCCGGGTGTTTTCAGGTGCTGGCACGCGCGTTGCAATGGATGAGGAGACGGCATGTGCCGTGACCTCATCTGGAGATTGCCATGACGACCAGCGTTCTTGTTTCACCGGAAGAACTTTTAACCCTGATGCAGGCCGAGGCGGTCGTTATCATCGACACGCGCGACGCCGACACTTACGCCGCTGGTCACCTGCCCGGCGCCGTCAACATGCGCGAGATTTTTACCTTTCTCGCCACCTCGACCGCCGAAGGTTTGAGCGCGTTGAAGTCGACGTTTCAGGAACACTTCGGCGCGGCCGGCCTCTCGGGCAAGGAGACGGCGGTGTTTTACGAAGACGCGCTCAACAGCGGCTACGGCCAGTCGTGCCGCGGCTATTACCTGCTGACATGGCTCGGCTATCCCAAAGTGAAAGTATTGAACGGCGGGTTTTCCGCCTGGAAAGCCCAGGGCCTGCTGGTGAGCACGGACGCGGTCACGCCGGCCGCCGCAACCTTCCCGACCGACCTGGCAGGCGCCGACGTGATGCTGACCAAAGACGAAGTGGCCGCCGCGCTGAACACCGACATCAAGCTGCTGGACGTGCGCGACATCGACGAGTGGACCGGCGAAAGCTCCAGCCCCTACGGCAAGGACTTTGCGCCGCGCAAGGGCCGGCTGCCGGGCGCGAAATGGATCGAGTGGTACCGCTTCATGAAACCTTCGGCGCAAGGCCCGGTGTTCAAGTCGCCGCTGGAAGTGCAGGCCGAATGCGCGACGGCAGGCATCGGCACCGATGACACGGTTTATTTATATTGCTTCAAGGGCGCGCGGGCGTCGAACACGTTTCTGGCTTTGAGGCAGGCGGGGTTTGATGACGTGCGTATGTACTTCGGTTCGTGGAACGAGTGGTCGCGCGACGAGTCGCTGCCGATCGAAACCGAGGCGCCGATCATCAAGGCCAGGACTGCAAAGTCCCCGCCTGCGCTCGCCTTGGCGGCCTGAAATTTTCTTGAAGGAAACCCATGTCCATCGCACTCGCCACGGCACCCACTGCCGCGCCTTCCGCGGCCACCACTGTGAAGGCCTGTCTCAAACCCATCGACAGCGAAGGCCTGGCCGCCTTCGCCACCAAGGGCCGCGCCAACCCCGGCTCGCGCGGCACCAACAAGGTCCACACCGTGATGCAGGGCATGTATCGCTCGCTGAGCTATGTCGGTGACCACCAGGCGGTCGTGGTCGATGAACCGCTGCATCTGTTTGGTGAAAACACCGCGCCCGCGCCCGGCGAAATCGTGCTGTCGGGTCTGGGCGGCTGCTTGGCGGTGGGCATTACCGCAGTGGCGACCTGGAAACAGGTGAATCTCTCGAAGCTCGAAATTTTTCTGGAAGGCGACATTGGCAACCCGGCAGCCTGGGGCGCGGGCGGCGCAACGATGAATCCGCCCGAAATGGGCTTTCAGGCTATCCGCGTGAAGGTGGTACTGGAAGGCGATGCGAGCCGCAATGTGCTGGACGAGATCGTGCAGCACGCGAATTTTTATTCGCCGGTGGCCAACAGCATGCGCAATCCGATTGCGTTTGAAATAGCACTTGAAGGTTGAGCCCCCACGGTTGCTCACTGCGTGTAGCGCCCTGCCCCCGGGGGGGCCGCTGCGCCTGCAAAGCCAGTCCCGCGGCCCCTTGCTTGAATGGATTGCCTCCGCCCCACACAGGATTAATCATGGAAGTCCTCGAACACGAAGTAAGCCCGCCCGCCAGTAACGAGGCTCTGCAAATTGACGAGGCAAGGTTGATCAGCGCCGTACGCAAGCTCGCAGACGGCCCGCTGGTCGAACTGGCCAGCGACATCGACAGGCGCGGTGTCTATCCTGAGACCATTCTCAAGCGCCTCGGCGAACTCGGCGCGCTGCGTGCGCACATGGCGAATGGCAATCACGGAGAAGTGCCCGGCGACTATGGCCTGGCGATCCGCGCGATGCGCGAGGTGTCCCGCGTCTGCGGCCCCACCGGTTTCATGGTGTGGTGCCATGAGGTGTGCGGCGTGTACATGGAGCAGTCGGGCAACCCGGCGCTGATGGGTAAGGTGCTGGAGCGGCACAACCGCGGCATCACGCTGGGCGCGACCGGCATGTCGAATCCGATGAAAACCTTTGCCGGCATCGAAACGTTTTTACTGCACGCGCGCAAAGTCGACGGCGGCTATGTCGTCAACGGCACGCTGCCGTGGGTCAGCAACCTGGGGCCTGACCACTACTTCGGCGCCGTGGCGGATGTTGAGTCGACTTCTGGCGGCGATGCGGCCAAAACCGAAATCATGTTTCTCGTTCGCTGCAACGCACCCGGCGTGGAGCTGCGCAACTGCCCGTCGTTTTCGGCGATGGAAGGCACCAACACCTGGGCCGTGCGGCTGACGGATTATTTTGTTGGATCGAGCGAGATGATTGCCGACCCGGTGCGCCCTTTCATCGGC
>JANNKV010000261.1:0-10127 GCA_031396485.1 Polaromonas sp. | reverse complement strand
GCATCGGGCCTGCCGGCTGCAAAGTGCGAGGTCTACAAAATTCACCTGGGCGGCGGCTTTGGCCGGCGCGGCGCGGTGCACGACTGGGTGCGCCAGTCGGTGGAGATCGCCAAACAGATGCCCGGCACGCCCGTCAAGCTGATGTGGTCGCGCGAAGAAGACATGCTGCATGGCCGCTACCATCCGATCACCCAATGCAAGATGACCGCCGGGCTTGACGCCCAAGGCAACATCACCGGGCTGCACATGCGGATTTCCGGGCAGTCGATTCTGGCCGGCGTGGCGCCGCAAAACATCGTCAACGGCAAAGACCCGGTGGTGTTTCAGGGCCTGAACCCGTCAGGGCCGGAAGCGTCCATTGGCTACAGCTTTCCGAATCTGCTGGTCGACCACGCGATGCGCAACTCGCATGTGCCGCCGGGCTTCTGGCGCGGTGTCAATTTGAACCAGAACGCGATTTACCTTGAATCTTTCATTGACGAGATTGCCTTTGCGACCAAACAGGACCCGCTGGCGCTGCGCCGCAAGCTGATGACCAATCACCCTAAACACCTGGCGGTGCTCAATGCAGCAGCGGAACGCGCCGGCTGGGGCAAGCCTGCACCTGATGTGGGCGGGCAGAAGGTCTTCCGCGGCCTGGCCCAAACCATGGGTTTCGGTAGCTATGTGGCCGCCTGCGCCGAGGTGTCAGTCAGCAAAGATGGCGCATTGAAGGTTCACCGCATCGTGGCTGCGACCGATTGTGGCCACGCCGTCAATCCGCAGCAGATCGAGGCGCAGGTCGAAGGCTCTTTCGTTTACGGCCTGTCAGCCGCGCTGTACGGCGCATGCACGGTGAAAGACGGCCGCATCGAACAGGATAACTTCAACACCTACCCTGTGATGAAGCTCGCTGATATGCCGAAGGTCGAAACCATCACGATGCCATCGGGCGGCTTTTGGGGCGGTGTGGGCGAGCCGACGATTGCCGTGGCAGCGCCAGCGGTGCTGAACGCGATCTTCGCGGCCACGGGCAAGCGTATTCGCGACCTGCCCTTGAAAGACCAGTCCCTGAAAACAGCATGAGCATGCGGGCGGGTTTGTCGACGTTGATGCTCTCGGCGGGCGCCACGCTTGCCAGTGCTCAGGCGCCCGCACACACGCCATTACCGGCACCCGCGGATGCCATCACCCAGCCCTTGACCGAAACGCCCGGCGACGCTGCCAGAGGCCGTGCCATCGTGGCGAACCGGCAAGTCGGCTTGTGCCTGCTGTGCCACACCGGGCCGTTTCCCGAGGAACGTTTTCAGGGCAACATTGCGCCCAGCCTGGCTGGCGCGGGCGCACGCTGGTCGGAAGCCCAGCTGCGCCTGCGCGTCAGCGACGCGCGCCGCCTGAACCCCGGCAGCATCATGCCGGCCTACCACCCCACCAGAAGTGATGCAGACGCCGCAGCGCGCGTGGGCGCTGCCTGGAAAGGCAAACCCGTGCTGGACGCGCAGCAAATCGAAGATGTAGTGGCTTTTTTAAGCACACTGCGCCATTGAAAAAAACGAAGCATGATGCCGAACTCATGACACCCTCAGGCTCTTCACCATTTGCTGACGATGATATTTCAGCGCCGAGGCGCCGCCAGGTATTGGCGATCACGGTCGGGCTCGCCGGCTGGTCGATTCTTCCGTCCGCCACTGCGGCTGCCGACGAACTTGCGGCTGCGGTAGCTGCCTTCGCGGGCGGCGCAAAGGTGAGCCCCGGCAAGGTCAAGCTCGACATCGCCGAGCTGGTTGACAACGGCAATGTCGTACCGATCACCGTCACCGTCGACAGCCCGATGACGGCTGCAAGCCACGTCAAAACGATTGCCGTGTTCAATGAGAAAAACCCGCAGCGCGACGTGGCGAAATTCAGTCTCGGCCCGCGCTACGGCAAGCCCAGCGTCAGCACGCGCATCCGCCTCGCGACGACGCAAAAACTGGTGGCTGTGGCGCAACTGAGCGACGGCAGCTATTGGTCACATACCGCCGATGTGATCGTCACCCTCGCCGCTTGCATCGAGTAAACCATCTGACATGGCCCGCGCCCTCATCAACGCCCCCACCTCCGCCAAACGCGGCGAGGTGATCGAAATTCGCGCCACCATCGGCCACCCGATGGAAACCGGCTTCAGACCGGGTGACGACGGCAAAGTGCTGCCGCGCAACATCATTCGCCGCTTCACCTGCCGCTACAACGGTGAACTGGTGTTTGCGGCCGATCTGTTTTCTGCCATCGCGGCCAACCCTTATCTTGCCTTTCATACGGTAGCCACAGACAGCGGCACCTTGAGCCTGACCTGGGAAGGCGATAACGGTTTTGCACAAACCGAAAACGTCAATCTAACGGTGACGGGTTGACAGCTTGATGGGCGTAGCCACGCGCTTGCAGGCCTGGCTGACCAGCGTTGGTTTTACCGCGGCTTGTTGCCTGGCTGCGTCATCAGCAGTCAGTCAAACGGCGACTCAAACTGACCCGCGCCGCTCCGGTTTCGACTTCATGGGCGAATCGACGCAGGCGATGCAGAAAGATGATTCGCTGAACCCCGGCATGCTGTGGGTCGGCGATGGCGAAGCGATGTGGAAGCGGCCAGCCGGCGCCAGCGGCAAAGCCTGCGTCAGCTGCCACGCCGCGGCCAGCAGCAGCATGCGCGGGGTAGCGGCGCGCTACCCGGCTTTCGACGACGCCCTCAAGCGCCCCATCACCTTGAGCCAGCGCGTCAACCAGTGCCGGCAAAAACACCAGCAGGCCGAGCCGCTGCGCGCCGAAAGCCAGGAGCTGCTGAGCCTGGAAAGTTATGTGGCGCACCAGTCACGCGGCCTGTCCGTCGCACCGCCAGACGATGCCCGGCTGGAGCCGTATCGCCAGAGGGGCCAGCAGCGCTTTGTTCAGCGCATGGGCCAGCTCGGCCTGTCGTGTGCGCAATGCCACGACGACAACGCCGGAAAACGGCTGGGCAGCAGCACGATTCCGCAGGCGCATCCCGTCGGCTACCCAGTGTATCGGCTTGAATGGCAGACGATGGGCTCGCTGCAGCGGCGGCTGCGCAATTGCATGAGCGGTGTGCGTGCCGAGCCGTTTGCGTTTGAGGCGCAGGAACTGGTGGAACTGGAGCTGTATCTCAACGTGCGGGCCAAAGGCATGGCCGGTGAAACACCCGGCGTGCGCCCTTGATGAGCGCGTAGCTGATATCACGCGCTATGGTTAACATAGCGCGTTAGACACGTAAAGCCTGGGCTAGAGCCGGTTTTTCTCTAAAATTAGGCTCCCTACCCTCGTGAAGGCTTCAAAGCGCTTTTGACTACAGCGGCAAGGTATCCAGCGTTTCGTAAGTGGTTCGCAACCAGGTCTTGACGCGTTGGCGCTCCAGCATACCCAGCGAATCCGCGCCACCCCGGTTGTTGATGGCGGCCCAGAAGCTGGCGTTTTGCTTGTCGATCTTGCGCATGCTGGCCTCGTGCAGTTGCCCCAGCGTGATCACGCGGGCACCCAGTGCCAGGGCCTTTTTCAGCGCGGCAGACTCGTCGAGTTGCGAAAAATCGGAGCCACGACCCTGGTTTTTGACCACGACATAATTTGGCCCCGCGCCAAACGTGTTGATGAGCCGGTCCAGCAGGTCCACCGAATCCTTGCCGGCATCGGCCATATGCCAGAAATTTACCGTCACACCCATCTCTGCCATCAACGGCAGCAGGTCTGAGTCCTTGATCCAGCGCGCCAGCGGAGAAGCCGTCTGGGCTGCCAGATCGACGATCACGCTTCGTTGCCGCCCGTCCGGGGGCGTGTCTTCAAAAACGCCCGCGATCATGTCCAGGCCTTCATAGGTGTCAACCACCACCGGCGCCGCATGATCCGCGTAAAACCGTGTGAACGAATTGTGTGATCGGTCGGTATCAAAGCCGATAAAAGGCCGGTTTTTGTCGATGAAGTACTGGGCCAGTACCCGGGCAGCGACTGATTTGCCGACACCACCCTTTTCGCCGCCGATGAAATTAAGTGAGCTCATTGACCTGCCTTGTTTTTACAACCGTTAAACCAGTGCTGAAGTTTGCCATGCAATGGCTCGGTCCTGCAGCGGCAGCCAGCTTCCGGCCCAAGACGCTACTATTTTAATAGCTGCTCGCGCAGGTAATACCTGGGCTACAGGCCATTTTTACTTAAATATTACGAGCGCACTGCGGGCCGCTGGCATTCAACTTGCAAGCGCAGCGGTCGTTCCCGGAACTTCCATTTTTTCACCCCGCTGGACCACTTTTCTCCGTGGTCACTTTCAGGAGTCAACATGAAACGTCGTGAAATACTGACCGCAGGTGCATCCCTTTTGACAGCCCCTGCCTGGGTCGGTGCCCAAAGTAGCACCTGGCCCACGCGAGGCCCGATCAGACTGGTCGCACAGTTCCCGCCTGGCGGTCTGGTCGACACGGTATCGCGGCTGATGGCGCCGCATCTCTCGCAGGCACTGGGGCAAACCGTGGTGGTCGAAAACCGTGCCGGCGCTGGCGGCTTGATCGGCTCCGATTACGTCTCCAAGCAGCCGGCCGATGGCTATACCCTGCTCGTGAGCCACGCGTCCGTGCACATCTACGCGACGGCTACCCGCCGCACCATGCCCTTTGATGCCGTGAGCGATTTCACCCACATGGGCATGCTGGTCGAGGCCCCCATGGTCTTGCTCGTGCGTGCGCAATCGCCCTTCCAGAGCCTGGAGCAGTACGTCACTGCCGCGAAAACCAGGCCCGTGCGCTACGGTTCATCGGGCATCGGCTCGGCCAACCACCTGTTTGGCGAGCTCTTGAGAATTGAAGGCAAGGCGCCGCAGCACGACCACATCCCCTACCAGGGCAGCGCACCGGCCATGCAGGATTTGCTGGGCGGGCAGATCGACAGCCTGCTGGACCCCATCACCACCAATGTCGCGCAGCTCAAGGCCGGGTCGCTGCGCGCACTGGCTGTTTCCACGCCCAGCCGCCTGCCGGCACTGCCCGGCATTCCCACCTTCGCCGAATTGGGCTACCCGAAGCTCACGGGTTCTCAATGGCTGGGTCTGTCAGCGCCCAAAGGCCTGCCCGCACCCATCGTGCAGCGCCTGTCAGCGCTCATCCCTGAAATCCTCGCCAAACCTGACTTTGCCGCCCGGCTGGAAGAATTGCAGACCCTGCCACGAAAAAATGGCGTGATCGGCGACGAGTTCGTTCAACTGATTCGCAGCCAGATCGAGACCTGGCGTGGTGTGGCCAAACTAGCGAATGTCGAAGTGATCACCTGAACGGGCGTCGAACGGCTGGCCGGCGGATGCACCAAATTCAATTCAGCGCGTCACACCTGGTGAAAAGGCGGATCGATTTAACCGAAACAGTGACAAGCAACGGGGGCGCGTGGCGGCACTGCGTCCTCGCCGGCGGCCCCTCGCGCGATGGCGTAATTCTTCAAGGGGCAACAAGATCAAAACGTGTAACTCACGCCTACCGTAAAAGTGTTTTGTAGTTTCTTTTGAACCAGTGGGCTTTTAGCGGCATCACCCTGCAACTGGTTGAACGAAGCCACTGCGCTGGCTGACCAGTTCGAGTCAATTTTGTAGTTCGCCCCAACCGTCAAGCCCACGCTTTTCAAGCCTGCACCAGCGCTGTAAGCTGCAAAGCCACTTCGAGCTGCTTGTGCGGCAGTAACACCAAAGTAAGTTTGGTTATATTTTTTGTCAGCCCAAACGATGTTTGGCACAAACGACATTCCCAAGTTGCTACTGATTTGCCATGGGATCTCGGCGCCCAACTCAATGCGCGAACCACCGTGCCCCTTGACGCTGCCGGTTATTGCGTCTGCTTTGCCGTCGCCTAAACCCTTGGTGACAGCCAACGTCAAAGGAATACCCGCATTCACATGACCAAACACGCCAATTTCTGCACTGCTTTTGATTTCACCCATCCCTTTCAGACGCTTGCTGCCCGGCCTGAATAGCGTTCCGTCTTTTGTGTCAACACGGCCAGCGTCAAAACCCAAGCTGATGCCGAACGAATAGGCATCTGTCTCAATAGGCGTCCAGCTGACGCCGCGGGCTTTGGAACCGATAGCGAATGTGCCAAGACCGTTGGTTTTATAGCTGACATTGATATCTGGCGTGATGCCAGAGATTGATTTTTTGCTGCCTTCGTAGTCCGGTGTTGAGACCAAACCAAGGCCAGCAGAGACTTGCCAAGGGCTGCTGTCTTTTTTATCGACCGCTTGAGCGTGCGCCTGGCTGGACAGGCTCAGCAGGCCTATGGCCAGCATCAGAGTTACCGGAGACTGAAAGGGTGGCAGTTTGCGATAGCGTTGCGGCATGAGGGGGACCCCTGGAAGTAAAAACGCGATCGTAGGAGCCGCCTTGACTGTGGACATTACCTTTGGCTTAACAGCGCCAATAGTCGCTTAAGGCCGTTTGCGTTAAAGTTCCGTGCCCAACAGCCACAAGGCCGATCGCGCTTGGGGCCAGGCCCGGTTCCGCAGAAATCAATCACAACACCATGCGACTGCTGTTGCTAGAAGATGATTTACAGCTAGGCAAAGCATTGCAAGCTGCGCTTGCCCAAAGCGAATTCCAGGCGGTGTGGGTGCGGCGCGTGCAAGAAGCCAAAGCCCTGCTGGAAACAGATGGTTTTACGGTCGTGTTGTTGGATATCGGTTTGCCAGACGGTTCGGGGCTGGATGTGCTGCGCTGGCTACGCACCAACAGTTACACGGTGCCCGTGCTGATGCTGACGGCGCGCGACGCCGTGGAGGACCGTATCGAGGGCTTAGATATGGGCGCAGATGACTACATGCCAAAACCCTTCGCTATTCCAGAACTCATATCGCGCATACGCGCCATCACGCGGCGCAGTGTGGGCTTTGCAGAAGACATTTGGCGCATTGGCGACCTGACGATCGAGCCGGCAAAACACAAAGCCTGCTTAGCCGGCGCATTGTTAGATTTACCACTGCGAGAGTACAGCCTGTTATTAGAGCTGGCGCGCAGCGCGGGGCGCTTTGTAACCCGGTCAAAATTAGAAGAGGCTGTATTTAGTAACCAAACTGATATTGAAAGCAATGCACTGGAAGTGCATGTGCACCATCTGCGCAAAAAAATAGGAGCCGAGCGTATCCGAACCATCCGAGGAGTCGGATACCTTCTGGAGCACTCAGCATGAATTTTCTGGAGCCTTCCATGCTGCGGCGTATGGTGACTGGGCAACTGGTTACGGTTGTTCTATTTTGTGTAGTCACAGCACTTAATTTGTTGTGGCAATTCAAGAAACAAGATACCGGTAGCGTGCTTGATAAAGATAGCCGCATCCTGGCACAGGCTCTAGTCAAAATACTAGATCCTGGCGTCAGCACGCCAGCGCAGATGCGTGAAAAATTGACCACCATTCACGCACTGTTGGATGAAACGTTGCAGATTAAAAAACTAGAAATGAAGGGAGAACATTTACGCGAAGAGTTTGGTTTGCACATCAAAACTCTGGATAGACTCGACATCTATCGGTCCCCGAGCTACACGGTGCAACCATCAGACGTCGTTACTCCCGGGCCACAAAACCTCAGAAGTCAAGGGCGCGCATGGCGCCTGTTTACATTGGTGGACGACCAACAGGGGCTGACTGTTCAGATGGCGCAAAACATCGAAAGCATCGATGAAGAATTGAGCGACCTGATTCAAAAATTTATCGTGACCCCGCTTCTATGGTTTCTGCCTTTTGCCGCACTGGTGACGTATCACGCCAGTGTGCGCGGCTTGCAGCCACTCAGGGCGCTTGCAAAATCCATATCACTGCGCAGCCCCAATGATATGAGCCCCATTAATCACCAAAAATCCTATGCCGAGACCCAACCGATTGTCAATGAAATCAACTCACTGCTTTTAAAGTTGGAAACCACGCTGGAGCGTGAGCGCCATTTTTTAGCCGACGCAGCACATGAGCTGCGCACGCCCTTGGCTGTGATTCAGGCTCAAGCATACGTGCTTAAACAAGCTAACGACATCGACGCCAAAGCTGTGGCCGCTGATGAATTGAACGCTGGCATTGACCGTGCGGCCGCTTTGATCCAAAAGCTGCTGCTCACTGCCAAAGTCAGCGTCGAAAACTATATCCCGCACCTGGAGACGGTGGACCTGTGCGGCTTTGTGCAAGAGCGGATGGCGTCGATGTCAGTGTTGGCGGCGTATAAAGATATTGATATGGAGCTAGAGGCGCCGCACAGCTGCAAAGTGCAGCTTGACCGTGAAACCTTTATCTCCGCCGTAGACAATATCTTGGACAACGCGATTCGGTACACCCCAGCAGGCGGGAGGATTCGCGTGAGTGTCGAGTTGGTGCAGGGCATCGACAACGTCGTGCTTCGCATAGCCGACAGCGGCATGGGCATACCGCCTGAGTTGCAGGAGCGGGTATTTGAGCGATTCTTTCGCATTGCTGGCTCAGAGCAGCAAGGTAGCGGACTGGGCTTGGCTATTGTCAAAAAAGTGTTGGCACTGCATGGAGGCGATGTGGCCTTGTCCCCCGGTTTAGACCAGCGCGGGTTATCAGTTAGCTTGACGATGCCACTACAAATCGTCAAACCTTTCATAGCATGATGAATTGCTTTTCTTGTTGTTCTGCTCCTGCATGGTGCAAGCCCACGTTGGGCACAACTTGCCGAAGATAGCCGTGTGCCCCCTACAGTTTTTTGTAGCGCCTCATACCAGGTAGTCAGCAAGCAAAAAGCTCAAACAGTTGCCAGTTTGGGCTTTGCCAGGCGGTGATCTGTCTACTTGCGCACTGGCGGCAAATCCGTGCACGACCCGTGCGCCACTTCCGCAGCCATGCCGATGCTTTCGCCCAGCGTCGGGTGTGGGTGAATGGTTTTGCCGATGTCCACCGCGTCGGCGCCCATCTCGATGGCCAGCGCCACCTCGCCAATCATGTCGCCGGCGTGCGTGCCGACCATGCCGCCGCCCAGAATGCGGCCGTGGCCGTGCGCTTCTGGTGAATCGTCGAACAGCAGCTTGGTGACGCCTTCGTCGCGGCCGTTGGCAATCGCCCTGCCCGATGCGTTCCACGGGAACAGGCCTTTTTTTACCTTGATGCCCTGCGCCTTGGCCTGGTCTTCTGTCAGGCCGACCCATGCGACTTCGGGGTCGGTGTAGGCCACGCTGGGGATGACGCGGGCGTTGAACGCGGCGCTGGCGAGTTCCTTGTTGCCCTGCAGTTCACCAGCGATGACTTCAGCGGCCACATGGCCTTCGTGAACCGCCTTGTGCGCCAGCATCGGCTGGCCGATGATGTCGCCGATGGCGAAGATGTGCGGCACGTTGGTTCGCATCTGGATATCGACGGGAATGAAGCCACGGTCGGTTACCGCGACGCCGGCTTTCTCGGCAGCCAGTTTCTTGCCGTTGGGTGTGCGACCAACCGCCTGCAGCACCAGATCGTAGGTTTGCGGTTCGGGCGACTTGCCACCGGGCTCTGCCGATTCGAAAGTCACTTCAATACCCGCCTTCGTCGCCTTGGCGCCAACGGTTTTGGTCTTCAGCATGATGTTGTCGAAACGCGGCGCGTTCATCTTTTGCCAGATCTTCACCAAATCGCGGTCAGCGCCCTGCATCAAGCCGTCGAGCATTTCGACCACGTCGAGACGCGCGCCCAGCGTGCTGTAAACCGTGCCCATTTCCAGCCCGATGATGCCGCCGCCGAGGATCAGCATGCGCTTGGGGACTTCCTTCAAGCCGAGCGCGCCGGTCGAATCGACGACGCGCGGATCGTCTGGCATGAAGGGCAGGCGCACTGCCTGCGAGCCTGCGGCAATGATGCAGTTCTTAAAGGCGATGACCTGCTTCTTGCCTGATTTTTCTTGCGCGGTGCCGGTAGTTTCTTCGACCTGCAAATGATTCGTGCCAACGAACTGGCCGAGGCCGCGAAACACGGTGACTTTGCGCATCTTGGCCATCGCAGCCAGCCCGCCGGTCAGCTTGCCGACGACTTTTTCTTTATGGGTACGCAGCTTGTTGATGTCGACGGTGGGCGCTGCAAAGGTGACGCCCAGGCTTTCGAAATGCTTGACTTCGTCCATTACCGCCGCCACGTGCAGCAGGGCTTTGGACGGAATGCAGCCGACGTTCA
>JANNKV010000304.1:0-10194 GCA_031396485.1 Polaromonas sp. | reverse complement strand
CCGGTCAGCAATGCGACCTGAACTTCGGGGCTGCCGGTGTCACCGACAGCGCGAGCGTTGTCCTTGACGATATCGGCCTTGATTGATTTTGCAATCATGGGTTTTCCTTTTGCACGGTGTGCACTTGCGAGCGAAGCAGCTATCCCGACGCGGGAAGTAACAATTGACCGCTTTCGTCGTGTTCTGGCATGGCGGCTTTGAAAAGCCCTCGCATTGCGCAGAGCCTTGGATTATAGCCCAAGCCAGGTGTTGAGCCTGTCAACGCCCTGCCCCAGGCGCGCCGGGTTCTGGCTGGCAAAGCACCAGCGCAGCCAGCCGCGCGCCTCTGGCTCCGGGTTGACCATGAAGGCGTCTCCGGGAGCCAGCCCCAAACCCGCCTCCATCACCAGCCGCTCGGCCACATCCAGCGAATCACCAAAGCGCGACTGGTCTTCAAACCGGAAGAACGCATACATGCCGCCTTTGGGCGAGGCGACCTGTATGCCGGCAACGGACTGAAGCAGCGGAATCAGTGTGTCACGGCAGGTTTTCAGGTGGCTGACCACCCGCGGCGTGACATCGGCCGTACCGGTGATGGCGACGAGGCCCGCACGCTGCACAAACACAGGCGCACACGAGGTGTTGAATTCGATCAGCTTGCCGAGGTGAAGCGTGGCGGTCGGCGGCAGCACCAGCCAGCCCAGCCGCCAGCCGGTCATCAGAAAACTTTTGGAAAAACTGTGCGCGACCATCAAGCGGTCTTCAAGCGACGCAACATCCAGAAAACTGGGCGCCGCGCCGTTCGTCGTTTTCTCAAAATACAGCCGCTCATAAACCTCATCGGCCAGGATCCACGTGCCCGTGCGCCGGCAGTGATCCAGAATCGTTTGCTGCTCGGCGCGGCTTAAAGTCCAGCCCGTCGGGTTGTTCGGCGCGTTGACGATCAACAGCTTTGTTTTGGGCGTGATGGCGGCCAGCAATTGCGCGATGTCCAGCTCCCAATGCCCATGGATGGGCCGAAGGCTGACGCACTTCACAACGGCCCCCATGATGGCCGGCTGGGCCGTCAGGTTGGGCCAAACCGGCGTGACCGCAACGACTTCATCGCCCGCGTCCACCACCGCCTGCACCGCCAGCATCAGCGCGCTGACACCGCCGGACGTTACCGCGATCCGGTCGGCGCCGATGGCCGCTGCGCCTTCCGTGCGCAGCGACGTGGCATAAGCCGCAATCGCCTCGCGCAGTTCCGGCAGGCCGAGATTGTGCGTGTAAAAAGTCTCGCCCTGTAGCAACGACGCCGCCGCCGCATCGCGAATAAACGCAGGCGTGACTTCATCGCTTTCACCAAACCAGAACTTCAGCACATCGCTGCGTCCCATGCCGGCGTTGGCGACCTGGCGGATCATGGATTCTTCGAGATTTAGAACGGCTTGGCGCATGGCAGATTGTTGGTTGGGCGTTGTTTAGGGTCTCACCATTTTGCAACTATGCGGCTGCTCTGCACGCGCCGCGTCAATCGTCTTGATGACCCTGAAGCCATAGCCTGACCCTTCGACATCAAACTTCACACCCGGCGCGCCCTGCCTGTCCATCACGGCCAACAGCAGCGGCTGCTGAAACTGGTGGTCGGCCGCCCGCATGCTGCCTTTATGTGAAGCAAAAAGCACGTTAGCCTTCTCTAACTGTGCGCCAACAGCTATCGAATCTGTAGCGCCCGCTTTCTCGATGCTCTGCGCCAATGCCTCGATCATCAGCTGCATGCGCATGTGGACATAGTCGTCTTGCGGCTTCGGAAAGCGCTGGCGAAAGCTCTGGTAGAACTTCTCTGATTCGGCGCTCTGCGCATTCGGAAACCAGTCCGCCACGGCGATCACCTTGCCCACACCCGCTTCGCCAATCGCGGCCGGTGCGCCCAGTGCGTTGCCGTAAAAAGTATAGAACCTGCCTTCGTAGCCGACTTCTTTGGCGGCCTTGATCAGCAGCGTCAAATCATTGCCCCAGTTGCCAGTCAGCACCGCCTGCGCGCCGCTGGCTTTGATCTTCACGGCGTACGGAACGAAGTCTTTCACGCGGCCCAGCGCGTGTAGCTCATCGCCGACGATCTGCACATCAGGGCGCTGCAAGCCGAGCTGCTTTTTCGCTTCGCGCAGTACGCCTTGTCCAAAGCTGTAGTCCTGGCCGATCAGGTAAATGCTTCTCAAAGCCTTGTCATCCTTGAGCACTTCCATCAGTGCTGCCATGCGCATGTCGGCATGCGCGTCGAAGCGGAAATGCCAGAAGCTGCACTTCTCGTTCGTAAGTGTTGGGTCAACCGCCGAATAGTTGAGGAACAGCACGCGCTTGCCCGGCTCGCGTTCGTTGTGTTTGTTGATGGCGTCGATCAGCACGGCAGCGGTGGCCGAAGAATTGCCCTGCGCAATCACGGTGATCCCGTCGTCAATCGCCGAACGCAGCGCCGACAGCGCCTCTTCGTTTTGGCCCTTGCTGTCATAGCGCTCGATGGCCAGCGGCCGGTTGCCGCCCGGCAGCTTCACGCCGCCGCGCGCATTCACGCGCTCGGTCGCCCAGACGAGGTTGCGAAAAACCGCCTCGCCGGTGTTGGCGAACGATCCCGACAGACTTTCGATCAGCGCGATGCGAAAGGCCGGTTGTGGCATGGACGCCTGCGCCGCAGCAAGGAATGGCGCGGCCATGCCTAGGGCCAACAGAAAAAGTTTCAAGAGTCGTTGCATAAAAAAATAGTTCTTTCGATTAGATCTCGTGTCGCTTGAATAAATCAGCCACATGCCTAAGTAGGGTGCAAGCGGCAATCACGGTGAGCGCCGCGCAGTGTAAGGGGAAACTCCCCCGGCTTTGTCACAGACTTTTTTGTTAAAGGAATCACCATGTTTTATTCTTTGGCCACCCGCCCTTCCCGCAGCTTTCAACGCACCTACGCGCCTGTCGTTCGCAACGGCGCACTAGACAAATTTCTGGACGAAACGCTGACATCGCTGGCTGCCGCCGACGCGACGAAATCAGCCAGCGTGGAAGACCAGGAAAAAACCTACTCGCTGCAACTTGATGTACCCGGCCTCAGCCGCGAACAACTGGAAATCGGTATCGAAGGCGACGTGGTTCGCGTCACCAGCAAGCCCGATGCTGCGCGCAGTGTAAAAGCCGCATGGCGTTTCCCGCTGGAAATTGACGTGGCCACCAGCACCGCGAAGCTTGAAAACGGCGTGTTGACACTGACGCTCGGCAAGAAAATTCCGGTCAGCAACGTCTCCCAGTTGGCGATTCAATAGTCAGGCAACTCCGGCAGCGCGCGCCGGCTCCGGTCGGCTCTGCGTATCGGCCAGATTCCAGCGCGGCTTCACCTCAAATGTGTAGCCGCGCTGAATTTTTTCCAGCCCGGCCTGAAGCCGCATGCCGGCCGCCAGCGCAATCATCGCGCCGTTGTCGGTGCACAAATCCAGCTCGGGGTAATGCACGCGAATGCCGCGCTGTCCGCAGGCGGCGTTGAGCTGGCTGCGCAACAAGGCGTTCGCGCCCACGCCCCCCGCCACCACCAGGCGCTTCAAGCCGGTTTGCGTCATGGCCGCCATGGATTTTTTCACCAGCACCTCGACGATGGCCGCCTGCGTGGATGCCGCGAGATCGGCTTTGCGGTCTTCCAGCGCGTCACCCAGTTTTTTGGCCTGCGTCAGCACGGCTGTTTTCAGGCCGGCGAATGAGAAATCAAGATTTCCGCTGTGCAGCAGCGGCCGCGGCAGCTTGAAGGCTGCGCCATCGCCCTGCTCTGCCAGCTTCGCCAGGTGCGGACCACCGGGATACGGCAGGCCCATCAGCTTGGCCGACTTGTCGAACGCCTCCCCGGCCGCATCGTCAATGCTTTCGCCCAGCAGTTCGTAGCTGCCGACACGGTCCACGCGCATCAGCTGGGTGTGCCCGCCCGACACCAGAAGCGCGACGAACGGAAATTCAGGTGGGTCGCTGCTTAAAAACGGCGACAGCAAATGCCCTTCCAGATGGTGCACGCCGATGACGGGCTTGCCCAGCGCAGCTGCCATCGAACACGCCACGCCCGCGCCCACCAGCAGCGCGCCGGCCAGGCCCGGCCCACGTGTGAAAGCAATCACGTCCACCTCGGCCAGCGTTTTGGCGGCCTTGCCCATGACCTCGTTCGTCAATGGCAGCACACGCCGGATATGGTCACGGCTGGCCAGCTCAGGCACCACACCGCCATAGGCCTGATGCATGTCGATCTGGCTGAACAGGGCGTGCGCCAGCAGGCGCGGTACGCCGTGGCCCGACGCATCAACCAGCGCCACCCCGGTCTCGTCGCAACTCGATTCAAATCCCAGTACTAGCATCGCTAGAGTTTAATGTGCCCTAATGTGCAGCCAGAACCGAAACGCTGACTGCTGCCCTGCAAGCGAGTAAGTGACCGTGGAGACCATCTTCGCAAGCAGGGGCCGCGGAACCGGCTTAGCCGGGCCGCAGGCGCCGGGCTGCGAGACGCAGCCCTTCTGCGTGCCGTCCAAGCCTGCACTGGCAGGCCTGGAGCCGCGGCACACAGCCCCCGCGGGGGGCAGGGAGCGACACGCAGTGCGCGACCGTGGGGGCACAGTTCTTGCACCAATTCCCGCATGACGCCGTCCCAATCCCTGCGGCTTGTAATCATTGCGCCCGACCTGGTGCATCTGGTCGCGGACGACGAGCATGCCAGTGCGTTGGCCGAGCGATCGCGCCAGTTGCGCATTGGCCTGCTGGAAAGCGGCTACAACATCGTCGCCGTGCTGCCGGCTGACACCTTTTTGACCGAACGGCTGGCACAGCTCCAGCCCGACATGATCATCGTCGATGCCGAAAGCGAGGCGCGCGACTCGCTCGAACATGTGGTGGTGGCCACGCGCGACGCACGGCGGCCGATCGTGCTGTTTACCAACGACAACGACACCACGCATGTCAAGGATGCGGTGGCCGCGGGCGTGTCTGCCTATGTCGTCGCCGGACTCGCGCCCGAACGCATCCGCCCGATTCTGGACGTGGCGATGGCCCGCTTCGAGCATGAGCAGGGCCTGCGGCGCGAACTGGCCGATGCGCGCGGCGAATTGCAGGATCGCAAGGTGATCGACCGCGCCAAAAGCCTGCTGATGCAGCGCCAGAACCTGCTAGAGGCAGAGGCCTATGCGCGACTGCGCAAGGCGGCGATGGACAAGGGCCTCAAGCTGGGCGAAGTGGCGCAGCGCATGCTCGATGCGGCGGACCTTCTGGGGTAGATTGTTTCGAAAATGGTGCACCGCACAAATACGGTGCGACGGTGCGTGGTGATACGGCCGCCGGCACGCTATTAAAACCATAGCTGCTTGCGCATGTTTCACCTGGGCTAGAGGCCGATTTGATCATTATTTCAAGTTGAAACAGGCCTGCAGGCACCCGCTGGCACAGGTATTGCAAACATCCCTGCGCAAGTCATCAGCGTTTCAACGGCGAAGCGCTGATGCCTCCAGGAACAAAGGCGTTCGAACTGCGGCAGTCACTGATGTGACGCCGCGGATCGAGCGCCTTTTTTGTTTGTTCTATGCCTCTTTTTACTGTTTGGAGCCCGTGACATGGTTGACCTGCTGAAATCCTCACTCTCCCGCCGCACCGTTCTGCAAGCCGCTGCCATCGGCGTTGCCGGCATCGACCCCGCGCTGCGCGCTGCGGTCTACGCCCAAGGCTCGGACGCCCCCGAGAAGAAAGAAGTCAAGATCGGTTTCATTCCGCTGACGGATTGCGCTTCGGTGGTGATGGCCTCGGTGCTGGGCATCGACCAGAAATATGGCGTCAAGATCGTGCTGAACAAGGAAGCCAGCTGGGCCGGCGTGCGCGACAAACTCGTCAGCGGCGAACTCGACTTCGCCCACGTGCTGTACGGCCTGATTTACGGCGTGCACATGGGCACCTCCGGCCCCAAGAAAGACATGGCCGTGCTGATGAACCTGAACAACAACGGCCAGGCCATCACGCTCAGCAAAAAACTTGCGGACAAGGGCGCCGTCGATGGCGCGGGGCTCGCCAAACTGATGGCGGCCGAAAAGCGCGAATACACCTTCGCGCAAACCTTCCCCACCGGCACGCACGCAATGTGGCTGTATTACTGGCTGGCGGCCAACGGCATCAACCCGATGAAAGACGCCAAAGTGATCACCGTGCCGCCGCCGCAGATGGTGGCCAACATGCGCGTCGGCAACATGGACGGCTACTGCGTCGGCGAACCCTGGAACCACCGCGCCATCATCGACGGCATTGGCGTCACCGCCGCCACCACACAGGACATCTGGAAAGATCACCCCGAAAAGGTGCTCGGCACCACCGCCGAATTCACCAGGAAATACCCGAACACCACGCGCGCCGTGACCGCCGCGATTCTGGAAGCCGGCAAGTGGATAGACGCCAGCCTGACCAACAAGAACAAGATGGCCGAAACGATTGCCGACAAGAGCTACGTCAACACCAGCGTCGACGCCATCAACCAGCGCATTCTGGGGCGCTACCAGAACGGCATGGGCAAGACGTGGGACGACCCGAACTACATGAAGTTCTACAACGACGGTGCGGTCAATTTCCCTTACCTGTCCGACGGCATGTGGTTCTTGACGCAGCACAAGCGCTGGGGCCTGATGAAGGAACACCCCGACTACCTCGCCGTGGCCAAACAGATCAACCAGATCGACATCTACAAGCAGGCCGCCGCTGCCGCCAAGGTGAACGTGCCTAAAGACGTCATGCGCACCAGCAAGATGATCGACGGCGTGGTCTGGGACGGCAAAGACCCGAAAAAGTACGCCGACGGCTTCAAGGTCAATGCCTCGTCGTCAGCTTGATGTCTCACCATTTTTCTTCAACGAGGTAACGCCATGGTCAGTGCCGTCTTTCACAGCTCGCTGGATTCCAGCGATGCAAGCCGCAGCGGCCACGCGCCGACAGCGCGCCCGCCCGAGCAGCTCGCTACACAATTGATAGCTGCCAGCACAGGAAAAACATCGGCTGCAGCCGTAAATCATGTTGAAACGACGCCTGCAGCGATCCCCAGGCCGGTGCGCGATCTGTCGTTCATCTGGCAATACGTGTTGCCGCCGCTGCTCGGACTTGCGCTGCTGGCGCTGATCTGGGAAGGCGTCTCACTCGGCACAAAGGCAAGCATTCCTTCGCCAAAAGACACCTTCATCCAGGCCGTCGAAATATTCAAGGACCCGTTCTACAGCAAGGGCCCGAACGACCAGGGCGTCGGCTGGAACGTGTTGTCGTCGCTGCAGCGCGTGGCGATGGGCTTCGGCCTGGCGGCCATCGTCGGCATTCCGGTGGGCTTCATGATCGGCCGCTTCACGTTTCTAAGCCGCATGTTCAACCCGCTCATCAGCCTGCTGCGGCCCGTGTCGCCATTGGCCTGGCTGCCGATTGGTCTGCTGGTGTTCAAGGGCGCCAACCCGGCAGCGATCTGGACGATTTTCATCTGCTCGATCTGGCCCATGATCATCAACACCGCCGTCGGCGTGCAGCGCGTGCCGCAAGACTACATGAACGTCGCCCGCGTGTTGAACCTGAGTGAGTGGAAGATAGTCACGAAGATCTTGTTCCCGGCCGTGCTGCCCTACATGCTGACCGGTGTGCGCCTTGCCGTCGGCACCGCGTGGCTGGTGATCGTGGCTGCCGAGATGCTCACCGGCGGCGTCGGCATCGGCTTCTGGGTTTGGGACGAGTGGAACAACCTGAATGTCAAGAACATCATCATCGCGATTTTCGTGATCGGCATTGTGGGCTTGCTGCTGGAGTTTGCGCTGATCAGGCTGGCAACGGCGTTCACGTTTGAAGAAGTCAAGAACTGAAGAATTGAACTTCAATTTCACCAGGAAAACCCATGACCTCATTCACCACCAAATACATCGAGATTCAGAACGTCGAGCAAACCTTCAAAACCAAGAAGGGCCCGTTCTGCGCCTTGAAAAACATCAATCTCACCGTCGCTAAAGGCGAGTTCGTCGCGCTGATCGGCCATTCCGGCTGTGGCAAATCGACCCTGCTCAATTTGCTGGCCGGGCTGACCACGCCCACACAAGGTAGCCTGCTGTGCGCGAATCGAGAAATTTCCGGTCCCGGCCCCGAGCGCGCAGTGGTGTTTCAAAACCATTCGCTGCTGCCGTGGCTGACGTGTTTTGAAAACGTGTACCTCGCTGTCGAACGCGTTTTTGCGGCTACGGAAAGCAAAGCCCAGTTGAAAGCACGCACCGACGCGGTGCTGGCGATGGTCGGGCTGACCGCCGCAGCACAAAAGCGCCCCGGTGAAATTTCGGGCGGCATGAAGCAGCGCGTCGGCATTGCGCGTGCACTGTCGATGGAGCCGAAGGTGCTGCTGCTCGACGAGCCCTTCGGAGCGCTCGACGCGCTGACGCGCGCCAAGCTGCAGGACGAGTTGCTGGAGATCGTTGCGCGCACGCACAGCACCGTGGTCATGGTGACGCACGATGTGGATGAAGCTGTGCTGCTCAGCGACAAGATCGTGATGATGACCAACGGCCCGTCAGCCACGATTGGCGAGGTGCTGCCCATCGAGCTGCCCCGCCCGCGCAGCCGCGTGGAACTGGCGGAGAGCACGCAGTACCTGCACTACCGCAAGGCCGTGATCGACTTTTTGTACACGCGCCAGGCGCATGTCGAAAAACTGACCGCTTGAAACCCATCCCGTTTGGCCCTTCTTCCTGGCGCTGCCTGGCGATGCTGTCACATTTTTAGGGCGAACGCACCAACTGCGTCAACACGCCCCACGTTGGCACGTTTTTCGCAGTGCCAACGCGTACTCATAACTACATTCCAACGAGGGGCACCATATGGCGGGTTTCCGCACCTTTTTGAAGTCGGGCCATGCACCGACCTTGTTCGCTGCGTTCTTTTACTTCGATTTCTGTTTTGCGGTCTGGGTGCTCAACGGTGCCATGGCGCCCTTCATCAGCGAGACCTTCAACCTCAACGCAGCGCAAAAAGGTTTCATGATCTCGGTGCCGATTCTGGCCGGCGCATTCATGCGTTTCCCGCTCGGCATCCTGGCGCAGTACATCGGCCGCAAGAATGCCGCACTGGTCGAGATGGGCCTGATCGTCATCGCACTGGTACTCGGCTACTTCTTCATCAGCACGTACGACCACGTGCTGGCGATGGGCGTGCTGCTTGGCATCGCCGGCGCCAGTTTCGGCGTGGCACTCTCACTCGGTTCGGGTTGGTACCCGCCCAAATACAAAGGTTTGGCGATGGGCATTGCCGGCGCCGGCAATTCGGGCACCGTGCTGGCCGTATTGTTTGCGCCACCACTGGCCACCGCGTATGGCTGGCAAACGGTCTATGGCCTGGCCGCCATCTGCATGCTGCTGCCGATGGCGGTCATGGTGATTTTTGCGAAAGAGCCGCCCGACATCGAACACCAGACTTTCCGCCAGCACATCGCCTGTCTGTTTGAAAAAGACGGCTGGGCCTTCAGCCTGATCTACGTCATCACCTTTGGCGGCTTCATCGGCCTGGCGAGCTTTCTGCCCACTTATTTTTACGACCAGTTCAAGGTCACCAAAGTGGAAGCTGGCCAGTTGACGATGCTGGCCGCCCTGATGGGCTCGGCCGTGCGCGTGGTCGGCGGCTACGTCAGCGACCGTATCGGTGGCATCAACACGCTCAGCGTCGTTCTGGGCATTGTGGCGGTCACGTTGGTGCTGTGCGGCCTGGCAGGAAGTTCGCTGACGGTGACGACGCTGCTGTTCATGCTGTGCTTCGCTGCGCTTGGCGCGGGTAACGGCGCCCTGTTCCAGCTCGTCCCGCTGCGCTGGCCGCTGGCTACGGCGGTAGCCGGCTCGATGATCGGCGAAGTCGGTGCGCTGGGCGGCGGCTTTCTGCCCAACGCCATGGGCTTGAGCAAGCAGTATGCGGGCACGTATCTGTGGGGGTTTGTCGCCTTTGCGGTATTGGCGTTGGCCATGCTGCTGCTGCTGCGGAAGATGCAGATTCGGTGGACGCGGACTTGGGCTGAGAAGGGTGGGCGGGCTCGGGTGGCTTAATTAACTTCCGTTCGGGCTGAGCCTGTCGAAGCCTTTGCTTGTGATTGATGTCGTGATCTTTGCTGAGTTCCGATGCCGCTCTGTCGCCGCGGCGGGCGACTCACCTTTTTTTGCTTCGCCAAAATAAGGTAAGCCAAAAAAAGGCGAC
>JANNKV010000243.1:0-4286 GCA_031396485.1 Polaromonas sp. | reverse complement strand
GTTGAAGCTCCTCGAGCGGCAAGGGTGTGAGGCCACCGCGCGCTACAGCCTGCAGCTGAACGGTGGTGAGCGCTCCGGCCATGGCGCCAATCGAAATCCAGCCTGCAATCTTGAGCTTTTGACCCATAAAAACTTTCTTTTAGCCTGTTGAGGAACCGTTGCCTCAATGCGTCCAAGGCAATATACACCTTGGAGAAAGACCCCGCGTAACAGTTCCGCGCCTGAGGGCGCATCTGCTCTAAAAAATCAGGCGCAGCGGACGGGTTTTACAGCACTTTTACACAAAACTGCCGTCTTTTGCGGCTTTCCCCGGCATCTTGCGGCAGCTTCTGGCAAGGTCTGGCGTTCAGGCTTTGCCTTGCGCGCCCACGGCCGCCGCCGCTTTTGCGGCAGCTTCCGGGTCACCCAGGTAGTAATGCGTCAGCGGTTTCAGGTCTTCACCCAATTCATACACCAGCGGAATGCCGTTTGGAATGTTCAGCCCGACGATGTCGCTGTCGGACACGTCGTCCAGGTATTTGACCAGCGCGCGTATCGAATTGCCATGGGCCGCCACCACGATGCGCTTGCCGGCGCGGATCGCCGGGGCCATCGACTCGTTCCAGAACGGCAGCACCCTTGCCACCGTGTCTTTCAGGCATTCGGTCAGCGGCACCTGGTCGGGGGCCAGCCTGGCGTAGCGTCGGTCGCTGCGTTCGCTGCGCTCGTCATCGGATGCCAGCGGCGGCGGCGGTATGTCGTAGCTGCGGCGCCAGACCAGCACCTGCTCGTCGCCGTATTTCTTCGCGGTCTCCGCCTTGTTCAAGCCCTGCAAAGCGCCGTAGTGGCGCTCGTTGAGGCGCCAGCTGTGCACCACCGGCAGCCAGGTGCGGTCCATCTCGTCCAGCGTGTGCCACAGCGTGCGGGTCGCGCGTTTGAGCACGCTGGTGTAGGCCAGGTCGAAGTCATAGCCTTCGTTTCTTAAAAGGACGCCCGCGTTCTTGGCCTGCGCAATACCGGTTTCGGTCAGGTCGACATCGGTCCAGCCGGTGAAGCGGTTTTCAAGGTTCCAGGTCGATTCGCCGTGGCGGATGAGAACAAGTTTGTACATGTGCGGATGAGGGTGTGGAATGGTTTACACCGTCTATTCTAAAATCACGAGTTAGTTGACAAACGGCTCGAACAACCCAACAAGGCAAAACGTGAAATTTCTGATCGATAACTGGATGCTGATCTCGGTGGCGCTGGCCTCTGGCGGCATGCTCATCTGGCCCATGGTTGCCAGCGGCATGAATGCGGGCGCACTCAGCGCCAGCGGCGCCGTGCAGCTGATTAACCGCGAAAAAGCGGTGGTGGTGGACGTGAGCGAAACCGAGGAATTTGCCGCCGGCCACGTCGGCGGCGCCAAAAACGTGCCGTTCAGCGAGCTGGAAAGCAAGCTGCCGACAACGGTCAAAAACAAGGCCTTGCCGCTCATCCTGGTCTGCGCCAGCGGCGCGCGTGCCAACCGGGCCGTGGCTGTGGCCAGGAAGCTCGGCTACGAGCAGGCGCAAGCCCTCGGTGGCGGCCTGAGAGCCTGGAAAGAGGCCAACCTGCCGCTTGAAAAAGCCTGAGATCGTTGACTGCGGTTATAGCGCCTGCGTCCTGCGCGCAATCGCTTTTTACGGCAGAATAAGAATGAAATGGGCCGCTAGCCCAGACAAAACATGCGCTAGCAGCTATTAAAGTAATAGCATGCCCGCACGCCACCACCCGATCATCTCAGCCGCTTTCAGGTTTTTTCCTGCCAGCACGACCCGGAGACATCCATGCAACCCGTGAAGATTTACACCACCGGCGGCTGCCCGTACTGCATTCAGGCCAAGCAATTGCTCAAAGAACGCGGCGTGACCCAGCTCGATGAAATCCGGGTTGACCAGGTGGCCGGTGGCCGCCAGAAGATGACCGAAATCACCGGGCGCCGTACCGTGCCGCAGATTTTCATTGGCCGCACGCATGTCGGCGGCTGCGATGACCTGATGGCACTCGACGGGCGCGGTGGCTTGATGCCGCTGCTGAACGCCGTTGCTTGATTGCGTTGCTTGACGTCGCTTGACGCCGCTTCATGCCGCTGCACACCCTTGATTCGCCAAGGGTGTCGTCAGCCTGAAAAACTGACCGTCTGCGTGTAGATAATGTGCGGATGAGAATGTTGGTGGCGCGCCGCGCCGCTTGCTATCGCAAAAACCGTCACTTTCCCCCAATTTTTAGCCTTTCGAAAGCACCCCATGGCCGAAGCCAACATTGCCAACACCGCCGACACTACCAATAACGACCCCGTATTCCAGATCCAGCGCGTTTACCTCAAAGATGTATCGCTGGAGCAGCCCAATTCACCGGCCATCTTGCTCAACCAAGAGCAGCCCGGCGTCGACATCCAGCTCGGCGTGGATGCTGCACCGGTGGGCGACGGCATGTTTGAAGTCACCGTGACCGCCACCGTGCACACCAAGATTCTTGAGAAGACCGTGTTCATGGTCGAGGCCAAGCAGGCCGGCATTTTCGAGATTCGCAACATGCAGGGCGACCAGCTCAGCGCAATTCTCGGCATCGCCTGCCCGCAGATCGTCTACCCCTACCTGCGCAGCAATGTGGCCGACGTGATCCAGCGCGGCGGCTTCCCGCCGGTGCACCTGGCCGAAATCAACTTCCAGGCCATGTACGAGCAGCAGCAGGTCGAGGCCGCCGCGGCCGCTGCCTCAACCACCGCGCCGCAGATCATCGTCTGATGACTGCGCCCCAGGCAATCGCTGGACCAGCGCTTTGCCGTGGCTTGTCAGGGTTTTGATATGAAGATCCTGATCATCGGTGCCGGCGCCTGGGGAACGGCGCTAGCCGTCAGCGCCGCGGGTGCGGGGCGCGCTGTCACGCTGTGGGCGCGCAATGCGGCGCTGCTGCAGACGCTGCAGGCCGAACGCACGAACGTACGTTACCTGCCCGGCATTGCCCTGCACGCGTCACTTCAGCTGGCGGGCGGAAATACACCGCTGGCGCAGGTGGTCGATGGACAGGACCTCATCATCATCGCCACGCCGGTCTCTGGCGTGCGCGGCGTGCTGGAGCGGCTTCAACAGGCCCGCGCGCCGGTGGCCTGGCTCAGCAAGGGCTTTGAGGCGCCACAGCCGTCACCAGACCCGAATTCAGAGCCTTTTGGCCTTCTAGCCCACGAAATACGTGCGCAAGCAGCTATCAATTTAAGAGCGGGCGTTCTGAGCGGCCCGAGCTTTGCACTCGAAGTCGCCCGCGGCCAGCCGACCGCGCTGGTGGCCGCCAGCGAGCATGCGGCTGTGCGCGATGCGCTGGTCGCCGCGTTTCACGGCCCCACCTTGCGTGTGTATGCCAGCGATGATGTCGTCGGCGTCGAAGTCGGCGGCGCGGTCAAAAACGTATTGGCGATAGCGACCGGCTTGTGTGATGGGCTGGCGCTGGGCCTCAATGCCCGTGCCGCACTGATCACCCGCGGCCTGGCCGAAATGACCCGTCTGGGCGTGGCGCTGGGTGCGCGCGCTGAAACCTTCACCGGCCTGTCGGGCCTGGGCGACCTGGTGTTGACTGCGACTGGCGATCTGAGCCGCAACCGGCGCGTCGGCTTGTTGCTGGCCAGCGGCCAGACGCTCGCGCAGGCCGTCGCGTCGCTCGGTCATGTGGCCGAGGGCGTGTACTGCGCACGCACCGTGGCGCAGCGCGCGGCCCACCTGGGCGTGAGCATGCCGATCACCGAAGCGGTGGTGGCCCTGCTTGACGGTGCGCTGTCACCGCACGAGGCGGTCGCCGCCCTGATGGGGCGCGACGCCACGACAGAAAGTTGAACGTCAGCCTGTCTTCCCTCAGCCTTTGGTGGGCGCGTTGTTCAGCACGAAGTTCGAATACGTGTTTTCGGCAAAGCGGTGCCACAGCATGACCTCGGCGCGAAACTTCTTCCACGGCTCGTAGATCTTGCGGAAGGCCGGGTTCTTGCCGGCCTCTTCTTCGTACAGATCGAACGCGGCGTTTTGCGCGGCCTTCATCAGGTCAACCGGGTAGGCATGCAGCTTGGTGCCGCTGCCGACCAGACGGCGCAGCGCCGGCGGATTCTTGAAGTCGTACTCGGCCATCATGTCGATGTTGGCTTCGGCCGCCGCCGCCTCGAAGGCAGCCTGATAGTCTTTCGGCAGGCCTTCCCAGACCTTGCTGTTGACATAAAACGAATACATCGAATTGCTTTCCCACCAGCCGGGGTAGTAGTAGTGCGGCGCCACCTTGTTGAAGCCGAGCTTTTCGTCGTCGTA
>JANNKV010000193.1:0-9960 GCA_031396485.1 Polaromonas sp. | reverse complement strand
GACGACTACCAGAACGACAAGACGCTGGAAGATGGCGACCTGTTGTACTCCGGTGCGATGGCCCTGCCGACCGACTTCTGGGCCACCCACGGTCAGACCGTGGAGAGCTGGCAGCATGGCCAGCACACCTACTACCGAATCACCGGTCCCGTGGTTCCGAGCCTGCTGATCAACCAGTTCATCTACTTCGAGTCTCCCGGCGAGCCCAGCTTGTACGCCCGAGTGACCGAGATCCGCGGAAAGACCGCGGTCTTCAAGACTCTCAAGGACTTCAACCACTTGAAGAACGCGGTCTGGGGCGTCACCACCCGCAACCGGGAGCAGAACTTCGCGATGAACCTGCTGACCGACCCGGAAGTTGATTTCGTCACACTCACCGGCACCGCCGGATCCGGCAAGACGCTGAGGGCACTGGCCGCGGGTCTGACCCAGGTGCTCGACGATCGCCGCTACACCGAGATCATCATGACCCGCGCGACGGTGTCGGTCGGTGAAGACATCGGCTTTTTACCCGGCACGGAAGAAGAAAAAATGGGCCCGTGGATGGGCGCGCTGGACGACAACCTGGAAGTGCTCGGCAAAACCGACAGCGGCTCGGGCGAATGGGGCCGCGCCGCCACCAACGAACTGATCCGCTCGCGCATCAAGGTCAAGAGCATGAACTTCATGCGCGGCAGGACGTTTCTGAACAAGTACGTCATCATCGACGAAGCGCAGAACCTGACGCCCAAACAAATGAAGACACTCATCACGCGCGCAGGCCCGGGCACCAAGATTATTTGCATGGGCAATCTGGCGCAGATCGATACGCCCTACCTCACCGAAGGCTCTTCGGGCTTGACGTACGCGGTGGACCGCTTCAAGGGCTGGCCGCATGGCGGGCACATCACGCTGGCGCGTGGTGAGCGCTCGCGCCTGGCCGATTTCGCGAGCGAGGTTTTATAGCGCTGACCGGCAGCGCCGGAAACGAAAAAGCCAGTCCAACAGACTGGCTTTTTTTATTCGTGATAACTTTTGGTGGGCGGTGCAGGCTTCGAACCTGCGACCCCTGCAGTGTGAATGCAGTGCTCTACCCCTGAGCTAACCGCCCTATTTGGTCAGCCTTCAATTATATGCGGTTTCCCGAGCTGGAAATCAGGCTGGCAAAGCGACCGCAGACCGCCAGACCGTTTTGCCCTTGCTGGCCTTGTCGATATCGGACAGGACTTTGTCGTGGCTCTCGCATTCCTGGTCATTGGCGGCGAGCACCGGCAGATCGAAAGTGCTGAGGTCAATCAGCGGTGCGCTTTCACCGCCCGAAGAAGCGTTGCCCACCTCCATCATCAAGCTGTTCTGCCCGCGCGTGAGGTTGATGTAGACGTCCGCCAGCAGTTCGGCATCGAGTAAAGCGCCGTGCAATGTCCGGCCCGAATTGTCGACTTCCAGACGGTCGCAAAGCGCATCGAGCGAATTGCGTTTGCCAGGGAACAATTCCTTGGCCATCATCAGGCTGTCGGTGACCTTGGCTACGCAATGCTTGATGGGCTGCATGCCGATGAGTTCAAGCTCCTTGTTCAGGAAGCTCACGTCGAACGGCGCGTTGTGAATGATGATCTCGGCGTCGCGCAAATACTCCAGCAATTCTTCGGCTACGGCCGAAAACTTGGGCTTGTCTTTCAGAAATTCATTGCTGATGCCGTGAACCTTCAGCGCGTCTTCATGACTGTCGCGTTCAGGGTTGAGATAGAAGTGCTTGTTGTTGCCAGTGAGCTTGCGGCCCAGTAATTCAACGCAGCCAATTTCAATGATGCGGTCGCCGTTTTCGGCAGAAAGACCGGTAGTTTCGGTATCCAGAACAATTTGTCGCATGCGCAATTATCCTCAAGCGCTGCAGGTCAGTGGACTTCTTTGGCGTGGTTGATCGAATATTTCGGAATTTCTACCGTGACATCGGTTTGTGCCAGAAAAGCCTGGCAACTCAGGCGTGAGTTGGGCTCCAGCCCCCAGGCGCGGTCCAGCAAATCTTCTTCGCTTTCGTCCATCTCATTAAGCGACTTGAAACCTTCGCGTACCACGACATGGCAGGTCGTGCAGGCACAGCTCAGGTCGCAGGCGTGCTCTATATTGATCTTGTTGTCGAGCAGCGCCTCGCAAATCGATGTGCCGGCGGGTGCGGAAATTTCAGCGCCTTCGGGACAGTATTCAGGGTGCGGCAATATTTTAATGATGGGCATGTTGTCAATTCAGGAGCGATCTGGCTCACACGGTCTCAATATTTTTTCCGGCCAGCGCTTTTTGAATACCGCGGTTCATCCGCTGCGCAGCGAACTCCTCGGTTCCTTGGGCAAGCGCTTTGGTTGCTGCTTCAATGCTGGCCGCATCGCCGTGCGCACGCGCATCGGCCAGGCCAGCCATCTGGCTGTCGATTTGTGCACGCTCGTTGGCACTGAGCAAATCGGCGTCGGCAGCCAAAGCACTTTGGGTAGCGAGAATCATGCGGTCGGCGTCCACTTGCGCTTCGGCCAGCGCACGGGCCTGCATGTCCTGCTGGGCGGTTGAAAAGCTTTCCTGAAGCATGCGCGTAATTTCGTCATCAGTCAGGCCATAGGATGGCTTCACGTCAATCCGCGCCTCGACCCCGCTGATCTGTTCTTTGGCTTTGACACTCAGCAAGCCGTCAGCATCGACCGTAAAACTCACGCGAATGCGCGCAGCACCCGCAGCCATCGGCGGAATGCCGCGCAGCTCGAAGCGCGCGAGGCTACGGCAGTCGGCCACCAGATCGCGCTCGCCCTGCACCACATGCAGGGCCAATGCGGTCTGGCCATCCTGATAAGTCGTGAAGTCCTGCGCCATCGCAGTCGGTATGGTCTGGTTGCGCGGGACGATACGTTCGACCAGACCGCCCATGGTCTCAATGCCGAGCGACAGCGGAATCACATCAAGCAGCAACAGGTCAGCGCCAGGATTGTTGCCCGCCAGCTGATTGGCCGAAATGGCAGCGCCCAAGGCTACAACTTCGTCAGGATTGAGGTTGGTCAGTGGCTCGCGCCCAAAGAAGCTGGCAACTGCCTTTCGAACCTGCGGCATGCGTGTGGAGCCGCCGACCAGAACGACGCCCTGGACTTCATCCTTGCCCAGTTTGGAATCCCGCAGTGCCTTGCGCACGGCTGTCAGGGTGCGCTGCGTCAGGTGAGCCGTCGCGGTTTCAAAATCTGCGGCTTTCATCTCGAAGTTGATGGCAGCTTTCGTGAGTTGCACCGAGAACGGCACAGCCTGCGCCAACGACAAGGCCTCTTTACAAGCCCGTGCAGCACGCTGCAAGGCCGCTTTGTCAGAAGACGTCAGGGTATCGGCTGCCAGCCCGGCCTTGGCAAGAATCCATTCCACCAATGCGCGGTCATAGTCGTCACCGCCCAGTGCGGAATCCCCACCCGTCGCCACAACCTCAAAAACGCCTTGCGTCAAGCGCAAGATGGAAATGTCGAAGGTTCCGCCACCCAGATCGTAGACCGCAAAAACACCCTGACTGGCGTTATCCAGGCCATAGGCGATCGCCGCCGCAGTCGGCTCACTGATCAGACGCAGCACATTGAGGCCGGCCAATTGCGCGGCGTCTTTGGTCGCTTGACGCTGCGCCTCATCAAAATAGGCAGGAACAGTGATCACCGCACCATAGATGTCGTCGCTGAAGGTGTCTTCAGCGCGATAGCGCAACGTCGCCAGAATTTCAGCACTGATCTCGACCGGGCTTTTTTCACCGGCTATGGTCTGCAGCGTCACCATGCCGGGCTTGTCAACCAGCTGATACGGCAGTTGCGCCCGGCTACCGATATCGTCAATGCCCCGGCCCATCAGTCGTTTCACCGATGAAATCGTGTTGCGCGGATCTTCCACCTGCGCCGCCAGTGCTTCAAAGCCGATCTGGCGCCGTTCGGCATCGAGATAGCGCACCACACTGGGCAAAATCACCCGACCCTGCTCATCAGGCAGGCATTCGGACACGCCATTGCGCACGCTGGCCACCAGCGAATGCGTGGTGCCCAGGTCAATGCCGACCACAATCCGCCGCTCATGCGGATTAGGGGTCTGGCCAGGTTCGGATATTTGAAGGAGTGCCATGTCTTTTTTCTTCTCTAAGCTTATTGTCCCAGCCGGTCGATGCGGGCATCGATCTCGCTGGCAAAGCGCTCTGTGAACATAAGGCTTCTGACCTGCCTGGAGGCTGCCACGAAGTCCTTTTGTACGTCAATCAGTTGCTCTAATTTTGATAGCTGCTCGCGCTCGTTTTGATTGAGCTCCAAGGCTATTTCCTCAATGTTCTGAAGCGTTTCAGCATCGTCCAGCGCCTCTCGCCACTCCATCTGCTGCATCAAAAAATCGGCCGGCATAGCAGTGTTGGTTTCCGCATTGATGGGAGCGCCATGCAATTCACACAGGTAGGTAGCACGCTTCAAAGGGTCTTTCAGCCGCTGATAGGCTTCATTGATTCGCACCGACCACTGCATCGCCAGCCGTTGGGCCGCAGCGCCCTGCGCAGCAAACTTGTCTGGATGCGCCTCGCGCTGCAGTTCTTTCCAGTGGGCATCGAGCACCGCACTGTCCTGGGCAAACTGCACGGGCACGTTAAAGAGCTCGAAGTCGTTGGATTGGAGAGAGGGCACTGTGCGTCTAAATTTCGTGATGGAAAGCGTAGTGAGCGGTCGTCAGCGAGGTGCGGCCAGCGCGGAGCAGGGTTTTTGGGGTCAGCCCAAATTCGCGGAGCCTACCGCGTCCGGTATCGGTCGGTTGCAACGCAACCGCAGCGAAATTGGTGTCTGACCCCAATAACCCTGAGGATTGCGAGCGCTGCCTGCGCCTCGATCACGGCCGCACGGTAGCTTTACACGCGAAAAGATTCACCGCATCCGCAACGATCACGCTCATTGGGATTGATGAACTTGAAGCCTTCGTTCAGGCCTTCACGAACAAAATCGAGCTGGGTACCGTTGATGTACGCCATGCTTTTCGGGTCGACCAGCACCTTGACGCCGTTATCCTCAAACACCACGTCTTCCGGGGCGATCTCGTCTGCATACTCCAGTTTGTAGGCCAGGCCCGAGCAACCCGTCGTGCGCACGCCCAGGCGGACGCCCACACCCTTGCCACGTTTGGTCATGTAGCGGGTGACGTGGCGGGCAGCAGCATCAGTAAGCGTAACGGACATTTAAATCACTCAAAGATCAAAAAAGGCAAATCGAACAACACGGTTAGACGGGCACAGTTCAGTGCGTATGCTTTTGCTTGTAGTCGTTCACGGCGGCCTTGATGGCGTCTTCCGCCAGGATGGAGCAGTGAATCTTTACTGGCGGCAACGCCAGCTCTTCCGCAATGGCACTGTTCTTGATGCTAGCCGCCTGGTCGAGCGTCTTGCCCTTGACCCACTCGGTGACAAGCGAGCTGGACGCAATGGCCGAACCGCAGCCGTAGGTCTTGAAGCGGGCGTCTTCGATCACGCCGGTGACCGGGTTGACCTTGATCTGCAGCTTCATCACGTCGCCGCAAGCCGGTGCACCGACCATACCGGTGCCAACCGTTTCATCGCCCTTTTCGAAAGAGCCGACGTTGCGGGGGTTTTCATAGTGGTCTACCACTTTTTCACTGTATGCCATTTGCTTACCTCTTTAAGTTGTCAGGTGTGTCGGCCAAATGCCCTGATAAGGGCGCATGCTTAATGCGCTGCCCACTGGATGGTGGACAGGTCCACACCGTCTTTGAACATTTCCCACAACGGGGAAAGTTCGCGCAGCTTGGCCACGTTCTCTTTGATGGTACCAACCGCGTAGTCAATTTCTTCCTCGGTGCTCCAACGCCCAATTGTCATGCGCAGGCTGCTGTGTGCCAGCTCGTCACTGCGACCGAGGGCGCGAAGCACATAACTGGGCTCCAGGCAGGCCGAGGTACAGGCTGAACCGCTCGATACCGCCAGCCCCTTGATGCCCATGATCAACGACTCACCTTCGACGTAGTTGAAACTCATGTTCAGGTTGTGCGGCACGCGTTTTTCAGCATGACCATTGAGGAACACTTCTTCCACGTCCTTCAGGCCGGCCAGCATGCGCTCATGCAGCGCCCGGATGCGCTTGTTTTCTTCGTGCATTTCAGCTTTGGCAATGCGGTAAGCCTCGCCCATGCCCACGCACTGATGTGTCGGTAGTGTGCCCGACCGCATGCCGCGCTCATGACCGCCGCCGTGCATTTGCGCTTCCAGCCGTACCCGCGGTTTGCGACGCACATACAGCGCACCGATGCCTTTCGGGCCGTAGGTTTTGTGCGAGGTCAGGCTCATCAGGTCAACGGGCAAGGTGGTCAGGTCAATATCGACGCGGCCCGTGGCCTGCGCCGCATCGACGTGAAAAATAATGCCCTTCTCACGGCACAGCGCACCAATCGCCGGAATATCCTGAATCACGCCAATTTCGTTGTTGACAAACATGACGCTGACGATAATCGTGTCAGGCCGGATTGCACCATTAAGCGCTTCCAGATCAATCAAGCCGTCCGTCTGCACATCCATGTAAGTCACGTCAAAACCCTGGCGCTCGAGTTCGCGGCAGGTATCCAGCACAGCCTTGTGCTCGGTCTTCACCGTGATGATGTGCTTGCCCTTGGTCTTGTAGAAATGGGCTGCGCCTTTCAGTGCCAGATTGTTCGATTCCGTAGCACCGCTGGTCCAGACAATTTCCCGTGGATCGGCACCGATCAAATCCGCAATTTGCTCGCGCGCTTTTTCAACCGCAGCTTCTGCCTCCCAGCCCCACGCATGACTGCGTGAAGCGGGGTTGCCGAAATGCTCGCGCAACCACGGAATCATCGCGTCTACTACCCGCGGGTCGCAGGGGTTCGTGGCGCTGTAATCCATGTAAATCGGGAAATGTGGTGTATCCATCTGGCTGGCTCTTTAAATCACGGGCTGGCTGTCAGCTTGAAACAAAAGGTCGGAGTGAAAAGACGACAGAGCAAAGGCTCCGTCGTCAGTTCAAGACTTTGAAAATGCGTTGCCCAATGCAAACACCGAATTCGGCGCGTTCACCCGAACCGGCTTGACCATGGGCGCGGTGAAAATGGCTTTCTTGACCTGCGGCGTATTTTCGATGACGACGCCTTTAGCCAGCTGGTCATCCACCAGCTTTTGCAGCGACACCGAATCGAGAAACTCGACCATGCGGCTGTTGAGCGAGGCCCACAGCTCATGAGTCATACAGCGCCCGCCGTCGCCGAGGCAATTTTCCTTGCCGCCGCACTGGGTGGCGTCGATCGGCTCATCCACAGAGACAATGATGTCCGCCACGGTAATGTCGGTGGCCTTGCGACCGAGGGTGTAACCGCCGCCCGGCCCGCGGGTCGACTCCACCAGCTCATGGCGACGCAGTTTGCCGAAGAGCTGTTCAAGGTAAGAAAGCGATATCTGCTGACGCTGGCTGATTGCAGCGAGCGTGACGGGGCCATTATTCTGGCGCAGTCCCAAGTCAATCATTGCAGTGACCGCGAAGCGGCCTTTGGTCGTGAGGCGCATAACAAGCTCCTTGAAAAGTTGGCTTGACTGTCGTTTCCGCCCCGAAAGCTTGTGGCTCGCAGGGAACTCTTCCTCCAGCCGCCCAGGTCAGTCAACCGGCTATTGCGGGGGCTTTTATTGTTGTTCACTGTTCTTGACTGTTTTCGTCAAGTATAACAGCTGATAGCATTTTCTGCTGCCAGCCAATCCGGCCGAAGTCAGATTAGGACTGAATGGTTATTTTGTACCTGTTTGGTACGAAAAATACTATTTAGTTTCATTGCTAGCTTTTAGACGAGCCGGCGGAAGAAATTGGCACGACATTGTCGATGCCCGGCGCACCGAAGGCCTGCTCCTTCAAAATGTGCAACTGGTCGCGCACGCGGGCCGCTTTTTCGAACTCCAGGTTGCGGGCATGTTCGACCATCTGCTTTTCCAGCCGCTTGATTTCGCGCGCCACATCTTTTTCGCTCATGTCCTCGACCATGGCTTTCTGCAGTTCGAGTTTTTGCGTTTCCTTGCCGGCTTTTTCACTGTAGACGCCATCGATCAGGTCCCTGATTCGCTTGACGATGCTCTTTGGCGTGATGCCGTGCTCCAGGTTGAAGGCAATCTGCTTGTTGCGGCGCCGCTCGGTTTCGCCCATCGCCTTCGCCATCGAATCGGTGATGCGGTCGGCATAGAGAATGGCGCGGCCGTTCAGGTTGCGGGCGGCACGACCAATGGTCTGGATCAGGCTGCGCTCGGCCCTCAAAAAGCCTTCCTTGTCAGCGTCGAGAATCGCCACCAACGACACCTCGGGAATATCGAGCCCCTCACGCAGAAGGTTGATACCGACCAGCACGTCGAACGCACCCAGTCGCAGGTCACGCAGAATTTCGACCCGCTCCACCGTATCCACGTCGCTGTGCAGGTAACGCACCTTCACGCCGTTTTCACTGAGGTAGTCCGTCAACTGCTCAGCCATGCGCTTGGTCAGCGTGGTGATCAGCACACGCTCGTTTTTGTCCACGCGAATGCGGATTTCCTGCAGCACATCGTCCACCTGATTAACGGCGGGCCGCACCTCAACTTCGGGATCTACCAGACCCGTCGGGCGCACCACCTGCTCCACCACCTGACCAGCGTGTTCCTTCTCATACGCCGCCGGTGTGGCCGAGACAAAAATCGCCTGCCGCATCTTGCCTTCAAACTCTTCAAATTTCAGCGGCCGGTTGTCCAGTGCGCTCGGCAGCCGAAAGCCGTATTCCACCAGCGTGGTCTTGCGCGATCGGTCGCCGTTGTACATCGCGTTGAGCTGGCCGATCATCACGTGGCTCTCGTCCAGGAACATCAGCGAGTCCTTGGGCAGGTAGTCGCACAGCGTCGATGGCGGCGAGCCCGGCGGCGCACCGCTCAGGTGACGCGTGTAGTTCTCAATGCCCTTGCAGTGCCCGATTTCGCTCAGCATTTCCAGATCGAACCGCGTGCGCTGCTCGATGCGCTGCGCCTCAACCAGCTTGCCCTGCGACACAAACTGCGCCACGCGCTCAGACAATTCCAGCTTGATCGTTTCGACTGCCGTCATCACCTTATCGCGCGGCGTCACGTAATGGCTTTTCGGGTAGACCACGAAGCGCGGCACCTTCTGGCGAATGCGCCCCGTCAGCGGGTCAAACAATGAGATCGACTCGATCTCGTCGTCAAAGAGCTCGATGCGAATCGCCAGCTCGGAATGCTCGGCCGGAAACACATCGATCACATCGCCGCGCACCCGAAAGACGCCGCGCGAAAAATCCTGGTCGTTGCGCGAATACTGCATGCGGATCAGCCGCGCAATCACGTCGCGCTGACCCATCTTGTCGCCGATGCGCGCAATGAAGCGCATCTGCGTGTAATCCTCAGGTGCGCCGATACCATAAATGGCGCTGACGGTGCCGACGATGATGGTGTCGCGGCGCTCCAGCACGCTCTTGGTGGCCGACAGGCGCATCTGCTCGATGTGCTCGTTGATGGCCGAGTCTTTTTCAATGAACAGGTCGCGCTGCGGCACGTAGGCCTCGGGCTGGTAGTAGTCGTAGTAGCTGACGAAGTACTCGACCGCATTCTTCGGAAAGAACTCGCGAAACTCGCTGTAGAGCTGCGCCGCCAGTGTCTTGTTCGGCGCAAAAACGATGGCCGGGCGCCCGAGTTGCGCGATTACATTGGCCATGGTGAAGGTCTTGCCCGAGCCCGTGACGCCCAGCAGGGTCTGGAATACTTCACCGTCGTTCACGCCCTCGATCAGCTTGGCAATCGCCTGCGGCTGGTCACCGGCAGGCGGGTAAGGCTGGAACAGCTCGAACGGCGAATTCGGATAGCGCACGAACGTACCCTCTTTGCCCGACACAACCGCCTCGGAGGCGTCCGTCATAACTTCCACTATTTCTGGCATGAAAACCCCGCGCAAGCGCCGTTAAAATCGTGAA
>JANNKV010000182.1:0-19325 GCA_031396485.1 Polaromonas sp. | reverse complement strand
GCCGCGCCCAGCGCCACCATCGCCGCAGCGCAGAAAGAGGGAAAGCTTGCCAGGGTGAAAGTTGTTTTCTTTGATCGTTGCGCCGGGTTGAAGCCGAGTGCCTCGGGATTAATGGTGAAATCGCTCGCTGGCGCAGATGATACGTGCGCAAGCAGCTATGTAATCAATAGCAAACAGGGGCGTTGACTAACCGCGCAGCGTCAGCGTATCCGCAGCCTCGGTGCTTGGCAGATCGCCCGCCTCCAGCGCCTCCACCGCATCTGGCAGCACGATGTCCAGCGGCGCACGCATGACCGGCCCGGCCCGAAAACTGTGCGCGCTGGCCAGCGGCCAGTACTGGCGAAACACGTTGTGTTGCTCGTCCAGCGGCCCCAGCAGCGCGCCGGGCGCCACTTTCAAAATCAGGTTGCTCAGCAGCCGCACCTCGGTGTCGGTCAGGCGCCGCACGATATGGTGCGCGCTGACCTCTTGCGGGTGCAGCAGCCCGGCGGCCTGCACGATTTCCTTCAGCGCGTGCAGCGTGCTGCGGTGAAAGCTGCGCACGCGCTCGGCCTTGTCAGGCACCACCAGCGCCTGCTGGCGCACCGGGTCTTGCGTGGTGACACCGGTGGGGCATTTGCCGGTGTGGCAGCTCTGCGCCTGAATGCAGCCCAGTGCCATCATGAAGCCGCGGCCGGCGTTGCACCAGTCGGCGCCCAAAGCCATCAGCCGCACCAGGTCAAACGCGCTGATGACTTTGCCCGCGGCGCCGATCGAAATGCGGCTGCGCAGATTGACGCCGATCAGCGTGTTGTGCACCAGCAGCAGGCCTTCCTGCAGCGGTGCGCCGACATGGTCGCTGAACTCGACCGGTGCCGCGCCGGTGCCGCCTTCCGCGCCATCGACGACGATGAAGTCAGGCGTGATGCCGGTTTCCAGCATCGCCTTGACGATGGCAAACCATTCCCACGGGTGACCGATGCACAGCTTGAAGCCTGTCGGCTTGCCGCCCGAGAGTGTCCGCAGGCGGGCGATGAAGTGCATCATTTCCACCGGAGTTGAAAACGCGCTGTGCCAGGCCGGCGAAATGCAGTCAATGCCCACCGGCACACCGCGCGCGGCAGCAATCTCGGCCGTCACCTTCGGGCCGGGCAAAATGCCGCCGTGGCCGGGCTTCGCGCCTTGGCTCATCTTCAGTTCGATCAGTTTGACCTGCGGGTCGCAGGCGTTGGCGCTGAAGCGTTCTTCGCTGAAGCTGCCATCTGCATTGCGACAACCGAAGTAACCCGAGCCGATCTCCCAGATCAAATCGCCGCCGTGCGTGCGGTGGTGCGCCGAGATCGAACCCTCACCCGTGTCATGCGCAAAGCCGCCGAGTTTGGCGCCCTTGTTCAGCGCCAGAATCGCGTTGGCCGACAGGGCGCCAAAGCTCATCGCCGAGATATTGAACACGCTGGCGTGATACGGCTGCGTACAGGGCTGTAAAGAGCGCGCTGTCTCCCCGCTGTGTTCAGGATTGCCGCCGATCCAGATGCGGAAATCGTGCGTCGGCAGTTTGGTCGGCGCCATCGAATGATTGACCCATTCATAGCCCTGCGCGCCCACATCCAGATGCGTGCCGAAGGGCTGGTTGTCGGGGTCGCCCTTGGCGCGCTGGTACACCAGCGAACGCTGCGCGCGTGAAAACGGCATCGCCTCGCGGTTACCCTCGATGAAATACTGCCGCATTTCCGGCCGGATGTACTCGAACAAAAAGCGCAGGTGGCCGATGACCGGGTAGTTGCGCAAAATCGCATGCCGCGTTTGCCGCAGGTCATGCACGCCCACGCCGACCAGCACGGCAAAAACGAGGAACGCCAGCCAGCCCACCCCAAAGCCAACCAGGCTGAATGCCGACAACAGCAGGCCAAAGATACACAGCGTCAGAACGCTGTAGCGCACGGGTACGTCCGCGACGCTGGCGTGTTTTCGCAGCTGGTGAACAAGAGCGTCAAGTCGCTGGAGCATGGCGGCGCTTTCAAAAAGGCGGAGTCAGGAAGTGCTGTCATTTTGCAGCCGGCGATACACTGCGCATCATAAGAGCGCTCAATGGCCCTCATGGATCCGCACCCCGATGTGCCAACATTTACCGTTCGCCCTGAGGTATCGAAGGGCCAGTCAGTAAAACACCCTTCGATACCTCAAGGCGAACGGTTCCAGCTACACCTGGCCGGATCAATCGTCGGCCTCTTTCCCTTCAAATATCGCCATGAATTCATCCACCCCATCCCATCCCGCTGACCCGTCTGCCGGCTTTCTCGACGTCAAGGCTTTTGACGAGCTCGACGCCATTCTGGACGACTTGCGCACCCGCTACGACGAAACGCCGCAGTGGGAATTTTGCGAAGGCTTCATGGCTGCGGTGATCTGCATGCGACGAGTGGTTGCCGCTGATGAATATTTGGCAGCGCTGCTGGCGGTGCCTGCTGAAGGCGCGGTGCCCGATGCAGAAGACGGCTCATTTGCCAGCGACGCGCAGCGCAGCCGCTTCATGACGCTCTGGAACCAGCGCTGGATTGAAGTGGCTACCGCGCTTGATTCAGACGTCGAATCGCTCGAAGACGAGCGCGGTTATCACCCTGAGGTGATGGACGTTCGCGGCGCAGTGGCGGCCATGCCGCCGGAGGAGCAAGCCAATTTCAAGGGTGAAGACCTGCCCGCTTTCGCCCAGGTGTGGGCGCTGGGCTTCATGTACGCGGTGGAATACTGGCCCGAAGAATGGGCCGCGCCCCGTGACAAGGACGCGGCCAAATGGCTCGACGATGCGCTGCAGGCCATCGTCGCCATGACCGAAGACGATGTTGACGCGCCCGAGGTGTCACCGCTCGACGAAGACGGCCCGCCCAGCACCAGCATTGCGCGGCTCAACGCCTTTGGTGAAGCGATCTGGGCTGTGTATGACCTGCGCGAACTCTGGCAGACGCTGGGGCCCAAGGTAGAAACCGTGCGCAAGGAAGTGGCACCGGGACGCAATGATTTGTGCCCCTGCGGCAGCGGCCGGAAATACAAAAAATGCCACGGGGCAGGTTGACGAAAATCTCGATCACACGTGTCGGTCGCTATTATTTCGATAGCTGTTCGCGCATGTTTTGCCTGGGCTAGAGGCCTGTTTGCCTATTAATTCGGCCTGAAACCCGGTTTTTGGCCTTCGTCAAGCCGGGTACACCGGCTCGCAGCGCACGTCGGTTTTCACCGAACTGGCGATGTAGCAGGCTTCATGCGCTTCGTGATGGAGCGAGTCGATCTCGGCACGGGTCGGCAGCTTCTCGCCTGAAAATGCCACTGCGGGCCGCAGCGTGACCACCGTCATCGCTATTTTCTCGTCGGCGTTTTTCGACATCACCCCGCTGGCCGCGTCGACGTAACTGTCGACGCAAAATTTATGTTTGGCGGCAATCGACAGAAACCACAGCATGTGGCAGCTCGACAGCGACGCCACAAACGCTTCCTCGGGGTCGACAGCCGACGCGTCTGACATTGGCAGTGGCACCACATGCGGTGACGACGAGCCCGCGACAACCGCGCCACCATCGAAGCGGATCGCATGCCGGCGGCTGTAGCGATTACCCAGAAAATCTTCTCCGTTGCGTTGCCAGGAAATTTCAGCGGTGTAGGTCGCCATGCTGTCGTCCTTTAAACCTTCAGACAAAAAATTCCCGCAGCGCCCTGGCCGTGTCGTCTGGCTTTTCTTCAGGGATGAAATGCCCGGCCGGCATGGCTTGCCCGGTGACCGCGCCGCTGCACTGGGCCTGCCACAGCGCCAGCGGCTTAAAGAGCCGGTTGACCACGCCGCGCTCGCCCCACAGCACCAGCATGTCGCAGGCGACCTGCTCCCCGCGCGCGCGGCCTTCACGGTCGTGGTCCAGGTCGATGCCGCCACTGGCGCGGTAGTCTTCGCAGGCCGAATGCAGCGCTTCGGCATTGCAGAAGCAGCGTTCGTATTCAGCCAGCGCCTGCGGCTCGATGTAAGACAGCCCGGCACTGCCCCAGCCGCCGAGCTTGGCGTGCAGGTAGGCCGTGGCCGTCTCGGGGTGATTCGCACCCATCATGATCTCTGGCAGCGGCGCGGGCTGCAGCATGTGAAACCAGTGGTAATAGGCGCGTGCAAACGCCATGTAGGGCTCGGTCATGCTGTTGCCCTCGTACATGTCGAGCGTGGGCGCGATGTCGATGACGCACAGTTTTTTGACACGCGCCGCGTAGTCGAGCGCCAGGCGGTGCGCCACGCGGCCGCCGCGGTCATGGCCGCACAGAAAAAAGTCGTTCACGCCCAGCGCGGTCATCACCGCCGCCATGTCGTGCGCCATGTTGCGCTTGCTGTAGTTGCTGTGGTCGGGCAAACCGGGCGTCTTGGACGAGTCGCCATAGCCGCGCAAGTCTGGCATAACGAGAAAGTAGTGTTTTTTGAGCGAAAGTGCTACGCGATGCCACATCACGTGCGACTGCGGAAAGCCGTGCAGCAGCAACAACGCTGGCCGGGGTGGCTCGCCCAGCGCCAGCCTGGAGACCCGGGCGTTGATGGACGCGCCATTGACCTCAAAGCTGCGCAGCTCGAAATCGTCGAACCAGCCGTCAGATGCAGTCATGTGAATTTTTCCTTGTCGGAGCGTCGTCGGTCAGCCATCTGCAGGCGATCTGTTGGTCATCGGCCAGCCTTTTCGCAAGCATACGTCAGGCCCTGCTATTGCTGTTTGCGCGCACGAACGAATGTACTGAAAACGATTGCTCCGCGCTTCAATGTCACAATCGCGGCAGCGCGGCAAAGGCACCCATGCCCCAGCCCTTCACAGTCTTGAGAACGCCAGACATCGTGCATCCCATCCGCCCCATCGACCCCGTCATTACGTTTCGCAACAGTCAGCTTGAAGCCGTTCGCGGCACGCTCACAAATGTGCAGCGCCGCTCGCTGGTGATGGAAATTTACAACCCGTATTCGATCGTCCAGGTCAGCGAGGTGCTCAGCGACCTGACGATCCGGTCGGGGGAGCGGAGTATTTATAAAGGCAAGGCGGTAGTGACCAGCTTGCTGAATACGGGGTTGATGGCGGTGGTGTCTGTGGTATTGGTCGACGAGTGGAACGAGCTTGCCGCTCTTGGCCATGATGCGAGATCTGTTGCCGACGAAGCGCGTTCTTTTGTCGAAAGCTGGGACACGCGCTTTAACGTACGTCGCGATTACCAGGTCGTGGTCAGCGAGATGCGGGCTTACTTTTCAGAGATCACGCGATGGATTGACCAGGCCGACATGAAAAGGGGGTTGCCGCGCGCCGACGATGGTCGGGTTCGTGAAGACGTCTTCTTTGATCTCGCGCGCCCCCTGCTTGAAAGAGGGCGCCATTACCTGCAATGGTTTGAAAACGAGGCTGCCTTGGTTGATCCGGACATGGCGGCAGCCCACCGTAGCTTTGCCCAGGCTGCCATTCATCCGTTGATACTGCGCGCGCCATTCGTCTACCGCACCTTCGCAAAGCCGCTGGGGTACGCTGGCGATTACGAAATGGTGAACCAGATTCTTGGCGATCCGCTTCAGGGGCCGAGCACCTACTTTCAACTGGTCAACTACATGTTCTTGCAGGCTGGTGTTGCGGTGGCACACCGCAATCGCATAGATATCCTGCATGATCGGCTCAACAAGCTTGCGGAGTCGGCTGTGCGGGAGGGCCGAACTATGCGTGTGCTCAACGTCGGTTGTGGGCCAGCCGTCGAAATTCAGCGCTTCGCCCGCCAAAGCCCGCATTCGGATCAGCTCGAATTTGTACTTGTTGATTTCAGTGAAGAGACGCTGGAATACACCCGCCAACAGCTTGAGGAGGCTAGCCGACCAACGGGCCGAAAACTCAAGCTCACGCTGCAGCACGAATCGGTCAACCAATTGCTCAAGCGGGCAACCCGCACGCAGCATGTCGAGCCCGAAGAACGCTTTGATTATGTGTATTGCGCTGGCCTTTTTGACTACCTCACCGACAAAGTGTGTACACGATTGGTGGAGTACTTCATGTCGCGCTCCCGACCTGGAGGGCGTATTCTGGTCACCAACGTGCACTCCAGCAATCCGGAAAGAAACTGGATGGAGCACTTCCTGGAGTGGTACCTTATTTACCGCGACGAAGCCGGTTTGGTGGGTGCCATGCCGACGGGTCTTGAGGTTGTGGAGACCTATACCGACCCGATCGGCGTCAACGTTTTTGTCGAGGCAATTGTCCGCAGTGGGAATTCCGATCTGCCATGAACCTGTTTGGGATGCACGACGACCTCGGCTACAGGCAGGAGCTTCGCGAACACCTGCTCTTCTACAGCCGAATCACCTGCGTCGTGACGATTGTCCTGGTGCTGGGCGGAATCGGACTGGACCTGGCGTTTTATCCCGACCACGCGCCGGATTTTGCGTTGGCTCGTGTCGGAGCAGCCGTTCTTGTCGGCTTGGTGTTGCTTAGCTATACCCAACTGTGGGGTCGTAGAAACGTCAGGTTACTGACCTGCCTTTGGCTGTGTGTGCCGCAAGCCATGATTTGCTGGATGATTTTCCGAACGGACGGCGAACAATCGATCTATTTCGTGGGTTTGACTTTTGCTTTGAGCGGTGTCGCTTTTTTCCTTCCCCTGTCAGTAGCCGAGGCGCTGGCTTTTGGCGGAGCTACGTTGGTGGGCTACGCACTGGCCTGTGCGTTACGGCCCGGCGGGATTCAGAGCATCAGTGCGTGGTTGGGCGCCAGCACCTTTGTGATTTTCTACACGCTCATTTGTGTCGTGATTGCCGTTTACAGCGACAAGTGGCGGTGGTTGTCTTTTCAGCTCAAAGCCCAGGTTCAAAAGAAGAATGGCGAATTGGAAGAGACCAATAGGGCCCTCGCCGAAGTCAAAGGCCAGCTCATCCAGCGAGAAAAAATGGCTGCGCTGGGCACGCTGTCGGCGGGCTTGTTGCATGAGGTCAACAACCCGGTGAACTACAGCCTGATGGCGATCAACATGGCGCTGATGGATCCGGCTACCGGGAAGAGCGCTGACCTGAAGGAAAGCCTGACTGACGCGCGTGAAGGGATGCAGCGCATTCAGGGCATTGTCTCGGACCTGAAGACTTTTGCTTATCAAAAACCCGGCATCGAAAGCCAGCGGGTATTCTTGATGGAAAAGGCGATTCAGTCGGCGCTGCGTTTGAGCAGTTTCGACTTGAAAGGCATCAAGGTAGAGGTCGTGTTGCCGCAAGATACGCATGTGCTCGGCGACGAGCCGGCCATCATCGGGGTGCTGATCAATCTGCTGGGCAACGCCGCGCAGGCACTCAGCGGCGCCGGGCGCGCGCAGCCGACCATTTCCCTGCATGGCGAGCACCGTGGCGAGCGCTTTTGCCTTTCGGTGCGCGACAACGGCAGCGGCATTGCACCCGAAAACATCGGCCGCGTACTTGAGCCCTTCTTCACCACGCGCGATGTGGGTGCCGGCCTCGGCCTGGGTTTGAGCATCAGCTACGGCATCATCCAGCGCCACGGCGGCCTGCTGTCGGTGACGAGCGAATTCGGTGCCTGGACGGAATTTTCGTTTGACCTGGCGCTGCCGCCGTCCTGAATCATGAGCGCCGATTTAAATTCACTTCAAACGACACGCAAGGCCCATACGGTCTTGTTCGTGGATGACGAGCCCCAGGCCTGCAAATGGTTTGCGCGGCTGTTTGCAGACGAGTTTTCCATCATCACGGCTGCCGGTGTCGATGAAGCTTTGCAGGCGCTGCGCGAGCGCGGCCTGGAGGTGGCGGTGCTGGTGACCGACTACCGCATGCCGGCCAAGAACGGTCTGGAACTGCTGGCTGCGGCGCAGCGCGACCACCGGCATGTCGTGCGGCTGCTGGCGACGGCCTATGCCGAAAAAGATGTGGCGGTGGCAGCGATCAACCAGGGGCGGGTGCTGCAGATTCTGGAAAAACCGTTTGACGAGGCGCAGGTGCGCGGCGCGCTTCGCGAAGCGCTCGACGCGTTTGCCCAGCGCGAGCGCGAACAGGCGTTGAGCGACAGCCGCGCGGCAGCCATGCGCGAAACGCTGGGCTTTCTGGCGCACGAGCTGAACACGCCGCTGGCGACCGTGCTGGGTTACATGGAAGCGTTAAAAGGCCGCTACCTCGTGCCCGGGCCCGATACGCCCATGGGTGTGGCTGGCATTGCTGAAAAGCGGCCTGGCGATACGCTCACGATGATCGAGGCGGCCGAGCGCCGCACGGCCTACGCGATGTCGCTGGTGGCGACTTTCGTGCAGTCGGCGCGTGACGCCTATCCCGGTTCGGCCGGATCTGCACCGGCGAAACTGCAGGCCAGCCGGCTGGTCAGCACGCTGCTGAGCGACTACCCGTTTGAAAACGACGAGCGCGCGTGGGTCAGCTGTGACCTACACGGTGATTTTGAGTTGCCCGGGCAGCGCGACCTGCTGTATCTAGTGCTGTGCACCCTGACCAAAAACGCCATGCTGGCCTTGCGCGGCGGCGCCCAGCCCCGGCTGCACATCACGCTTGAATCCATTGCAGATGCCCCGGCAGGCGGGCATAAAGCAGCCATACGTTTCACCGACAATGGGCCGGGTATTTCGCCCGACATTCTTTCGCGCCTGACGTTTGAGCCCGTGACCACCCGCGCGCAACAAGGCGGCAGCGGCATGGGCCTGATGTTTTGCCGGCGCGTGGTGCAGTCCATGGGCGGGCAGATCGAGGTCCGCTCCGGCCCTGGCCTTGGGGCCAGCGTCACCCTTTTATTCAAACCCGAACAAAATATCGAGAGGACCGAACCATGAGTCCGGACAAAATTCTTTACGTCGATGACGAGCCCATGGCGCTGAAATATTTTGAGCGCCTGGTGAGCCCGCTGGCGCCGGTGATCACCGCGCTGTCGGTGGAAGAGGGCAAGGCGGTGCTGCGCGAACGTGCAGGCGAGATCGCCGTGCTGGTCACCGACCAGCGCATGCCGGGCGCGCACGGCAATGAACTGCTGCGCTTCACGCGCGAGTTTCATCCGCGCATCGTGCGCATGCTGACCACCGCGTATTCCGAGCTTGGCGAGGCGATCGAAGCCATCAACAGCGGCGAAATCTACCGCTACATCACCAAACCGTGGGAACTGGGCAGCCTGCACGCCGACCTGCGTAACGCCCTCGAGCTGGCCGAGCTGCGCAATGAACGCGACCACCTGCTGGGGCAAAAACTGATGGTGCAGCAACAGGGCCTGCTGGGCAGCCGGCTGGCCAGTCTGGCGATGCTGGGCGCCGGCCTGGTTCAAAGCGGTATTCACGACAACACCGAACGCAACATGCAAGGCGATTTGCACGCCGGAGATGCGGCGCTGCACGGGTTTGCGCGCGCGGCACTGGTGGCCGGCTGCAATGTGCCCGATGCGTCATGGAATCAGTGGGACCAGGCAGGATTGCTGCAGGCCGAGGCCTGGCGCGGCATCGCGATTGCCCGCGAGCTGCGTCGCTGGCAAGGCGAGTTTGGCAATGACCGCACGCCAGAGCGCGCTGTGGCACTGCTCGCGCAGGCGACCGGTGGCCAGATGCAAGGCACAGGTGTGCAAATGCCGTCAGCGGCTGTATTGACCGCCCTGCTGGACGGGAATCCTGGCGAAGTGCCGTCTACCGAAGCCATTGCGTGGCTGGCCTGGCTGCTGTGGTGGAATGCGCCGGTTCAGGTCAAGGCAGGTGAAGGTGGCTGGACGCTGCTGTTGCCGCCAGCGGGTGCTCAAGAGCCAGCCCCGCCGCATGACTGGCTGGAACGCCTGATCGAGGAGTTTTCCGAAAGCCCGTCGCAGGCTTGACGCGCCGGCCTCAGGCCTTGCGGCGGGCGATATATTTTTCCAGATTCGCCGCCGCCTGCGCCCTAATTTTGCGGCGTAAAAATGGTGTCCAGCCCAACAGCAGGCCGGGCACACCCAGCGCCTGGCGCGACCAGGCCCACAGGTCAAATGTGTCACGCTGGCGCCTGATCAGTCCGTCCGGGTTGAATTCAAACCGGCTGTCGATCACGTTGTGGACCATCCGGCCCGTGGCGCTGAAGCGGTAGTCAGCCACCCAGCGTGCCTTGCCGCTGATGGCGCCGGCTTCCACGCCGCTGGCGCTCAACTTCCAGACATCGGCGCCTTTTTCGCGGGCAGTGGCGCACAGCATGCGCCACATGCCAGCGACTTCTTCGTGGCCGCGCAGTGAAAAGGCCTCGTCTTCAAACCGGGCGTCCGGCGCATAGCATGCCGCCATGGTTTCGGCGTCGAGCCGCGCAAACGAAGCGTAGAAGTTATTGAGCATTCGCTGGTTGGCATGCATGGTGACTCCCGGGCTGATGTCTAAAGGAGGGCTGGAATTTCGTCGCCCAGGAAATCGTACACCGCCCGGATGCGTTTGCTGGTGCGAATTTCCCGGTGAACGGCCAGCCACATGGGCAGGGGCGTGATTTTCAGCGAAGGCAACAGGCGAACGATGCTCGTATCTGTTCGAGCCAGGTAGTCTGCGACGAAGCCGACGCCCATGCCGCAGCGCAGCGCTTGCCAGCAAGCCAGGAAATCGTCAGATCGAAACGCGAAATGTTCGCGGGTCAACGGGTAGCCCGCGGCGGCAAAGCCCCTCAGAATGTCTTCATTGCGGTCGCTCCCGAGCAAGCTGTGTTGCAGAAGATCGGACGCATGCCGGGGTGAGCCGCGGCGCTGCAAATAGTCGCGGTGCGCATACACACCCAAGGTGACCTTGCCGATGCGTTTGGCGATCAGGCTTGACTGGTCGGGCTGCACCATGCGGATCGCAATGTCCGCTTCCCGCCGCAACAGGTTGCTGACCTCGTTGCTGGCCACCAGCTCAATTTGTATGGCTGGCAGCAGAAGCTGCATCTTCGCCAGCAGCGGTGGAAGCAGAACACAAGCCACCGGCTGGCTCGCTGTGATGCGAACCGTGCCCGACACCCCGGCATCAGCGCCGGAGACGCTGCGCTGAAGCTGGAGTGCGCCGGCTTCCATCGAACGCGCCGAGTCGGCGAGCCTGATGGCCATGTCAGTCGGTTGCAGGCCACGCCCGGTCCGTTCAAACAGCACGACTCCCAGCTGTGACTCCAGCTCGGAGATATGCCGGCCCACGGTGGGCTGGCTTGATCCGATCATGCGCGATGCGCCCAACAGGCTGCCCTGCTCCAGCGCCGCCAGGAATGAACGTACCAGCGTCCAGTCGAATTGGTTATTCATTTTTGAAATTCTGGTATGAAAAGTTAGGCAATTGTGTATTGACTCCGGCTTTTTAACAATGGCGTTACTGCATCAACTCTGACTGAACACCATGATTCCCAGACCCCATGTACTTGTGCTCGGTGCCAGCGGACGCCTGGGTGCCGCATGCGCGAAAGCCTTTGCGGGAGCTGGTTGGCGCGTCATCGCGCAGCAGCGCAAACGGGCGCATTTGCCAAGCACTGTCGGCATTGAAACACTGGTCACGGGGGACTTGCCCATAGCCGGACTTCTTGGCACGATGCCCAAGATTGACGTGGTGGTGCACGCCATGAACCCGGCCTATACCGATGCGCAATGGAAGCAACATGTGCCCGTCATGATGGAGTCAGCCATATTTTTGGCCGGGGCGCTGGGTGCAACGCTGATGTTTCCAGGCAATGTCTATAACTTCGGCGCCGACATGCCCGCGCTTCTTTCCGAAACCACGCCGCAGCGCCCGACGATGGTGAAGGGACGCCTTCGCTTCAGCGCCGAAAAGCGGCTGCTGGAAGCCACTGAGGAAAACGGGCTGAGCGCGGTCGTCATACGCGCCGGCGACTTTTTCGGCAGCGGCACCGGTTCCTGGCTTGACCGCGTGATCGCCAGCAAGTTGCATCGTGGCACCTTCACCTATCCTGGCCCGCTCGACACGGCGACGCCGTGGGCTTACCTGCCAGACCTGGCACAAACTTTCTTGCGTGTTGCCGAGCAGCGGCACAAGCTGGCCAGTTTCGAGACGCTGCACTTCTCCGGTCATTCGTTGACGGGTCATGACTGGCTGCGCGTGCTGCAGCCACTGGCGCAGACACAGGGCTTGGTGCGCCCCGGCAAGACGCTTAAAACTGTCGGGCTGCCCTGGCCTCTCATTCGCGCTCTCGGTCTTGTCAGCGACTCGTGGGCGTCGCTCTCGGACGTGCGCTACCTGTTCGAGACACCGCATGCGCTGAACAACTCACGGCTGAATGCCTTGATAGGTGCCGAGCCTCATACCGCTTTTGCTTCAGCGGTCACCGCCGCACTCGACGAGCTCGGCCTTTTTTCAACAAGCACATCGCCATCGCTTGCTTCGCTGTCGGCAACTGCTGTGAAGACTCGCTTTCCCTGATCCAACTTTCAACCCTGAAGCCCACCATGACGACATCAACTTTGGCCTACCCGGTGACTGAACCCGCTGCCTTCGGCCTCGCGCCACGCCTGCTCACTGCTGCGCTGTTCATCACCACGGCTGTCCTTTCTTTTCTGCCCATAGCCATTCTTGGCCCGGCCATAGGCTGGCCAGCCTCCTTGCGAGCGCCTGCCGGCGAGCAACTGGCTGCGATCGCTGCGGCACCGGCTGCGGTGGCAGCCGGATACGGTGTGTACTTGCTGTATTCGATTCTGGTTTTGCCGCTGATGGTTTTGCTGGCCCATCGGGCCTGCGACAGGCTATGGCGGCCTGTTGCTGCGGTGATTGTCGGGTTTGCCGCACTGTCGGTGCTCGCCCGCAGCATCGGCATCCTGCGCTGGCTCACGGTGATGCCTGCGCTGGCCAGTCAGCACGCCGGAGAAAGCCCGGCCAGGCGCGAGATGATTGAAACCATCTTCTCGGCAATGACTACGTATGGCGGCGGTATTGGCGAGCTTCTCGGCGTCAGTCTCTTCATGGGCTTGTCGCTGGGGCTGGCGATGCTGGCCGCGCTGGCATACCGAACACTGCCGCGGTGGCTTTGCGTTTTCGGTCTGATCAGTGCGGCGATGCTGCTGAGCCTCTTTCTGCCCGCACTTAGCATCCCGCTGCAAGTGCCAATCGCGTTGGCAGCCACTGCGCTGTCGGTCTGGATGCTGGCGGCAGGCGTCGTCCTGGGATTCAAGCCGAAGTCACACGCATGAATGAGCCGTCTTCCACATCACTGGGTGCAGCCATGAATCGCCGAAATTTTATTCGTGTCGCCGGTGGCGGTGCCATTGCCGCTGCGGGCTTGCCTGGCTGTTCGTTGCTTAGCGGTGACTATCCTTCTGCGTCGGTAGAAGCATGGGCTGGGCCGGGCGGAGAAACAGACCTCCGCCGCCGGGCAGTGGCCTATGCCATCACCGCGCCCAATCCCCACAACCTGCAGCCCTGGCTGGTTGACTTGCGGGAGCCCGGTGTCGTCACGCTGTACACCGATCGGGCGCGCCTGCTACCCCAGACAGATCCGTTTGGCCGGCAAATCCTGATTGGTCATGGCGCGTTTCTGGAGTTGATGGTCATCGCCTTGGCCCATCAAGGCATTGCCTGCCAGGTGCTGCTGTGGCCGCAAGGAGAACTGCCCGCCGATCTGAACAGCTGGGACGACAGGCCGATAGCCCGCCTTGTGCTGTTGCCTGACACGGCCGCTACGCCACATGCGTCGGCGGCGGCCATGCTGTTCCCGCAAATTCTGCTTCGGCGCACGCCCAAAACGCCATTCGATCCGGCCCGTGAAATCACCGCAGACACGCTGAAAAAGCTGACTGAAGGTGCCGCTACCGCAGACGTCAGCCTGGGCGCGACGGTTGATGCTGCCAGACTGCCAGCCTTGCGCGAGTTGTGCTGGCAGGCGGGCAGGCAAGAGCTGTTGACGCCGCGCACCATGATGGAAACCCAGCGCCTGATGCGAGTTGGACCGGCAGAAATACTGGCGCATCGCGATGGCATTGTGCTCAACACGCCTTGGATGCGGGGGATCAGCACGTTGGGCTTGTTCGACCGCACCCAACCGCCAGCCCGAGGTAGCGCCGCCTACGACGCAGGCATGGCTATTTACGATCAGAACAGCCGCACCGCGACGGGCTTCATCTGGCTCAGCACGGCCGGCAATTCGCGGCGCGAGCAGATTCTGGCCGGACGTGTTTTTGTCCGCCTGCAGCTCAAGGCGACTGAACTGGGCGTGGGCATGCACCCCATGAGCCAGGCGCTGCAGGAGTTCCCGGAGATGCTGCGCCACCGCGACAAGGCCCATCGCCTGATGCTGAGCCGCGCGGCGCCCCGGTCCCGAATCGAGCCGACGCTTCAAATGTTTTGTCGACTGGGCTACCCCGAACGTCCGGCACCAGCCACGCCCAGGCGGCCACTGGAGGTGTTCATGCGAACGGTCTAGAGCTGTCCCGTTTTCGAGTTGTGTTTTTCAGCCCTTTCGTTTTCCTTTTTCATCCTGACTGGAGTATTCTGTGAAGCCTTTTTCCATTGCAAGTGTCCTGATTCTTTCCGCCGCGCTGTCCGCCTGCGGCACCACCATGCCGACCGGGCAAAGTGGTTTTTTGAGCAGTTACGCAGGTCTTTCAACGGGCGATGACCCGACCCAGGAGCGCTTGCAGGCCCAGGTAGGCATCGATCCGTCCCGCATTCAGTTTGGAGAAATATCCATGCGTCCCGGCGCCGGCCCCGACCTGTCAGCTGAAGAGCGTGAGAGGTTGACGGCCTATTTGCGATTGCAGCTTCGCCAGCGCGTGGCCCAGATGCCGCAGAATCCGGGTGGCCAGGCTGCGGTCATACGCGCGGCTATCACCCGTGTCGAAACCGTCTCGCCGGCCCTGAACACCGTGAGCACGCTGCTGCTGCTGGCCCCACTTGACCGGGGTGGTGCGGCCTTTGAAATCGAAGCTGTTGACGCGACCAGCGGCGCCCAACTCGCCGCCTTGAAGCTGGGCCACTATGCACCCATCACCGACCTGCTGGCGCGGTTCTCAAAGTTTGAACCGACGGAGATCGCGACACGAAAAGCCGCGCAGGACTTCGTGGCGCTTCTTGGACAGCCTGGACAGCCGGGCACCGGTCAGGCCGCCAAGTAAAAAAATGTCGCTGGCCGACACGCGTCCCGGCGTCAGGCGATGAGTTCAATCAGCCGGCGCAAGGCATGGTTAACCGTCGCCGCCCGCACGGCCGCGCGATCACCGGCAAAATGAATCATTTCCGTCGTCACCGCGCCCCGCACGCTCCAGCCGAACCAGACTGTTCCCACCGGCTTGGCGCGGGTACCGCCTGTCGGCCCCGCGACACCGGTGACAGCCACGGCCACCTGCGCTTTTGAACGGCTGATTGCGCCCGCTGCCATGGCGCGCACCACGGCTTCGCTGACCGCACCGTGCCGCGCAATCAGCGCCGCATCGACGCCCAGCAGTTCGGTTTTGGCGTCGTTCGAGTAGCTGACGAAGCCGCGCTCGAACCAGTTGCTGGAGCCCCCCAAGTCTGTGCAGGCCGCTGAAATCATGCCGCCGGTACAGCTTTCAGCGGTGGCCAGCATCCAGCGCTTCTTTTGAAGCAAATCAGCAAGCAAAAGTACTTCTAGCTCAGGCGTTTCCTGCGTGGGCAGCTCCTGATTTAATAGCGAGTCATGGGTCACCAGAAGAATCTCCATAGCGCGATTACCAGCAGCGTGCAGAACGCCGCCACGAAGTCGTCGAACAAGATACCGAAGCCGCCGCCTGCGCCGAAGCCCTTGAACTGGCGGTCAGCCCACGCGATGGGTCCGGGCTTGGCGGCATCAAAAAACCGGAACAGCACGAACGCCACCGCCTGCGCCCACAGGCTGGCCGGCGCGATCAACCAGAGCACCAGCCAGAAGGCGATAACTTCGTCCCAGACGATGCTACCCGGATCGGCCACGCGCAGGTTGTTGGCAGTGACGGTGCAGGCCCACCAGCCCACCAGCGCGGAGGCGGCGATCAGCCAACCCAGTTCGGCGGGAGCCAAGTAGCGCTGCAGCACCAGGAACGACAGCCAGGCCCACAGCGTGCCGGCCGTGCCCGGCGCGAAAGGGCTCAGGCCCGAACCGAAACCCAACGCCATGAAATGGGCGGGGTGGTTGAGCAGAAATTTGACGCTGGGGCGTATCGGTGCGTTACTGGTCACGCGATTGACACCGGGCGCTGGCGGATTTTCAAGAAGAAGTTTAGGGTCAGCCATGGTGTGATTATGGTGGAGACAGAATTGAACAAGAAAACGGCTGCTAGCCCAAGTAAGTCGTGCGCCAGTAGCTACTATTTTGATAGCGAATAACAGCCACTGTGTTCCAGAATTGCGAGCAGCGCCGCATCAAAAGCCTGCGGCTGCTCGAATTGCACCCAGTGCCCTGCGCCCTCGATCCATTGCAGCCCCTGAAACTGTGGCGCCGCGTGCAGCGCTTGCAGCAGCGCGCCCTGCCGCTGGCGGTAGAGCGAGTCCTCAAAGCCATAGATGGCATGCACCGGGCAGCGCACGTCGGCCAGCGCCTGCGCCAGCGCTTCGGAATACGCCAGCCGGCGGCCCTTCATGCGGTCGCGCAGCGTGTTGTCGGTGTGCAGCCGCAGCGCCAGCGGCGTGATGGCGTCAAGCCGGTAGAGCATCAGCGCCGCCAGGTTCTTGCGGTGCACGGCTTCGCGTTCCGCGGCATCGCTCAGGTGCCGCCAGGCGGTCAGCGTGATGGTATTTCTGGACGCCACGCCCAGCCCGGGCGCGCCTACCAGCACCAGGCGATGCGCGCGCGCGGGAAACTGCGCAGCAATGAATCCGGCGACCATGCCGCCGAAAGAAAACGCCACCAGGTCGCAGGAGGCAGCGCCCAGCAACTGCTGCAGGCCGTGCTCGACCGGCTCGGTCAGCGCATCGGCATCGGTGCCGCGCGCGGGTGCGGCCGAGTCGCCGAAACCGGGCAGGTCAGCCGCGTACACGCTGCGTCCGGACTGCAGCAGCGGATCGATGTTGCGCAGCCAGTGCGTCCAGCTGCCGCTTCCGCCGTGCAGCAGCACGACCGGTGGGTGCGCCTTTCCGGGCGATTCGGGCTGCCAGACGTGCCAGACCATCGAGCCGTCGCCGCAGGGTGTGGTCATGCGGGTGGCGCGGGCCAGCAGGCGCCGGACTTCGGTTGGCAGATCGGGGGACATTGAAGAGGTCATGCAAGGGGACGCCGGTACTCGGCTGGGTATCGCCGCGTCAGGCAAAGTGATCGAACGACGCAAATGTATTCGGCACGGCGCGGCCTTCGGCGTCGATCAGGCGCAGGTCACGGGCGCTTTCGATGCGGCCGATGCGGGTGACCGGCGTATGGGTCTCTTGCGACGCGGCCTGCACGCGGTCTCGGGCGGCCACTGGCGCGGTGAAGACCAGTTCGTAGTCGTCACCGCCCGCCAGCACGTATTGCAGCTGCTTTTCAGAAGAAAAAAGGCCTGTAGCCCAGGAAATATGTGCGCAAACAGCTATTAAATTCATAGCGACAGAGGTGTCGATGACCGCGCCCAGTGCAGAGGCATCAAGGACATGCTGCAGGTCGCCGAGCAGGCCGTCGCTCACGTCGATGGCCGCCGTCGCTACGCCGCGCAGGGCCTGGCCCAGCGCGACGCGCGGTGTCGGGCGTTCGAGTCGTTCGCGGGCCTGTTCGAACATCGCCGCCGGCAATTCGATCTTGCCGCGCATCGCCTCCAGCGCCAGTCGCGCATCGCCCAATGTCCCGCTGACGTAGATGTCGTCACCGGCTTGCGCGCCCGAGCGCAGTAGCGCCTGTGAGCGCCCGTTGACGACCGGCACTTCACCAAACACAGTGATGCAGATTGTCAAAGGGCCTTGCGTCGTGTCGCCGCCGACCAGCTCGCAGCCGTGCAGATCAGCCAGTGCAAAAAGCCCGCGCGAAAATCCCGCCAGCCACGCTTCATCGACGCGCGGCAAGGCCAGCGCCAGCGTGAAGGCGAGGGGTGTGGCACTGCACGCGGCCAGGTCGCTCAGGTTCACGGCCAGCGCCTTGTGGCCGAGCGCAGCCGCGTCCACATCGGCAAAAAAATGCTGGCCTTCGACCAGCATGTCGCTGGAAATTGCCAGCTGTGTGTTGGGCCGGGGCGCGAGCAGTGCGCAGTCATCGCCGACACCGAGCGCGGCATGGGCCACGGGGCGTTTGAAGTAGCGCTTGATCAGATCGAATTCACCCATGCGGGCAAGCATACCTGTGCCCTTGGATGGGCGGAATTTCAATTCCGCTGTTGATGCGTCAGCTCTCCGCGAAAGCGCTTTGCTGCCTGGCGAATGACCTCGGCCAGCAGGCGTTCCTCGCCTTGCCGCTCGCGCAGCCAGCGGGCGTCGTTGTCGGCGTTCTCGACGCTGCGGCGCAGCAGGCCGATGGCCTGGGTTGCGCCGACGGTGGCGGCATGCCCTTCGATCTGGCCCATCGTGAGCAGGATGTGGTCGCGAAGCGGCATGTGGCCGCCGGTGGCCGGATCGACATACACCGCGTCCAGTCCGAAGCGGCAGGCCTGAAAGCGGTTGTAGGTGTAGACGAGGTAGTCGTCTTCGGTCGGCATGAAAGGCTCTTCGCGCATGAACCACGCGGCCAGCGACTGTACAAAGCCCGACAGCGCACTGGCGCGCTCTATCGTCAGTGGCGTGTCAAAAACGCGGATCTCGATCGTGCCGAATTCCGGTTTGGGGCGAATGTCCCAGTAAAAGTCTTTCATGCTTTTGACGACGCCGGTGTGCGTCATCTTATTGAAGTAGACCGTGAAATCGTCCCACGTCAATGCAAACGGCGCGCGGCCCGACAGCGGAAACGCAAACACCGAATTGAGCCGGGCGGAGTCAAACGCCGTGTCTTGCCCCTGCACATACGGGCTCGACGCCGACAGCGCAATGAAGTGCGGGATGTAGCGCGACATGCGGTGCAAGGTCAGTAGCGCGGTGTCGGCGTCGGGGCAGCCGACGTGCACATGCTGGCCAAAAATCGTGAACTGTTTGGAAAGATAACCGTAGAGCTCGGACAACTCACGAAAGCGCGGCTTGTCATAGATACGCCGTTCGTGCCACTGCTGGAAGGGGTGCGTGCCGCCGCCGACCACGGCAATGTTGAGCTTGTCGGCGCACTTGACCAGCGCATCGCGAATCTGCGTCAGCTGGCCCAGCACATCGGCAGGCGAATGGCAGATGCCGGTGGAAATCTCGATCATGCTCGACGTCATCTCGGGCACCACCGCGCCGGGCAGCTGCATCTTGCCCATCATGCGCAGCATGTCTTCGGCGTAGGGCGCCAGGTCAAAATCGTGCGTATTGACCAGTTGCAGTTCAAGCTCGACACCGAGCGACAAGGCTTCTGATTTCTGGAAAGCTTCAAGACTCATTCAGTGCGCCTGGTTGGG
>JANNKV010000136.1:0-11955 GCA_031396485.1 Polaromonas sp. | reverse complement strand
ATTGGCGTTGTTGCTATCAAGCGTGGTGCTTGACACCAATGCGGTGTTGGTAACGCTGTTTGGCGCCGTCGCCCCGACCGCGACGGTCAAGACAATGTCAGCCAGACTCGCCCCACTGGCAAGAGACGCAGTGTTGTTGGTACACGTAACGTTCTGGCCAGCCGCTGAACACGTCCAGCCGCTGCCCGTACCGGAGACAAACGTCAACCCGGTGGGCAGCGCGTCAGTCACCGTAAAGACCCCACTGGAACTTTGCGGCCCATTGTTGCGTACGGCCAGGTTATAGGTGGCGTTACTGCCTCTCGTGAATATGGCGCTGCCAGCGGTTTTGGAAATGGCGACATCGGCGAACTTGGCATAGGCCGCGAGATCAGTGATCGTGACGCCCGTTGAACCGACCAGCGTACTGGTATTGCCCGCGAGACTGATTCGATAGAGGTTTGTACCGATCGCCGCGATTGGCGCGCCGCCATCAACGAAAGCCAGTCCGGGCATCACGGCCGGAGCACTGGTATTGATGGACGTCGCCGAGAAGCCAGTGACAGCATAGAGAACCGTGCCCGCCACGATATAGAGCTGTCCGCTCGGCGAAAACGCAATGTCTCCACCCTGCCCCGTCGGAACACCGGAGATCGTTCCCTGAAAAGACGGCGTGCCCGTCGTGGTGCTGACCGTGTACAGATTGTTGTTCGCCGGGTCCATGACCCAGAGCACACCATTGGCGTCGACGGCCGCGCGGTTCGTTGAAAAGCCGAGCTGACCTGGAAGGACGGTGTTGAGAGAAGTGAGCGGGTCGAAGTACGCGACGCGGAACGGCGACGCCGCCTCCAGGTAATAGACGCGGCCGGTAAGGGGGTCGCGGCCCGCGGCATTGGTGGAAAAAGACAAGGTGCCCGTGCTGACGACAGCACCAGTAGAGGGATTGAGCGTGTAGATCGCCGTGCCGGCTACCGCGTAGATGGTGTTGTCTGCCGCCTGCGCGCCCAAACACACCCAAAGACTACATGCCAGCATCGCCGCTCGCAGAAGGCGGGTGGCGCCTGCACAGGCGCTCAGCAAGTACCTCATCGCCTGGCTGCAGCCCATGGCGTTAGTCTTGAGGAGGGTTGGCGTTAGCATGTTTTTCGTTTCAATCCGATAGTAATGTTCAGCACCTGAACCAAGCATCTGACGTGTCCCGGTGCTTATCCGATACATCGTCGTTTGTCTCGCCGTCAGCAAAAGACGCGAGCTGGTTGTCTTGCATAGCCCCAAGACAACTTACGTCGCCAACGCTGCGGTGTCTGGTCCCGAAACACGCCACCACTTACCCGGCCTGGACAACCCATTCTTCTTCAGCAAGCCTGATCCCTGGCGAACAAAAATAGCGCATCGCGCTTCACGGTCCCGCCATGATTTTTTGCGTCGGTAGCCTGCTTTCTGCTGCAGCGCTCTTCGCGCCCATGAAAGTCTCATCAAATTTGTAACGCAAGCGCACATAGGCGCCTCGGTTGGTGTAATCAGCACCCGCCAAGTCGTCGTCCTTGAACCCAAAAAAGTTATAGCCTGCCGACAACCACAGGTTGGTGGACACCAGGTAGCCGACCTCCAGACCAAGACCGTATTGCCGCGCCTTCCGGTCACCGCTGAAGAGTGTGTTGCCCACCACACCGACGTCCCAATGATCGGTGATGTCAAAGGTAAACCGCGCCCCGACAAGGTGGGCACTGTAGCGACTTGCCAGGCCGTAAGAGTCATCTGTTACCCATTTACTGGCCAGGCGGGCTGACAATACCGCCTGCTTGCTGGGCTGGTAGTTGGCGTTGATGGTGAACAGCTCAACGGTGCGCTTTAACTGCAAGGCCTGTTGGGTATCGTCTTTTTCCTGCCGGTGTTCCACACGAGCCATCCCGTTCCACACGTCCGTTTCGGTGTCCCGGTAAGCAACCCCGACCTGGAGGCGGTCCTGCATCCGCTCCCCCGTCAACGTGCCTTTGTTACGTGTAATCGCCAGCGAATTGCGGCCGAGCAGGGTCCAGTCGCGGCTGATCCTGCCAGCAAGGCCGACGGTGCTAAACAGGCTATCGCTACTCGTCGCTTCGCGAACCTCCAGCCGGGCCGTTCCTTTCCACAGTTCAGCCGCTGTGTACTCAATGCCGAAGGTCACGGCGGTAGCTTCGTTGGATGCGATGCCATCCAGCGCACGGACGCGTTCGAACCCGGTCGCAAGGCGCACGCTGTCGGTCACGCTCCACAGATTGCGCAAACCGATGGCAGCCTCGGTATTGGCCCCACTGAACGCGTCCCGGACCCGGTACTCACTGAAGACATGACCATCTTTCATGTAGTCACCGTCAATGCCCAGCACCGTCGCGTTCTGGGTCTGCGACGTATTGAGCGCATACGGTCCCGACAGGCTGGAGATCAGTTCGTGCCGCATGTAAAGCCGGCCGCGGTTGGCAATCTGGTAGTCACCGCCGATGGCGGCGATCTTGCGGTCGCTGTCATTGACGTCCTGCTCGTATTCGGCAAAAACTCCAGCCTGCGGCAGACCTGGCACTTGACCGGAGACCTTCGCCTTCACGCTGGTGAATTCATTAGGCAATGTTCCCGTGCTCAAGGGGTTTGCGGGCACGCCGGTCTCCTTGCCGTGGCGCACACCCATCTCGACCCTCAGATTCTCGTTCAGGCTGCGTTCGACGCTGGCATACGCGCCCTCCCGCTTGCCGCCTGTTGCAACATCTTCCGTCCGAAGCACCTCGGCCCGCGCGACCGTCAGGTCGTCAATGCGGTACGCGAGCTTGCCTCCCGCTTCTGCACGACCTCGGGACAGGTACGAACCAGGGCTTTCAAACGTAGCGTCCGTGCGGGCCGCATAAGCCAGGGCCTGAAGATCCTTGTCCTCATGGCGCAGTTCAACGCGCTTTCCATCGCCACTGCCCAGCGACCCTTTCTCCGCACGTGCAAGCTCGCCCGTCATGAAGGTCTTGTCCGACAATTTCACCGTCGCATTCACGCCGCGCAGCCTGCTCGGGTCCTGCGGGTTCTTGTCTTCCACGGCGATGGCTCCCACTTCAAGAAAGTCATTGACCTTGACTTGCGCATCAATGCCCGCAACCCAGAACTCCTTGCCCCCCTGATCAACCTCGTAAGTAATCCGGATTGACTGCGGGTTAAAGGCGGGGTCGAGGCTCGGGACAGGTCCCTTGAAAATGAGCTGTCCGGTGAATTGCTCGATTTCGTAGTCCGCGAAGCGCGATTGGGGAATGGCTTTCAAAACCAACCCTGGCTGGCTGCGATCGCGCACCAGAATTTCAACCTTCTCGCTGTTCTCAAGAGCGTTGGCGGTCGTCAGCCGGTAGGGACCCGAGGTGCCGTTGGCGGGGATTTCGTCAATCACCTGGCGCGTCGAATCCCGGCTGGCAAAAGCATTGACCACCACATTCTCGTTTTCAAAATGCTCCTTGACTCCGGTGAGCGAGCGGCTGTAGACGCCCAGCTTGCGCGCGCTGGTCGGGCTTTGCGTGGTGAAGTCACCGTACAGCAGCCACGACTTATCCTTGTCTATCCGCACATAGAGCTTGGAGGTGGATTGCGCATCGAAGTTGCGGGTGGAAGAGTCGCCGTAGACCGGATAAAACTCGTCCGGTTGAATGTCGCGAAACAGGCGCTCGCGGGTCTCCTTGTCCGAGTCGTAGGCCATGGTCAGCAGATACTCGCCCTTCACTTTGCCCTTCAGGAACACCGCGGCACGGGCGGCGGCCTGAGCCTTGCCGTCACTGGAGATACGGGAAAAGTGCGTCAGTTCCTGCTCAAAGTTATCCTGCTTTCTCGCAGGAACCAGCGCACGCGAGTCCAGCTTGCGCAAGTTGAGAACGCCCTCGATCACGCCGGCTGCAATCATCGGACGCAAGTCGGGCAGAAAATCAAGACGCGACTCGGCCTTCAAAATGCCGCTGGTCGCGCGCACGGTCACTGTGGTGGGGGTGCCTGGCGCCGAAAGCAGAAACTCACCGCGGCCTCCTTCAATGAACACCTGCAGGCCGGGTTCTTGCGGATCCAGATCTTCTGTCTGCCACCGACCGCCACTGGCCTCCAGGGTGATCGGTGTACGGACCGTCACCAGTACGCCCCGATCGTCAGTGAGTTTGACAACGATGGTTGAGGCCGTGATGCCGTCGGCGACGGCTGCAGAAGGAGGCAACACTTCGAGCCGGCCCAGCTTGTCGGGCGCAATCAGGGTGATCGTGGATGCGCCGCGCTCGTTGCCAAACGAGTCGAATTGGCGCGCTGTCAGCGTGTTGGATCCGGGCTTCAAAGACACACCGACAAATTCCCAAGCCTGCAATTGTCGATCAGCCAGAACGCTCTTTTTCCCAACCCGGGAGCCTGGTACGTCCATTCCATTAACACTCAGGCGAAACTCCGTCGCCGCCGCGCCTTTGATGCGCACGTTGGTCTGGGCGATCGGCAGCGTGTCGCCGTCCTTGAGATCGACGAAACCAAACGTGTTGTTCATCTCAGGCAGCATTTTTTCGAGATCAATACTCGGCACATTGGCAACCGCACCGATCCTCGGCCCCAGGTTAATGGGCACGGCCTGGCGTGGTGCGATGGGCGTAAAGCCCTGCACCGGCACCGCTGCGGCGCCGACGACACCCGATGCTGGCTGCGCCTTCACGTCGCCCTGGGCGCGTGGTTGCGGGTCGGCCTCCATCCGCTGCGCCAGTGTGCGCTCGGTTTCCGCAGTGCGTTGACCAGTCTTTGCCCGTCGGGCTTTCACTTCATCGATGACCAGCGTTTGACAAGAGCCCTCGGCAAAGTTGGCTTTGAACAGTTCACCATTTTTCAGATCCACAAAAGTGCTGCCTGGATCATCAGCGTTTCTATTGTTGAGGCTTGTCAGTGCCGAACCGGCCGGCATGGTGGTCATGTCAAGCTTCAGTACATGGGTACGCGGTGTCACGCCGTAGAAGCTGTACTTGCCCTCGCCATCAGAGACCGCGCTGGTGCCATCCTCCAGGTAAACGCGCACCCCCGGAATGCCCAGTTCTGTCTCGTCTTGTATCTGGTTGCGATTGCAGTCAAGAAAAACTTTCCCGATGATGTAGCCGCGGCTGGAGAAAACCCCGCCCTGAATTTTCACCGTTGCAGTCGCGAGGTTCGAAGACAAGCCACCAAAACTGGCCTGCGCTCTGTTGATGCCGTCGCCTTCAAGAGCACCCGGTCCAATGCGGACGCGGTAGGTCAACACGGATTCCGCAGCCACACCCAGACTGCCCACATTGAAATCAAGCCGCGGCCCTCGCCCGCCAGCGGGATCGGGCACTAACTGCCCGTTTAGCCGCACGCTGCCGGGCTGAAAGGCAAACCCGGCGGGCAGATTGTCTGTGACGACAACACCCGGATTGCCGAGTGAGGTGGTGGCGTTATTTTTGATTTTGACCGTGTAATCAATGAAGTCGGCAATTTCCGCCGTGGTGCGTGACGCGGTTTTCCGGACGAAGAGGTTCGTTGCCGCCACGGGATCCAGTGGAACGTCGACAGTCACAGGGCCCGTATTGACCCCCACAATGAAACGTCCGCCGTACGAACCGCCACTGACCGGCCCGGTGGCGGAAATCGTTCGCCCGGCGGGCAACTGACCGACCGGAACCACAGAGGGAAACGCATAACCGCCGGGCGGCGTCACCATGAGGCAGTAGTCTCCCGGCGGCGTCAATTCAAATACATACTTGCCGTCCGCACCGGTCAATACCGTGCTCGGAGCAGGCTGCAAGACCCCGGTCGGAGTGATTTCCTGGACGGCGGCCGGCGTGGTGGTGCAGCCTCCTGCCCCGTCCCCTTTGCGCAACGAGACGGTGGCACCCGCGATGGGCGCATTGCTTCGGCTGTCAAAGACAACTCCCACCGGGTCGATCAGCACGATCTCCGTCACGATGCTGCGACCACAGCCCTGGATGTCAACGGCAATTCTGTCGCCACTCCTGGCTTCAATAATGCCGCTGTTAGCCACCACCATGGCGTTGCGGGTAGGTATGGCTGGCAACGTGAATACCCCCGTGTTGGGGCCTGTCTCAGTCGCGGTAAAGGTCTCGCGTTCTCCGTTGGGACCGGTGATGATCACCACGCGGGTTTCAACCATCGAACTACTGGTGTTACAGGCAGTGGCGTCTGCCACCAGGTAAAGCGTACTGCCCAGCCGGCTGTAGTCGGCGGGCGTTGTATGGCTCGGTGAGGTGTAGTTGCGAATCAGGCCAGCCGACGGCGACAGCGTCGCTATGGCGTCATTCGACGGCACGATGGTGACACCAGCAGCGACTTCGTTGTTGAAGTACACGCGGGCTGTATTGACAACCTTTCCGCTGCCATTTTGTGCCGCATTGGCATGAAGGATCACGCTGAAATTCAACTCGACCATGGCAGCGACCGGCACATTGGCAATGGCCAAACCCACCGCAACCACGTCTTTCAGGTCGATCGGAATGGTCGTCGTGTAGGTGTGTTCCGAATCTCCGACGCGGTGATACAGCGCAATCGCTCCCGCCGGTACGGGCGTTGCCAGCGAGACGAAGCGGGTATTGGGGGGAATCACGTCCCTGATCAAAACCGGTGCAGCGGACGCGCCGTCAATGAGAATCGATGGCCCGCTGCTCGCCGCCCTGGCGCCTGCATTGCGCAGGAGCAACCGGTAAGCCAGCGCATCGCCTGGTTGTGGCGTGGCGTTTGACACTGTCTTTTGCAGCGAAAGGGCCGGCCCGCCAACGACATTGACGGTATCGGTCAGCGGCGCAACAGCGGGCGATGATCCGGCGGTGGTGCGCGCCGGGTCAAAACCGCTGGTCGCGTCCACCCGAACCTGATCAGTGGTGCCGCTTGTCGCCGTAGCGGGAACCGTCGCCGCCACCACAAAACCAAAAGAACCGCCCACGGGCACCAGGCCGGTGCTGGTGAGAGGGGCATTGTTGTCAGGCAGCCCATCCGCATTCGTGTCGGCAAATATTTGCAGCGCTGAGAACCCAAAACCGCCCGGCAGGTCGGTCAGGATCAGGCTGAAGCTGTCGGGCCCGTTACCGGTGTTGACGAGCGTGTGCGGAAAATTGACCGTTGAACCTGCGGCACTGCTTTTGACAGCGCTGGCCGCCAGCGTGAAGCTCGCCACCTGGCCCACCGAAATCTGGACAACATTGGAAACATTATTGCGGGCAAGCCCGCTGCTGTCGATGAAAGTGCCACTGGCCTGGTTGGTGACAAGCGCACCTGCGGCGGGTGCCGCCCATGCGGTATCGGCGCCCAGCCACAACGCCATGCAGACCAGCCACGTGCACAACCCGTAAACGCTTGCATGAAGCGCCTTGGGGAGAGTCCGTGTTGAGGGAGTGCTCATGGGAGGAGACTGGCGCGCTTTTGGAACGGAAGTCAGGCAGAAGGGGAACCGCGGCAGGAAAACTGATTCACGCTGCGGGCCTTGCCTGACCAGATCCAGCATCCGGAGACGGACGGCAGGCGTCTGCGGCCCAATGCCACCGACGCCTGTCGCCCATTACGGATTGATCCGCACGCAGAAGGTGAGCGCAAACGACGCTGTCGACGCAAGTGTCGGCAACGAAGCGGTCACCGTACCCGTCGTTCCGTTGGCGGACGTGCCTCCCGCCGTTGCCGAGCCGGTAGCGGCCGGAGCGCCGCAGGCGTCATTGCGAGTGGTGTTGGCAGGAATGTTGTCGCTCAGAACCACATTCGTGATACTTGCCGCCGTGGTGTTGGACGCGCTGATCTGGTAGGCAATGCACTGCCCTGGAGCCGTATTGGCACCTGCAGCAATGGGCGCTGCGCTGTAGGTGAACGGACCGATGGCGGTACAACTCACGGCAGCCTGCCCTTTTTGCAGCAGCAAACCATCTGTCACCGACGTGGTGTCGGACGCGGAGGCGGTGGACGCTCCGGCGTTGTAGGTCGCGGTGACGGTGGTGATGTCGGCCGCACTTGCCGCCGTGGCACTGGCCGGTGCGAACACCCGCACAAACAGCGTCTGGCTGGTGTTGCTCGTCAAAGACAGCGTTGAGGCGGTCGTGACCTGGGTGTCGGTACCGACATCCAGCACGCCATTGCCGTTCGAGTCGATGTACAGCACCGACGTCCAGCCGGCAGCGACCTGGCTGTCCGTCAGGAAGCCACTCGGGAAGGTGATGCTTTCAGTCACGTTGCCGCTGTTCTGGAGCACATGCGTGTAGGTAACCGCACCGCCGGGGAAGGTTTGCTGCGCGCCGTTAGGTGTGAGCGTGACCGTGTGCAAAGCATTGACGGTGACACGATCGACCTTGGTGTCGAACGCTGTTGCTGTCACTGCCGATTGGGCGCGGAAAGTGAAATCGTAGTTCCCTGCAGCGGCGTTGCTGGAATTAGTGGCTGGCACATTGACGATGGCGCACACCAGGCGGTTGGCGTTGGCGGCCAGCGTCCCGGTGTTGGTCAATGCAGCACCCGTCGTGGCGCAGCTACCGCCGCCGCCGTCGGCTGCGAACGTGACGGTCCAGCCGGTCGGGATCGCGGATGTCACGGAAAGGTTGTACGAATCAGCCACCGCACTGGTGTTGTTGATGTACAGCTGGAAGCGGCTTTGCGTCGCGGTCGTGCTACCTGGCGTCACCGTGTTGGTCGTGATGACCGTGGAACCGGTGCTGCCCAGACCCTGGGCCGCGGTGGCGCCGCCGGCAACCGACACGTTGTTGGTCAAGTCAACCGTGTTGGCGGTGATTGTGGTCAACGTGTTGATCACGGTGTTCGATTTGGTCGGGTCGGTGTTTGACGTGGCCGTCAGTGTCACGCTGTAAGGGCCGGCGCCGGCAGGCGCCGATGCTGGCAAGGTTGCCTTGACCACGATCTTGTAGACGGCACCAGCAGCCAATGGACCGGTGTCGGGAATGCCATCGCCGTTGCTGTCGAGCAGGGGCGTGACACCGTCCGCCTGAAAAAGTGCAAACGTCGTCCCGGCCGGGAAGGTGCTGCCGGAGAGCACAGCATTGAAGCTGTCGGTGCCGTTGCCGGTGTTCCAGACGTAATCACTGAAGGTGATCGATGAGCCTTGGGCTGCGCTTGCGATGGTGACCGGCTCGGCAGTGCCGTCGGTGCTGATGGTCGCCGAACCGTTGGCCACCACACTGACCGTGGCTGCCACGCTGTAGGTTGCCGAGTTGGTATTGGCGGTCGCCTGCGTCGCCGTGGCGAAGGTGGCCGTGTTGGTGGTGATGGCAGCATTGGTGCCCGTCGTAGGCGCCAGACCTGCAGCGATGGTGACCTGGAAAGACACCGTACCAGACACGCCGGCACCGACCGAGGTGATGGTTGCACTGACGGTGCCGCCCGTGAACGAATAATCGATGCCTGGCTGGTCGCCACCGGCGCCATCACCCAGCTGGGTTCCGCCACTGACGCTCCAGCGACCGCTGTTGGCGACGTACACCATGCCGGAAGGCAGTGCATCCGTCAGCACGACGCTGTTAGCCGCCAGTGTGCCCGAGTTGGTATAAGACAGCGTGACGGTCACAGGGCTCGCGGAAGGCGATGGACCCGTCGTGGACGACAGTGACTTGGTCACGTTGATGACCGAGTTGGCCACTGTGGTGGTGTCGGTGTTGCTCAGGGTGGTGGCGCCTGTGTCTGTCACGCTGATGGCGACGGTGCCCGTCTGGCCGGCGGTTGCACCACCGGGAACAGAAGCGGCAACGACAAACTTGAATTGCGTGCCGGCGGGAAGCGGTCCGGTGCTGGTGATCGGTGTTGAACTGTCGGGTACGCCGTCGCCGTTGGCGTCAAGGTAGTAACTCAGACCGGTCTGCGTGAAGGCGCCACCAGCGGTGGGGGCGTTCAGCGTGTAAGCATCGGTTCCATTACCCGTATTGGTGATGGTGTGCGGGTAATACACAGTCTGACCTGGCGCCGCCGTCTTGGCGCCGTCCGCCGTCAGGGTGAAACTTTTCACCTGTGAAACCGTGGTCTGCACCAGGTTCGACGACGTGGTGCGGGAAGTCCCCGTGGTGTCCAGGTAGGTGGCCGTCGCCTGGTTGCCAATAACCGTACCCGCTGCAGGCGCTGCCGCGTGCGCGGCAAGGCCGGCAAAAGCCAGTGCCATCGCAACGCAAAGTCCCACGATCCAGTGGGTGAAGAAGCTTGTCAGCCGCAAAGGCTGGGGACTTGTGGGGATGGCATGCATGGCGGGTTTTTCTCCTGTCTTCTGAACAAACGGTTAACTCAAAACAATCTACAAACTAAAAACGAAACTACAAAACGACACAACTACGGGTAACGAGCAAGGTGACCCGTGCCCGGAAAGCCCGGGCGCAAGGGATGAATGGTGTTTAGGGCCGGGAAGCCGGCCGCACGGCCGGGGCTGCAGCGACGGCTGAATCGATTCGCGTACGCAGGCTGACCACCGCCGTGCGGCCGGCAGCCAGCGTGCCCAGATCCCAGCGCAGCGCGCGGTAGTCGGCCAGCGGGACGGCTTCGCTGCGTTGGCTGCCGTCGCTCTGGCGCACGGTGCGCATCAGCGGCATGGGGGCAAAAACGGTGCCGTCGGTGGAAGCCAGTGCTTGCGCCGGTTCGGCGCTGCCAGCAAGCAGGGTGGTGCCGACCGGCACAGGCACCGTAGCCACCAGTTTTTCTACGGCTGCGGTGCCGCTGTTCTTATAGGTACTGCTGTAGTCGATGACTTCGCCCGGCTTGCTTTGCGTGGCAGGTTTGAGCACGGCCTTGCCGTCAACCATCTCGACCCGCTGGGCCAGCAGCGTGGATGAAACCTGGCTTTGCGCGAACGTTGCCTGGCCCAGCGCCAGGCCGGTGGCGAAAATAACAAAATTCAGCATTGATTTCATGGCTTGATCAGGTGTTGAAGTGAGGAGCGACTGGCTGCACGCCGCCGCGCGGCGTCAGCGAATAAGCAGCCCCATGCAGGCGGTTGCATCTGTAACTTGATGTGAATTATCGAATCAGTACGTGACGCAAGAGCTCAGAAACCACGTAAATCAGTCAAAAAGGTTGTTTTTCCGTGAAAAAACTCGCAGATTCAGACCTGAAAACGAACAGATCAGTGGTTTTGTGCGGAGGGGTAACAAAAAAACGGCTGATTCATGGGTCGTGTCCACTGACCATCACCTGGTTGCCGGAGCGCGCGAATGCAGGCGCTAACTTAGAGAAGCGCCGAATAGTCTTCTTCTTTCTTTCTTTCTTTCTTTTTCTTATTAGAGCGCGGCCCGACACGGCTGGGCCCCATCAGAGACGCAAGGGGCATGCGGTCGCGAACCGCCAGCCAACCGAGGCGGCCCTCGAGGGTCACAACGTTCGCTATGTTTTTAATAGCTGTCTGCGCATGTAATACTTGGGCTGGAGGCCTAAAAAAGCACTAATTCAGCCTTTCTGCGCAAAAAATGCCCTGCCTCCCTGCTTCTGCCCGCCTCTGCCCGCCTTTATGCCGCCGCATCCCGCAGCCGCGCAAAGACAGCCCAGAACGCGGCGTCCTGGGTCGTGGCGAAGTTGATTCGCATCAGCGGGCCGGGCGTGCGCACCGCGTGAAACAGCGAACCCGGTGCAATCAGGTAGCCTTCGTCGAGCATGCGCTGGGACAGGGCGTCGGTATCCACCCCGGTATCGACCCAGCCAAACAGCCCCGCCGGTTCGGCCGCAAAGGTGCAGCCGTGCGCCAAAGCCAGCTTCACGGCCCGGCCGCGCGCCTGCGCCAGCCGGCTGCGGATGCGCTCGGCGTGGCGGCGCAGCTGGCCTTGGTCGATGCACCAGGCCAGCGCTTTTTCAAGCAATGCGGGCGTCGTCAGCGTGGCCAGCAGTTTGGTGTCCAGCAGGCGCTCGACCAGATCAGGGGGCGCCGCCATGAAGCCCACCCGCCAGCCAGGCGCGAGGATTTTGGCGAAGCCGCTGACATATATAGTGCGCTGCAGCCCGTCCATTGCGCACAGCCGCGTGGCGTGT
>JANNKV010000127.1:0-17115 GCA_031396485.1 Polaromonas sp. | reverse complement strand
GTGGGCATGGACACCGCGCACCGCGAAGACATTGCCGTCATGGCACAGACCTTCGCCACCAACAACACTGGCGCTGCGGCCACGTTTCATCCTTTTGTCGCCGCCATGGCGGCCCGCGGCACGGGTACGCTGGTGGGCATTGGCAGCGTCGCCGGGATACGCGGGTTGCCCGGTCATGGCGCTTATTGCGCCAGCAAGGCAGCGTTGATCGCTTACTGTGAAAGTCTGCGCGGCGAGCTTCGGTCCAGTGGCGTGCAGGTCGTCACGATCTGCCCAGGCTACATCGACACCCCGCTGACGCGCCAGAACCGGTATGCCATGCCATTTTTGATGAAGGCAGACCGCTTTGCCGACGAGGCGTTTGTCGCGATCTCCAAAGGCGGGAGCTATAAAGTGATTCCGTGGCAGATGGGGCTGGTGGCCAAGCTGTTGCGGTTGCTGCCTAACGCGGTGTTTGACCGGGCGCTTTCGGGACGGGCGCGCAAGCATCGTCAGGGTGAGTGAGAAGCCGGCGCTGGTCCTGCGCCTTTGCCTCTAGCCTCCAAGCATATCCGTAACCCTGGCAATGCTATAAATACAATAGCTGCCAGCGCATACTTTACCTGGGCCGGAAAGCAAAAAGGCTTCAAAACCGGAGTCTTGAAGCCTTTTAAGCGAACCTCAGCCAGAAGCTGAGGTGCAAGTTGAGCAGGGCTTAGTAGCCGCCGCGTCCACCACCGCCGCCGCCGCCACCGGAACGGCCACCGCCGCTACCGCCGCCGCCGTACGGGCTACGGAAACCGCCGTCGCTGCCACCGCCGCCGGAACGGCCACCGCCGCCACCACCGCCGTAGCCGCCACCACCGCCGCCGCCAGCGCCACCACCGTAGCCGCCACCGCCGCCACCGAAGCCGCCGGTGCGTGGAGGACGTGCCTCCATCGGACGGGCTTCGTTCACGACAACGCTACGGCCGCCCAAAGGCTGGCCGTTCATGCCCGTGATAGCTGCTTGAGCTTCGGCATCGCTGCCCATTTCGACAAAGCCAAAGCCTTTGGAGCGACCCGTGTCGCGTTCCATCATGACTTTAGCGCTGGTAACAGCGCCAAACTGGCCAAAAGATTGTTGCAAGTCTTCGTCGCGAACCGAGTACGGCAGATTGCCGACGTAAAGTTTGTTGCCCATCAAGGGACTCCTCTAAAACACATTATCGAAAGCATTAACAAAAGCGATGGGGTCCCGAAAGCACAACAAATCTTTATACGTACCGCTGTAGCGCGCGAAACTGACCGATCACCTAACGTGTGCGAATGCGGACATTCACACCCCCATATTATGCTTCAGTTATGTAAAAAACAACTGACCTCAGGCTGGCCGGCCCTGTTGACGCTAGTTTCCAGCCCAAAGCCGCCGGCCTTTCACACCGTCTAAAAGGGCTGACCGGTGACAAAACACATTCCTTTTTCGCTTTGCAGTCCAGCCGATCGCCCCTTCGCCAACGGTTTTGTCCAAGGGCTGACGCGATCAACGAGGGGGTGTGACGGCTCGTCTTTCCTCATAATTTGGACAAGTTTGCGCACACATACATTTGTTGTGCACAGCTGCGTCCCTGGATTTCAAGGTTGCTTCGGTCGTCCGGGGGCCAGCCCTGCTCTCAACCCGTCATGAGGCGTAGCGCCGTTTTTTGCTGTGGCAGCTGGCTAGCTGCAAAAATGGTGTGCAGGTTGTTCAGCGGTAAATATTTACACAAATTTGCAGCTTAGCCAGGCCCGATTTTTTGTTGGTGACCGCAATTGGCAACCCGGGTTAACCGAAGAAAGAGGAAATTCGTGGCCGCAACTCAGCGACTGTCTTCAGTCCTGCTTGAAGCCGGCCGGGCTGCGTCCGCTGCCGCATCGCCCGAATAGTTGCGCCAGCGGCCCATGGCGGCGCGCATCGTCAAGACCTGGCTTTCAAACTTGGGACAGGTTTTGCAGGCCAGCAGGTGCAGTTTCAAAGCCACGCTGTCGGGCAAACTCAAGGCCCGGTCTTCACGCGCGATGACCAGCGCGGCCGCTTGCCGGCAGGTGCGTCTCAGCAGTGTCATTTTCGAAGTCACGTTTTAAACTCAGACAGGTTGTATGAAGACGTTGTCAGGCGCCGCGTTGCCCAAACCAGTGAATGTTCAGGCATTCCTGCAGCCGCAGCCGCGCCCGGTGCAGCTGAACATACAGGTTGGTCGGGGTCAGGGAAAGTTCCTTACAGATTTGCGGCGCTGGAAGTTCGAGCCATTCACGCATCAGGAACAGCCGGCCCATCGCAGGGGGCAGCCGCTCCATGCAGGCGTCCAGTACCTCGAAAAATTGCGCCTGTTGCAGCGTCTGGTGGGGGTCTCCCCAATCGTTGGGGCTGTCTTCAAAGTGGCCGTCGGCCTTGAAACGCAGGCGGTCAAGCTCGTCTCCCTCGTCGTCAGCGCCAGAATCCGGCAGGGTCACGATGCGCGCATGGCTGCGGATCAGGTCGATCACCTTGTGCTTCAAAATGCCGACCAGCCAGGTCTTGAGTTGCGACCGGTTGCCGAATGCCTGCGGCTTGGCCAAAGCAGCGAGTAGCGTTTCGGACACCGCATCTTCCGCCCAGGCGTCATTGCGCAGTTGCAGCCGCGCGAAGCGCATCAGGTACACACGGTGCTCGACCAGCTGCTCTTCAAAACTTGACATGCCCGGAGTCTAGTCGAGCCGGTTGCTGAACACGACGTTCCGGGAACGCCAGCGTTGACCCGGCCTGCGCGCGCGCTGCATACTGCAACCCGAACCGGCGCGCCTGCGTCCGGCCGAGATTCAAGCAATACGAGGCGTTTTTATGAACAGCTGCTCTTTGGCATTTCTTTCGACATCAATTTCTCGCGGGAAGCGCATAAGTACATGCGCCGCATTTGCCGGGTTGTTCCTTGCGATCAATGTTTCTGCGGTTTGGGCGCAAAGCGCGCTGCAGGCGGGCGCGCAAGTCGCACCAGCTACGGTCCAGGTGCCGGTCATTGAAGGAAAAACCATTGACGGCAAGCCGTTCAAGCTGTCCATGCTCAAGGGCAAAGTGGTTCTGGTCATGTTCTGGTCGACGGGCTGTGCGGTCTGTCGCGACAAGATGCCCGAGCTCCGCGAAAACTATGCGGGTTGGAACGGTAAACCGTTTGAGCTGGTCGCGGTAAACACGGATGCCCGCAAAAACGACTTTATGGAATACGAACGCATCATCGTCAGCACCGTCCCCCCCAAGCAGCGCTTCGTGCAGTTGTGGACAGGCGAGAGCGGCTACCTGGACAGTTTTGGCAATCACCCCCAACTCCCCAATGCTTTTCTGATTGATAAAACAGGCAAGCTGATCGAGCGGTACGTGGGGCGCATACCGCCCGAAACCTGGGATCGAATTGCGGATTTGCTTTAGCCCCGGCAAGCCCCGTGGCAGAAAATTTTTCCAGGGCGGTGTAAGAAACCTCCTACCGCCCAGACTAAATCGCAACCAAGGCAGAAAAGGTCTGCGCTGGTTAAATTTTCTCAACCCTTGTTTTCAGGAGATTTCAAAATGAACCAACGCGCCATGATTGCTGCCGCCGCAGCTTCCCTGCTGTCTACCTTGCTGGTCGCCACGCCTGCCGTCGCCCAGGAAAAAGAAAAATGCTACGGCATCTCGGTGGCCGGCCAGAACGACTGCGCCAACCTGAGCGGCACGCATTCCTGTGCCGGCCAGTCCAAAGTCAGTGCCGACGTCAACGAGTGGAAATATGTCGCCAAAGGCACCTGCGCCGACATGAAAGGCCTGACCGCAGATGCCGCCAAGGCCAAAGCAAAAATGATGACGGACAAAAAGAGCTGAACGTCCGCTTGCTCCGCAGATTCCGCATCACGTCAAGCGTGCAGCGCAGCATTGCACTCCGTCTCCCGGCACGCTTGGCATGACTGACTCTCAAGCTGCCACGGTCAACGCAGCTACCGGCATCGGCTGGCGGCATCCCCATTACGCCGAGTTGCTGCAATCGCGGCCCCCACTCGATTTCATTGAAGTCCATTCGGAAAACTTCTTCGGCGAAGGCGGCGCTGCGCTGGCGCTGCTGAGCCAGGCACGCGAGCACTATCCGGTCAGCCTGCATGGCGTGGGTTTGGCGTTGGGTTCAGCTTGTGGCGTTGACGAGTTGCACCTGGAGCATCTCGCGCAGTTGGTGTCGCGTATCGAGCCGGCCCGGATATCGGATCACGCCTGTTTTGCCCGCGGCCAGCTTGCGGGCACCAACGGCAAGTTTGTGCATGCTGCAGACCTGTTGCCGATTCCGTTTAACGGCGCGGCACTTGATGTGATGTGCCGCAATGTGCAGCGCGTGCAAGAGCGAATCGGCCAACGCCTGCTGGTTGAAAACCTGTCGGCCTACGTCACGTTGCAGGGCAGCGACCGCGACGAAACTTCTTTTCTCGTCGAACTGGCGCAACGAACCGGCTGCGGTCTGCTGATCGACGTCAACAACATTTATGTCAATGCGCTCAATCAGCGGCTGGCAGGCGATCAGGTTGACCCGATCGATGTCTGCACAACCTGGCTTGACAACATCGCGCCGCATCTCGTCGGCGAGCTGCATGTGGCCGGGCACCGGCACTGCGGCGACATCGTGATCGACGACCACGGCAGCCGCGTCGACGACGCCGTGTGGGCGCTTTACCGTCACGCAAACGAACGTTTCGGCGCGGTGCCGGTGCTGGTGGAATGGGACACCGACGTCCCACCATTGCAGGTGCTGCTGGACGAAGTGGATCGCGCGCGCACCATCCACTTCGCCGGGGTGGCTGCGCCATGAATGCCGCCACCCGGCTAGTGCAAGATCAGCAGACGCTGCTTGGCGCGGTGCTCGGTGGGCCGAGCGATGACGTGCTGTGGGCGTTGGTGGACTCCAACACATTGAACGCATCCGGCTTGCGCGGAAAATCGCTGGCAAGCCGCGGACTGCGGGCCTACCGGAGTCATGGACTGGCGCTGGGCGAACGCGCCCTGCGCGCCGCCTATCCGGTGGTTGCGCAGTTGATGGGCGAGGAAAACTTCGCCGCACTGGCACAGCATCTCTGGCGCCAGCAACCGCCTACTTGTGGCGACATGGGTCAATGGGGCGACGGCCTGGCGAATTTTCTGGAGGCTGCGCCGCAGCTGGCAGACGAGCCCTTTCTGGCCGACGTCGCCCGCATCGAATGGGCCTTGCACCGCGCGTCCTTCGCGGCAGATTCGTCGACTGACCTCGCGTCGTTCGGGTTGCTGTCGGCAGAACCGCCCGCCACGCCATCGCTGAAGTTAAGCCCGGGCGTCTGGCTGCTGGACAGCGCTTTTCCGGTGGTCAGCCTGACTCACGCGCATGGCTTGCCGGCCGAAGATCGAAAGTCGGCGCTCGCCTACGCGGCAGAATTGCTGGCGCGAGGCACGGGTGAAAAAGCGCTGGTCTGGCGCGAAGGTTTCAAGCCGCGTCTGCGCCACCTCGGCGCTGCCGAACATGTACTGCTGCTTGCGTTGCAAGCCGGGCACTCACTGGAAGCCGCCTTGGCGCAAGCCAGCCACGCGAACGATCAAAACAGCGAGGCCGTATTCGACTTCGCCGACTGGCTGGCATCTTCGGTCAAAAGCGGACTGGTTACCGGCGCTTTCCTGATCAACAACATCACCGACAACAACAAGGAAGCATTCACATGAGCAACAGCGCCGATTCGGGCTTTATCCAGCGCGGGCTTTATCCAGCGCGGCTTGAACGGGTGGGGCACCCTGACACGCGCGCTTGACGCACTACAACCGCTGGCCGCATTTCTGGCCCGTCTGTACGTGGCGCAGGTGTTCTTTTTGTCGGGCCTCACCAAGCTGCGCGACTGGGACACTACCGTCGCACTTTTTACTGATGAATACCATGTGCCGCTGCTGTCGCCGCAGGTCGCCGCTGCCATGGGAACATCCGGCGAACTGGTATTGCCGGTGTTGTTGGTGCTCGGCCTCGGGGGCCGGTTTTCCGCGCTGGGCCTGTTTGTGGTGAATGCGGTCGCCGTGGTCTCGCTCAGCGAAACCGCCCCGGCGGCCTTTCAGCAGCATGTGTTCTGGGGTTCCCTGCTGGCCGCGCTGGCGATCTTCGGCTTGGGCCCCTGGTCGTTCGACCGCTGGCTGGCGCCTCGCCGGTACCCAAATTATTGATCAAACAGGCCGCTAGCCCAGGTAATACCTGCGCGAGCAGCTATGAAAATAATAGCGAGTCACGACAACGGCCCGGGCTCGCCGAGGCGCATCAGGGCCCTGACCCGTTGGACTACCAGTTGACTTCCCGCTCCGGCGTGGCGCCGATGCGGTGAATCGACAGGTCGGCCCCTTCGTATTCTTCTTCCTGACTCAGGCGCAGCCCCATCGTGGCCTTGAGCACGCCGTACAGCGCAAAACCTGCCAGCAGCGCCCACGCGACGCCCATCGCGCTGCCGATCAGCTGCGCCGAAAAGCTCACGCCGCCCAGGCCGCCTAGTGCCTTGCTGCCAAAAATGCCGGCAGCGACGCCGCCCCACAGCCCGCACAGGCCATGCAGGGGCCAGACGCCGAGCACGTCGTCGATCTTCCACTTGTTTTGCGTCAGCGTGAACATCACGACGAACACGCCACCTGCCACGCCGCCGACCACCAGTGCGCCCAGCGGGTGCATCAGGTCCGAGCCTGCGCAGACCGCCACCAGCCCGGCCAGCGGGCCGTTGTGCAAAAAGCCGGGGTCGTTCTTGCCCACCACCAGGGCGACCAGCGTGCCGCCGACCATCGCCATCAGCGAATTGACCGCAACCAGCCCTGAAATCTTGTCGATGGTCTGCGCGCTCATGACGTTGAAGCCGAACCAGCCGACGGTCAGAATCCACGCGCCCAGCGCCAGAAACGGAATGTTCGACGGCGGATGGGCCGACACGCCGCCGTCTTTTTTATAGCGGTTGCTGCGCGCGCCCAACAGAATCACCGCCGGCAGCGCCAGCCACCCGCCGACCGCGTGAACCACGATCGAACCAGCAAAGTCATGAAACTCCTCGCCGGTCAGCGCCTTGATCCAGGCCTGCACACCAAAGTGCTGGTTCCACACAATGCCTTCGAAAAACGGATAGACAAAGCCGACGATGACAGCTGTTGCGACCAGTTGCGGGTAGAAACGCGCACGTTCAGCAATTCCGCCTGAAATGATGGCTGGAATGGCGGCGGCGAAAGTCAATAGAAAGAAGAACTTCACCAGTTCGTAGCCATTTTTGGCGGCAAGCGTTTCGGCCCCGACAAAGAAGCTGGTGCCATAGGCCACCCCATAACCCACGACGAAATAGACCACGGTAGAGACCGAGAAGTCAGCCAGAATTTTGACCAGCGCATTCACCTGGTTCTTTTTCCGGACCGTACCGAGTTCCAAAAACGCGAAACCGGCATGCATCGCCAGCACCATGATGCCGCCCAACAAGATGAACAAGGCATCTGAGCCCTGTTTTAGTGCTTCCATGAGTCTCTCTTTTCGATAAAAGGTATTGATTTGGTGCGTTATTCCGCTTTTTTTAGAAACGCACCAAATACAAGCAATAACCGCGCCACAAGAGTGCGCCAGCGCGGCACGGCTGACCGACAGCTGTATGGCCGAAGCGGGATTTATAATTAAAGCTGTCATTGGGGAGTAGCCAGCCTTTCAAATTCATGAAAGGCGCTTGCGTCAACAGACTTGTCCGCGTGCGGACATGGTGCAAGCAATCTTCGGATTCCGCGAGACCTTTGACTGCGCCGCCGCCATTCAGGCCGGGGTTGTTGCGCAGTCAATGGTTGTTCCCGGCCGGAGTTCATCTGATGGAAGCTTTCCTCGTCTCCACCGGCATCGTCGCGCTTGCCGAGATGGGTGACAAAACCCAACTGCTCGCCCTCGTCCTGGCTGCCCGCTTCAAAAAGCCCTGGCCGATCGTCCTCGGGATCTTTGTCGCCACGGTAGCCAACCACGCCATGGCCGGTGCCCTCGGCGCCTGGGTCACCACCGTCGTCAGCCCGCAGATACTGCGCTGGCTGCTGGGCGCGTCATTTCTTCTGATGGCGGTCTGGATGTTAATTCCCGACAAGCTGGAGGACGACACCGACAACCAGGCGCCAAAGCTGGGCGTGTTCGCCACCACCGTGGTCGTGTTTTTCCTGGCCGAGATGGGCGACAAAACCCAGATTGCCACCGTGATGCTGGCGGCCAAATACGAGGCCTATGCCTCCGTGGTGGCCGGCACCACGCTGGGCATGATGCTGGCCAACGCACCGGTCGTCTGGCTGGGCGAACGCATCACCCGGCTGGTGCCGCTGCGCATCGTGCACGTCGTTTCGGCACTGGTGTTTGCGGCGTTGGGCGTGCTGGCATTTGTCGTCACGCCTTGATAACCCGAGGGTGCGGTTCGGCCTTGCTATACTTGATATGCGCCGATTTGCTCAGATTGCGGGCGCGTAACAAGTACAGCTAAAGACGGATTTCCTGAACCCGGAAACGCTTTGGCGCTGCCGGGTTTTTGTTTTTCTGCAGGTGATTTTCTGACCCTCGTTGCCACACCGCTGACCATGCACTTCGCAGGCGCTCTGCCTTTGCAAAGCGGCGCGGCCATTCGTGACTATGACCTGAGCTACGAGACTTACGGAAGCCTCAACGCCGACAGATCCAACGCGGTGCTGATCTGCCACGCGCTCAACGCCTCGCACCATGTGGCCGGCGTTTACCTGGGCGAGGCTGGCCAGCCGGTGCCCCGGTCCGAAGGCTGGTGGGACACCATGATCGGCCCCGGCAAGCCGGTCGATACCGACCAGTTTTTCGTCATCGGCGTCAACAACCTCGGTTCGTGCTTCGGCTCCACAGGGCCGATGCAGATCAACCCCGACACGGGCGAAATTTATGGCGCCGATTTCCCGGTGGTCACGGTCGAAGACTGGGTGCATGCGCAGGCCCGCCTGCTAGACGCGCTGGGCATCGACGTGCTGGCCGCCGTGATGGGCGGCAGCCTGGGCGGCATGCAGGCGCTGAGCTGGACGCTGCAATACCCGGCCCGCGTTCGCCACGCGGTGGTGGTGGCGAGCGCGCCGAACCTGACAGCCGAAAACATCGCCTTCAACGAGGTCGCGCGGCGTGCGATCGCGACTGATCCAGACTTCAACGGCGGCCACTACGGCCGCCTCGGCGTGTTGCCGCAGCGCGGCCTGCGCATTGCCCGCATGATCGGGCACATCACGTACCTCAGTGATGATGTGATGAACGAAAAGTTCGGCAGAGAGCAGGCCCCCACGCTCCCCGCTTCGCGTGGTTCGCTGCCCCCCGGGGGGGCGCTGCGCCTGCGGACTGGCGAAGCCAGATCCGCGGCCCCGGCTGGTGAATATGCCCCCTCGAGGCTTCTGGCTTCGCCTTTCAAATACTCAACACAAGAGGTCGAGTTTCAAATCGAAAGTTACCTGCGCTACCAAGGCGACAAATTCAGCGAGTACTTCGACGCCAACACCTACTTGCTGATCACGCGCGCGCTCGACTACTTCGACCCGGCACGCGCCTTCGGCGGTGACTTGACGAAAGCACTCGCGACCGCCACGGCCAAATTCCTGCTGGTGAGCTTCACCACCGACTGGCGCTTCGCCCCCGTGCGCAGCCGCGAAATCGTCAAGGCCCTGCTCGACAACCAGCGCGAGGTCAGCTATGCCGAGATTGACGCGCCGCACGGGCACGATGCCTTTTTGCTCGATGACCCGCGTTATATGGGTGTAGTGCGCTCCTATTTTCAGAGCAGGGTGGCCGCATGACCGCGCTTGCCGATCTGCTGTCCATCGCCCGCCTGGTGCCGCAGGGCGCGCGCGTGCTTGATCTCGGGTGCGGCACCGGCGAGTTGCTGGCGCACCTGATCCGCGAGCGCGGCTGCTCCGGCTACGGCGTTGAAATCAATGACGTGAATGTTCAGGCCTGCGTCGCGCGCGGTGTCAACGTCATTCAGCTCAATCTGGAAGAAGGGCTGGCGCTGTTCGGTGACAACTCCTTCGATGTGGTGCTGCAGATTGACACCCTGCAGCACCTGCGCAATGCCGAAATCATGCTGCGTGAAACGGCCCGTGTGGGTCGTATCGGCATCGTGGCTTTTCCCAATTTCGGCCACTGGCCAAACCGGCTGGCGGTATTGCGCGGCCGCATGCCGGTGACGAAAGTGTTGCCTTATCAGTGGTACGACACGCCCAACATTCGCGTCGGCACGCTGCAGGATTTCGAGGCGCTGGCAGTCAAGAACAAGCTGCAGATTCTCGACCACTTCGGCTTGCAAGACGGCGAGGAAGTCCGTTGGTGGCCGAACGCGCGCGCCAGCCGCGCCGTGTTCAAATTTCAGCGCGCTTGAACTGAGGCCGCGCCGGTGCTAGTATTTAGCCATCGGGTTTTCAGCCTCCCGATTCCTCACAGATAGACGGTGTCCCGTCCAAGCGCTGGCAACTCGTTTGGAGTATTCCATGGACACCGCTAACGCTTCCATTCCCCGTATTTCCCCCGATGATCTCGCCGTCCGCCTGGGCAGCGCAGCCGCGCCGCTGTTGCTCGACGTACGCCGCGAAGGCAAATTTCTGGAGAGCCCGCGGATGCTGGCTGGCGCCCTGCGCTGTAAGCCGGAAGACGTGGCTGCCTTTGTAACCTCACAGCCAAAGCGGGACGTGGTGGCGTATTGCGTTTACGGCCACAACGTCAGCGAAGAAGCAGTCGCCGTGCTGCGCGCCGCCGGCTGGAACGCTTCTGCTCTCGACGGCGGTATTGAAGGCGGTGAAGACGGGGTTGACTCGCCGCAAGACACCACGAGGTGGCGCGCCAGCGGCCTTCCCACCATGAAAAAGCGCCCCGACTGGGGCGTGACGGGCGAGCAGCCGTCGCGCTGGATCACCCGCGAGCGGCCGAAGATCGACCGCATCGCCTGCCCGTGGTTGATTCGCCGTTTCATCGACCCGCGTGCCGAATTTTTCTATGTGCCGACGGCGCAGGTCTTCGTTGAGGCCGCGCGCTTGAAGGCCGTGGCCTACGACATTCCCGGCGCGCCGGTGTCGCACGAAGGCGAGTGGTGCAGTTTCGATGTGTTGCTGCGCGCATTCGAGATTGAAGACCCGGCCGTGGACCGCCTGGCCCGCATCGTGCGCGGCGCCGACACGGACCACCTCGCGCTGGAGCCGCAGTGCGCTGGCGTGCTGGCCTTCTCGCTGGGCTTGTCGCGCCTGCACACCGACGACCACGCGATGCTGGAAGCCGCCATGCCGCTGTATGACGCCCTCTATGCCTGGTGCGCCAGCGAAGCCACGGCCGTGTGGCAAGGCAAGCCAGCCGAAACACACAACTGGAAGCCGGAAACCATGACGGGTGCCGGCGCATGACACAGGTCCGCACCATACAGGCCCCCATGACGCCAACGACCCCGACTACCCCGACGCAGACGCCTGATGCGCCGCCGCCCATCAGCTTTCGCGAAGCCTTCAAATTCTGGCTGCAACTCGGCTTCATCAGCTTCGGCGGGCCAGCCGGGCAGATTGCCATCATGCACCGCGAGCTGGTGGACAAGCGCCGCTGGGTGAGCGAGAAGCGTTTTCTGCATGCGCTCAATTTCTGCATGGTGCTGCCCGGGCCGGAGGCGCAGCAGCTCGCTACCTACCTCGGCTGGCTGATGCACCGCACGCGCGGCGGCATTGCGGCGGGCGTGCTGTTCGTGCTGCCATCGCTGGTGCTGTTGATCGCGCTGAGCTGGATTTACATGGCGCATGGTGAACAACCTTTGGTGGCCGCGATCTTCTACGGCATCAAGCCCGCGGTGGCCGCCATCGTGTTGCATGCGCTGCACCGCATCGCCAGCCGGTCATTGGGCAATCCGCTGCTGGCCCCGGTTCCCTGGGCGCTGGCAGCTATGAGTTTCATAACGGTGTGGGCCTTGAAGCTGCCGTTTCCGGTGGTCGTGCTTAGCGCGCTATTGATCGGCGCCCTGCTCGCACGCGTGGCGCCGAATGCGCTGGGCGCTGGCGCGGGCCATGAAAAAAAATCGGGTGCTGACGCACCGGGACACGCTGCAGCCGTGATCAACGACGACACGCCGACACCTTCGCACGCGCTGTTCAGGCGCTCGCGTCTGGCCATGGTGCTGGCGGTCGGTGCCGTGCTCTGGCTGCTGCCGATGGCGGCGTTGTTCCTGACCTATGGCTGGAACGCCACGCTCACGCAAATCGGCTGGTTTTTCACCAAGGCCGCGCTGCTGACTTTCGGCGGTGCCTACGCGGTGCTACCCTATGTGAACCAGGCGGCTGTCGAGCATTACCAGTGGCTCACCACGCCGCAGATGATGGACGGCCTGGCACTCGGCGAAACCACCCCCGGGCCGCTGATCATCATCGTCGCCTTCGTCGGTTTCGTGGCCGGTTGGGCCAAGGCGGTGTTGGGGCCAGACGCGCTGTTTCTGGGCGCAGCGCTGGCCGCCTGCGTTGCGACCTGGTTCACGTTTTTGCCGTCGTTCATTTTTATTCTGGCAGGCGGGCCGTGGGTTGAGTCGACGCGAGGCAACCTCAAACTCACCGCGCCGCTGGCCGCCGTGACTGCGGCGGTGGTGGGTGTCATTCTCAATCTTGCTCTGTTTTTCATAGCTGCCGTCGCTTATCCTTCAGGGGCTACAGGCACTTTTGCTTCGCAACCCGACTGGATCGCGCTGGCGCTCGTCGCAGCGGCGGCTTTTGCCTTGTGGCGGCTGAAGTGGGGCGTGATTCGCGTCATTGGCGCGGCGGCGCTAGCGGGTTTGGTGCTGCACCAGTTCGGCCTGCGCTGAGGTGCCCACAGGCCGCGCTATGCTTCCAAGCTGTGACCGATCACCCCTCAACAACAAGCCCCCCCGCAGCAGCCGCCTCGCTGCCTGAACGCCTTTTCGGCGACTGGGTAACGCGGGTGTCCCGCACCACGCTGCGTGCCGACGCGCTGGCCGGGCTGCTGGGCGCCGTGCTGGTGCTGCCGCAGGGCATCGCCTTTGCCTCGCTGGCTGGCTTGCCGCCTGAATACGGGCTCTACACCGCGGTCATCCCCTGCATCATCGCCGCGCTGTTCGGCTCCAGCTGGCATGTCATGTCAGGGCCCACCAATGCCAATTCGCTGGCGCTGTTTGCCATGCTCTCGCCACTGGCGCTGGCCTTGAGCCCGGCGTATATCCAGCTGGCGCTGGCCGTCACTGTGATGGTCGGGGTCATGCAGTGGCTGATCGGCGCGCTGCGGCTGGGCGTGCTGGCCAACTTCATTTCGCCGGCGGTGTTGTTCGGTTTTACCTCAGGCGCCGCTCTGCTGATCGCCTTGTACGCCGTGCCTGATTTGCTGGGGCTTGACAAAGGAAGCGCGCACGGCGCGCTGGCTGTGATTCGCCAGATCGCCACGCAAATCCTGCAGGCGCAGCCGATGGCGCTGGCCGTGGCGGCTGTCACGGTGACCGTCGCGCTGGGGGTGCGCAAGTTGCGGCGCGGCTGGCCCTACATGCTGGTCGGGCTGGTCATGGGCACTGCGCTGGCGTGGCTGTGGGCGCGCTACGGCGGCAGTGACGCGGGCAGCGCGGCCCTGCGCACGGTCGGTCAGGTGCCCGCGCCCTGGCCGCGTTTCGAGGTGCCGCGCATCGGCTGGCAGCAAGCGTCAGAGCTTGTCGGGCTGGCGTTCGCGCTGACCATCGTCGCGCTCGGCCAGTCGATCTCGATTGCCAAGACCGTCGCACTGCGATCCGGCCAGCGCATCGATGCGAACCGCGAATTCCGTGGTCAAGGCTTGTCAAATATCGTCGGCGGGTTCTTCTCGTGCTACGTGTCCTGCGGCTCGCTGAACCGGTCGCTGCCCAATCTGGAAGCCGGCGCGCGCACGCCGCTGGCTTCCGTCTTCTCGGCGCTGCTGTTGCTGGTGCTGGTAGCCGTCAGCGCCCCGCTGCTGGCGCAGATCCCGATGGCTGCTGTCGGCGCGCTGCTGCTGCTGGTGGCGCTGTCGCTGCTTGACCTGGCCCGCTGGCGCCAGCTGTTTGATTTGAGCCGCAGCGACTTCGGCGTGGCACTAGCCACGCTGGTCGCCACCGTCACGCTTCGGCTGGAAACCGCGATTTTGCTCGGCATGATCTTGTCGCTGATGTCGTTCCTGTTCCGCACCTCCCGCCCCGCTATGCGCACCATGGGTTTTGACAGCCGGAAGCCCGATCGGCAGTTCGTGGTGATTGATGATTTGCCCCAAACAATGCTAGAGCCCGTGGAGAGCAGAGAGATACCCGAAGCAAACAAACGTGAGGACAATCTTTCCAGGCAGGGGCCGCGGGACTGGCTTCGCCAGACCGCAGGCGCAGCGGCCCCCTCGGGGGGCAGCGAACCACACGAAGTGGGGAGCGTGGGGGCCACATTCTTGCCAGAATGTCCGCAGCTCAAGCTTTTGCGCATGGAAGGCGAGGTTTATTTCGGCGCCACCCAGCACGTCGCCGACACGCTGCACGCGCTGCGCCACGAAGCCACCCCGCAAAAGCATTTGCTCGTCATGGGCAAGAGCATGAATTTCATCGACCTGGCCGGCGCCGAGCTGTGGGAAGCCGAACTCGCCGCCCGCCGCGCGATGGGCGGTGACTTGTACTTTCACCGGCCGCGCCCCGAAGTAATCGCGATGTGGAAGAAAACCGGCTTCACGCGCCTGCTAGGTCCCGAGCACCAGTTCCCCGACAAGCGTACCGCGATTGCGACGATTTTTCAGAAACTCGACCCCGAGATTTGCCGGCGTTGCACGGCGCGGATTTTTGAAGAGTGCCAGACGGTGCCAGGGCCAGAGGATAACGAGGCGCTATTGAATCAATAGCATTTAGCGCAGGTAATACCTGGGCTAGAGGCTTTTTCAATATCTGAAACAGCTCGAAAGCTTGATTCAGTTGCCGTCCAAATCGTTTTTCACTTTGGCAGGTGCTTCAGCCGATCCGCCATGCGCGTTTGCCAGCCAGGCCCCGTGGCCCGCCACCGCTGGATGACGTCTTCGGGCAGGCGCAACGAAATCAGCTTTTTCGTTTCGGCCAGCCTGGGTCTTCCCCCTTTGTTGACGGTTGCCCTCGCCAGCATTCCATCCGTGATTTCCGGAAGTTCGTCGTACTCGTGCGGGGCAATCACATGCGCGTCCACACGCTTCAGGTCAGAGCCCAATTTGCGGGCCGACGCGGTTCTGTTCGCGTTCATTGGCTTTCCTTCGGTTGGAGGAGATCCCAAAGGTTGCCGTAGAGGTCCTCGAACACAGCTACCGTTCCGTAGGGCTCTTCCTTGGGTTCGCGAGCAAACTTGACACCTCTGGCCGTGTAAGCCTGATAGTCACGTGCGAAGTCGTCGGTGTAGAGAAAAAGGAATACGCGCCCGCCAGTTTGGTTGCCGATGCGTCCCGCCTGATCGGGGCTGGATGCACGCGCCAGCAGAAGACCGGATTCTGTGGACCCCGCGGGCGCAACGATGACCCAGCGCTTGTCTTGTTCAGGGACATACTTGTCCTCTACCAATGTGAAGCCCAGTATCCCGACATAGAACGAGATCGCTTCGTCGTAGTCTCGGACCACAAGCGATACAAGGCCGAGTGCTTGATTCATCTCGCTCAGGGCTTGCAAGGGCGAAACTAGACAGCAGGCCGCTTTTGCGCAGCCCGCTTCGCGCTACTCGCTACCGGTTTCGGCACATGCGCCTCAACATAAGAATCAATCAGCCGCCGGATCATCCGCTGATATTGCGTCTGGTGCTTCGATGCTTCCGTTTTGAAAAAATCAACGCTGCTTTTGCTCAATGCCAGCGTGACTTTGACGCCTTCCTCACGAAAGGCGAGCTCTGCGGGCGACGGTAAAAAATCGGCGACCACTTCAATGTCGCTCAACGGTTCATCCGTGTAGGTGATTTTCCTGGTCATCAGTGCGCTTTCCAATTTACCCAACTCAAGAAAAGCTCGCCTGCAAAGCCTCTTGCGCCAGCGTATTGATGCTTTTGCCTTTTGCCTGCGCCGCAATCGCGAGTTTTTCGTGCAGCTGCGGTGAAATGCGCAAATTGAATTTGCCTGAAAAATGACGCCGGGGCTCAATACCTTTCTCGGCGCAGACCTCAAGAAAAACCTGAAGTGAACGCTTGAACTCCGCGCGAAGTTCCTTGGGGTTTTTGCCGTAAAAATCTGCACCCCCATTGAGGCCGAGGATCTCCCCCCTGAACATATCGAGATCAGGGTCGAATTCAATCGTTGCGTGATAGTCGTCAACAGTCATTACGTTCATGCCTCAACTCCATGTTGTTCCAGCCATTTGCGGATGGAAGCCACCGCGCCCTTGTCGGTGTTGGGCGAGGGATGCGGACGGTGAAAGACGCGCACTTCGTCAAACAAGAAAACAGAAACCCGGCTACCCGCCCGTTCTTCAATTTCGGCGCCCAGTTCTACAAAAAGCGACTCAATATCGCGCCACTGGACATTGCCGCTCGTTGACCGGGAAAAGATCAGTTCAACAATTCGCTGGTGCCGCTTCTTCATTTTCTAAATGGTACCATTTTCGAGTACCGAAAACAACGGACTTATCGATAACCTCGTATCGGGTGCTTCATGCACTAAAAAGCGCTCTAGCCCACGAATTATCTGCGTAATTAGCTATCAACTAAATAGCAAATCAATCCCCTGCCCGCACACACCGAAATGTCAAATTCACCCGCTGCACCCCCAACGCCGCATGCTCGCCATCCTTCAGCGGCGCCACGCCATGAAACGCCAGCCGGGACGGCCCGCCCCACACCACCACGTCGCCATGCAGCAGCGGCCAGCGCGTGGTTTTGTCCTTGCGCTGCAGACCGCCGAACAGAAACACGGCGGGCAGGCCGAGCGACACCGACACGATGGGCGCGCTGAAGTCGCCGGCTTGGCCTCCCTCGTCGCGGTCCTGGTGCAGGCCCATGCGGGCGCCGGGCTCGTACCGGTTGATCAGGCAGGCGTTAGGCCTGAAGCCAGCGAACCCGGCCTCGGCCGCAGCGCTGGTGGCCAATGCCAGAAAACCGTCGGGTATTGCGGGCCAGGGCTGGTTCGACAACGGATCGACGGCGGAATACCGGTAGCCGCGACGATCAGACACCCAGCCCAGCGGGCCGCA
>JANNKV010000117.1:0-3390 GCA_031396485.1 Polaromonas sp. | reverse complement strand
GCACGCCCAATTGCGCCTCAAAGCCGGCGAGCGTGCGCACCATCGCCGGCAGTGAGGACGCCATTGCCCGCGCTGCGGCGGTCAGGCTGCCCTGGTCGGCGATATGGATGAACGCCTGCATGGCTTTGAGTTTGTCCATGGTTGAAATGGTAGACGAAGTAGAAGACATTCATCCATTTTTCGGAGGAGTCAAGTGCGTATGGAAGTATTTATTTCGGTGAATGGATCAAACAAAATCCGGCTTCCGGCAATCAACTTCACGAAAGAGCACCATGACCGTCACGCCCACCTCGGCCACCACCTCGGCCACCCCTTCGGCCACCACTGCGCCGCCCGGAAAACAGCCCGCCCAGGCCATCCAACTGCACCGGTTTGCCATCTCCGGCCATTCGCACCGGGTGGAATTGTTCCTGTCTTTGCTCGGACTGCCTTTCGAGCGGGTCGACGTTGACCTCGCCGCCGGCGCGCACAAGTCGCCCGCGTTTCTGGCGATGAATGCGTTTGGCCAGGTGCCGGTGATTCAGGATGGCGATGTCACGGTGGCCGACTCGAACGCGATCCTGGTCTACGTGGCCGGCCGCTACGCAGCCGATCCCGACCAGTGGTTTCCGCGTCAGCCTTTGGCCGCGGCGGCGGTGCAGCGCTGGCTGTCGGTGGCGGCCGGTCCGCTGGCGTTCGGGCCTGCGGCGGCGCGAGTCGTTCAGCTTTTCAAGCGCGCCGACGATACGGCGCCGCTGATCGCGCGGGCGCACGGGCTTTTCAAGGTGATGGAAGAGCAACTCGGGCAGTCGCCGTTTCTTGCGGGCAGCGCGCCTACGCTGGCCGACATTGCCAACTACACCTATGTCGCGCATGCGCCCGAAGGTCATGTCTCGCTGGACAGCTATCCACAGCTGCGCGCCTGGCTGGCCCGCATCGAGGCACTGCCGGGCTTTGTGCCGATGGTGCGGTCCCCGGTCGGGCTGGCCGCATGAGCGCGCCCGCCTTTCATGCAGGCGAGCGCCAGGTACAGGCACGCGCCGGCGTTCAGGAGCGCATGGAACAAATCGGCCCCCGCGTGATACGCGACCATATGCCCGACCAGCACCGCGCGTTTTTCTCGCAACTGCCGTTTCTGATCGCCGGCACAGTCGACCGTACGGGTCAGCCCTGGGCATCACCGCTGGCAGCCCCACCCGGATTCATCCAGTCACCCAAGCCCACGCAGCTGGTGGTGAACGCCCAGCCGCTGCCCGGTGACCCGCTGGCTGACACACTGGCCACCGGCGCCCACATCGGCCTCCTCGGTATCGAGCCGCATACCCGCAGGCGCAACCGTTTGAACGGCGTGGTGAACAATCTGGGCGCATCGGGGTTTTCTTTGCAGGTTCATCAGAGCTTCGGCAATTGCCCCCAATACATTCAGGCGCGGGAAGCACGTTACGTGAGCCGGCTGGCTCGCACTGAACCGGCTGTGCATCGCGGCGATGAACTCGATGCAGCGGCGCGCCGCATGATCGCGGCAGCCGACACTTTTTTCATCGCCACGGCCTACGCGGGCAACCGGCAGGAAGCAGGCCGCGCCGCTGGTGTGGATGTTTCGCACCGCGGCGGCAAACCCGGCTTCGTCCGCGTGGATGCGGACGGAACCCTGACGGTGCCGGATTTTCTCGGTAATTTCTTTTTCAACACGCTGGGCAACATTGCGGTCAATCCGCGGGCCGGCCTGCTGTTCCCCGACTTTGAAACAGGTGATCTGCTGTATCTGGCCGTGACGGCCGAAATTGTCTGGGAAGGCGCTGAACTCGAATCGTTTGCGGGTGCCCAGCGCCTGCTGCGTTTCAGCGTGCGCGAGATGCGACGAATCGAGGCTTCGCTGCCCCTGCGCTGGGGCCCGATGGCGCTTTCACCCGTGCTGGACGCGACCGGCCGCTGGTAGCGCGCGCAGGCGCGGGCAGGGGCGAGCAAGGGCGCGGTGGTCGGCGGGCGACCGGTGCCGCTGCCGTTGCTCAGTCAGCTTGTCTGCGGTAATGGCGCATCAGCTCGATGCTGCCGATGCAGATCGCCAGCCAGGTGATGCCTGACGCAAACCCGGCCAGTACGTCGGTGGCGAAATGCACCTGGAGAAAGATGCGGCTGCAGCCTACCGAGAAAGCCAGCGCCGTGGCTGCCAGCACCAGCGGCAACCCGGCCCGCGAGGCCTGGGCAGGGCTCAGGGTGCGGATCAGCACGTAGGCCAGCATGCCATAGGCCACCACCGAGCCCGAGCTGTGACCGCTCGGAAAGCTGAAGCCCTGCGCAACCACCAGGGCTTCGTCATGCACCGGCCGGGCGCGCGCGAAAAGGGCTTTGAGCGTGACGTTCAGCACCGCATTGCCGGCCAGCGCCAGCGACCAGCCCAGCGCCAGCCAGCGGCGCCCCCGCGCCAGCAACAGCAGCGCCACCCCCACGCCCAGCGCCGTCAGCGTGACGGTGTCGCCAAAGTGGGTGAGCCAGCCGAACACCTGCCGCGTCAGGTCACTGCTGTTCTGGCGCACCGCATCGGAAAAGATCTGGTCGAGCTGGCCTACACGCCGGCCGTCAGCCAATTCGATGGCGATTTCGGAAAATCCCGCCGCTGCTCCCACGACAATGGCAAAACCGGCAGCCAGGCGAATCAGTAAATAGCGGCCGGGCGGGAGCGGACTGGTTTCGCGCGGCACGGTGTAGCGCCTGCCCGCCCACCACAGCAGACCGGCGCCCAGCAGCAGCACCGGCAGCAGGGCAAAGAACAGCGCAAGCGGGTAGCTGCCTAGCGTCCGCACCAGCGCGGTTTCATACGCGTCACCGGCGGGCATGGCAGGAAGGGGCAGGTGGGGCGAATCGACCGGGCAGCAATGACATCGCAGAGAGCTTACCCGTTGCCGGTGCGAGTCACGATAATCAGGGTATGACCTCTTCCCCTGCTTCCCCCGTTTCCGCTTCTCTGCCCCAACCGGCTTCCGCAGCTGGCGATTTCGCCAGCCTCTCACTGAACCCCGCCACCCTCGCCAACCTGCAGCAACTCGGCTACCTCAGCATGACGCCGATCCAGGCCGCCGCTCTGCCGGTCGCGCTGCTGGGCAAAGACCTGATCGCGCAGGCCAAAACCGGCAGCGGCAAGACAGCCGCCTTTGCGCTGGCGCTGCTGGCCAACCTCAATGCGCGGCGTTTTGCGGTTCAGGCCATGGTGCTGTGCCCGACGCGCGAACTCGCGGACCAGGTCGCCACCGAGATCCGCCGGCTCGCGCGCGCCGAAGAGAACGTGAAAGTCGTGGTGCTGTGCGGCGGTGTGCCGCTGCGCAACCAGACGGCCAGCCTGGAAAACGGCGCACACATCGTCGTCGGCACGCCCGGCCGCATCATGGACCACCTGGCGCGCGGCAATTTGAG
>JANNKV010000116.1:0-23014 GCA_031396485.1 Polaromonas sp. | reverse complement strand
GCTGCCCCGATCCGGTGCAGGGGCGAACGAGCCCGCCAACAGCGAAGTCATGGCGAAATCGCCCGACTTCGAGTTTCTTAAGCAAAACAAGCCTCCAGCGCAGGCGGAATGGGCGCAACCAGCTATTAATTTTATAGCGTCTAGCGGTAGCCGGGTTTCTGACTTTGAAGCGCTGTGGCCAGCGTGGAAAGGTGCCGGTAGCAGCGCGGGCCCAGTGGTGACAACTACCGCAGCGGGCGGCGACGCAGCGCCCGGCCACAACACCGGCGGTGCCGATCTGCAAGGCGCTGCAGAACACGGCGACTGGCCGCTGGGCCGGGCGATTGCCCAGTTGCAGGGCATCTACATCTTGGCCGAAAACGCACAGGGCCTGGTGATCGTCGACATGCACGCAGCGCACGAACGCATCGTTTATGAGCGACTCAAAAGCCAGATGCAGTCCGCCAGCATCGCCAGCCAGCCCTTGCTGATTCCCGTCACCTTCGCGGCCAGCCCGCATGAAGTCGCCACCGCCGAAGCGCACATCGACACGCTGGCCGCACTGGGCCTGGAGATCACGCCGTTTTCAGCCAAGACCCTCGCCGTGCGCGCCGTACCCACCAGCCTGATGCAGGGCGACGCGGTGGAACTGGCCAGGAGCGTGTTGGCAGAACTGGCGCAGCACGACGTCAGCACCGTGATTCAGCGCGCACAAGACGAACTGCTTTCCACCATGGCCTGCCACGGCGCCGTGCGGGCCAACCGCAAGCTCACGGAAGGCGAAATGAACGCCCTGCTGCGCCAGATGGAAGCGACCGAGCGCTCGGATCAGTGCAACCACGGCCGACCCACGTGGCGACAGATCAGCATTCGGGAGCTGGATTCGCTGTTCATGCGGGGGCGATAGCCTGATTTTTCAGTGGCTGCCCGAGTTGTAAAACCCGAACGCCCCTGTCAACCGCCAGCTTTACCGCCCGTTCACTGGGGAGCGCTAAACTTTTTTGCCTCAACCCGGTCACAGTCAGGTCGTCCTCAGCCTTGGTCTCCTCATGAAACGCTGGCATCTCTTTTCTTCCCTTGCTTCTGTGTGTACCGCGCTGGTCTTGCTGGCCAGTTGCTCGACGCTGGACGAAAAGCAGCGCGCCTGGATCTTCCAGCCCAGCGACCGCACCTGGGGTTCCGGCGCGCTGGCTGCCGAAGGCATGAAAGATGTCTGGATCGACTACAGCCCCAGGGAAGGCCGGCAAAGCGAAAAAACCGTTCGCCTGCATGGCCTGTGGCTGGAGGCCGATCGGCCTGTCAGCACCAAAACGCCCGTGCTTTTGTATCTGCACGGCGCGCGCTACAACGTGACGGGTTCGGCGCCGAGAGTGCGGCGCATGCAGGAACTCGGTTTCTCAGTGCTGGCCATCGACTACCGCGGTTTCGGCAAAAGTACGGCCCTGCTGCCTTCGGAGACCTCCGCGTATGAGGACGCCCGCGCCGCATGGGACTGGCTGGCACAGAAATACCCTGACAACCCGCGTTACATTTTTGGCCATTCGCTGGGCGGCTCGATCGCGATCAATCTGGCCAGTGAAGTGGCTGACGAGCGCGGCACCATCGTCGAAGGCACCTTCACCTCGATCGCCGACGTGGTCAGCAGCTCGGACTGGGGCTGGGTGCCGTTGTCGATGCTGATCACCCAGCGCTTCGAGGCGGTGAACAAGGTCAAAAGCATTGGCTCGCCGCTGCTGGTGGTTCACGGTGGCGAGGACCGCCTGATATTGCCCAGCCTGGGCCAGAAACTGTTCGAGGCCGCGGCCGAGCCGAAGCAGTTCCTGCTGGTCGAAGGGGGTTCGCACCACAACACCAACCAGGTCGGGCAACCGCAATACCGGCAGGCGCTGGCCGAGCTGATGGGCATCCGGCAAACGCCTGCCGTGATGCAGTCGAGCATCGACGCAGAATAGTTCGTCGAATCAGCGGACGGGAAGGGCCGCAACAGGCCCTTCCCGCGCCGGCCCTTCGCATCAGGAATCAGGGGCAATCTGCTACCCTCAGGTTGATGCCTGCTTCCGTTCCGAAAACCCCTGTCAACCACGTTCCGGGGTTCCCTGCCATAACGCCCGCGGCCATGTCGCCCGGCCTGGTCGTGCTGACGCTGTCGATGCTGCTGGGCATTCAACCTGTCACTACAGACCTCTACCTGCCCGCCCTGCCGGCGATGACAACAAGCTTCGGCGCCGCCACGTCGCAGGCGCAGCTCACGCTAAGTGCCTTGTTGCTGGCGTTTGGCTGCTCGCAACTGGTCTGGGGCCCGCTGTCTGACCGCTTTGGCCGGCGCCCGATTTTGCTGTGCGGGCTGGCCGCCTACACGCTGGCGTCGATTGGCAGCGCACTGGCACCTTCAATGGCGCTGCTGATCGTCTGGCGTGCGGTGCAAGGTGCTGCGATGGGCGCAGCGGTGATGGCAGCGCGCGCCATTGTGCGAGACCTTTACCTGCCGGCTGATGGCGCGCGAATCATGTCAAAGGGCTTGAGCGGTCTTGGGGTGCTGGCCTGCCTCAGTGCCCCGCTAGGCGCGGTGCTGGCCGAGCTGTTCGGCTGGCGCGCCGCCTTGATGGCCGTCGCGATTTTTGGCGGCTGCACACTGGCACTGATTGCGCTGCGATTCAAGGAAACGCTGCGGCAGAAAAATCCGCTCGCCCTGCAACCGGCAACCCTGGCGCGCACGTGGACGCAAATTGTCAAGAACCCGACTTTTATTGCGTTCTCGGCCTTGTCAGCGGCTTCATATGCCGGGCTCTTCACTTTTCTCGCAGCCTCATCCTTCGTCTTCATCAAGGTGCTGGGCCTGAGCCGGACCCAGTACGGCCTGGTGATGTTCTTCATGTGTTTTTCTTACCTGCTGGGCACCTTTGCCTGCCGCCGGCTGCTGACGCGCTTCGGCTTGCGAAACTCGGTGGCGCTGGCCGGCTGCCTCAGCCTGCTGGGCGGCACGCTGATGGGCGCGCTGGCCTGGGCCGGCGTCAGTAACGTCTGGGCCGTGATGCTGCCGTTTTTCATCTACATGGTAGGCCACGGCGTGCACCAGCCGTGCGGGCAGAGCGGCGCCGTCGGGCCGTTTCCGCAGGCGGCTGGCGCGGCGTCGGCGCTCAATGGTTTTCTGATGATGGTGGTGGCCTTCGCCATGGGTGGCTGGCTGGGCACGCGCATGGACGGCACCGTGCTGCCGCTGACCAACGGCGTCTGGTTCTGGAGCCTTGTCATCGCGCTGTCTGCCTGGACTCTCGTGCGCAAGTATGGTGAGCCGGTGCCTGCGGCGATCGTGAAGACCTGACTGCGCATGACTACAGTTTCTCCCGTGAAATATGTGGCTATTGCCGGACCGACTGCGTCAGGCAAAACGGCCGCCGCGCTGGCTATCGCTGACAAATATCCTGTCGAAATCATCAGCGTCGATTCCGCGCTGGTCTACCGCGGCATGGACATCGGCACCGCCAAGCCGACAGCCGCAGAACTCGCTGCGGTGCCGCACCATCTCATTGACATTCGGGACCCGCTTAACGCCTACAGCGCCGCAGAATTCGTGCTCGATGCCGAGCTGCTGATCAGTGACATCACGTCGCGCGGCAAGTTGCCGCTGCTGGTGGGCGGCACCATGCTGTACTTCAAGGCGCTCTTCGACGGGCTGGACGACATGCCGAAGGCTGACCCGCAGGTGCGGGCCGTGCTGGCACTGGAAGCGCTGGAAAAAGGCTGGCCCGCGCTGCATGCCGAGCTGGCCGATGTCGACGCCATTACGGCCAATCGCCTGGCACCGAACGACTCTCAGCGCATCTCGCGTGCGTTGGAGGTATTCAGAATTTCGGGTCAGCCCCTGTCATCTTTCCATCAGCAGAACGCTACTAAAAACATAGCTGATCGCGCAGGTAATACCTCGGCTGGAGCCCTTATTTCCCTTGAACCGACGGATAGAAGCTGGCTTCACCGCCGGATTGAGCAACGTTTCGACACGATGCTGGTCACTGGCTTTCTCGACGAAGTCAAAGCCCTGCGCGCGCGTGGCGATTTGAATCCCGATCTGCCTTCGATGCGCTGCGTCGGCTACCGCCAGGCCTGGGAAGCGCTCGACGGAGATTCGCCGATGTCGGAGCTGCGCGACAAGGGCATCTTTGCCACGCGTCAGCTTGCCAAGCGCCAGATCACCTGGCTGCGTTCGATGCCGCAGCGGCGCATCGTCGCCTGCGATGCGCCCGACGCACTGGCGCAGGTGATGGACCACGTGGCGGAACAGATGAGGTCATTGCGCGAATGAGTCCACCACTGACGCTCCAGGTCAACAACCTGAGCAAGCGCTACGGCGACACCGCGGTATTCAGCCATGTTTCGCTCGACGTGGCGCCGGGTGAATTCGTCGCCATCGTCGGTGAATCGGGCGTCGGCAAATCGACACTGCTCAACTGCATGGCCGGGCTCGACAACTGGGACGAAGGCTCAGTGCAGCTCAATGGCACCGACCTTCAGACGATGACTGACGACCAGCGCGCACTGCAGCGCCGCCAGCATGTCGGCTTCGTGTTTCAGGCGTTTCATGTGTTGCCGCACCTGGACGTGGCGCAAAACGTGGCCCTGCCGCTGCTGCTGCTCGGCCTTGTTGACGATGCACGTGTGCGGGCCATGCTTGATTCGGTCGGCCTGGCAGGCCTGGGCGCACGCCTGCCGCAGCAATTGAGTGGCGGCCAGTTGCAAAGGGTCGCCATCGCACGCGCGCTGGTGCACCGCCCCGGCCTGCTGCTGGCCGACGAGCCCACCGGCAACCTCGACCCAACCACCGCCGCCAAAGTGATGGACGCGCTGATCGCGCAGACCCGCGAACACGGCGCGTCACTGGTGCTGGTCACGCACTCGGAAGCAGCCGCCGGGCGCGCTGACCGGGTGCTGCATCTGAGCAGTGAAGGGATTTCAGGCTGAGTTTTTGCGATGACACGGCAGTGCAGTCGCTATAACATTCATAGCTGCTTGCGCAGGCATTACCTTGGCTAGAGGGCCATCTGGCCTATAAAACGCTCTGTGTGGCGACTTTTCTGGCCTGACTCCAATCCGGTTCCCTGACCGTTCGGGCTGAGCCAGTCGAAGCCTCTCTGCACTGCCAAGACCCTTCGACAAGCTCAGGGCGAACGGGTTCATCGCAGTTCAACGAAAAGCACAGTAGCTACCCGACCAATTCCGCAAAACGCTTCAAATCCACATTCCCACCGCTGATGATCACGCCCACGCGCTTGCCCGTCAGCGTCGCGCCCGTATCGCTGGCCTCGCAAGCCGCAGCAAAACCCAGGCAACCGGTTGGCTCGACGATCATCTTCATGCGCTCGGCAAAAAAGCGCATCGCAGTGATCAGCTGGGCGTCGCTCACGGTCAGCACATCATCCACATCGCGCTTGATGATGCCGAAGGTGTACTCACCCAAATGCTGCGTCTGCGCGCCGTCGGCGATCGTCTTGGGCGTGGCAATGTGAACGATGGTGCCGGTACGGAACGACTGCTGGCCGTCGTTGCCGGCTTCGGGCTCCACGCCGTAGACCTTGCACTTCGGCGACAACGCGCGCGCCGACAGCGCCGAGCCGCTGACCAACCCGCCGCCGCCCATGCAGACGAACAAGTGGTCCAGCTCGCCAACTTCTTCAAACAATTCTTTGGCCGCTGTGCCCTGCCCGGCAATCACGTCGGGGTGGTCGTAGGGCGGTATCAGCGTCATGCCGCGCGCGGCTGCCACCTCGCGGGTCAGCGCTTCGCGGTCTTGCGTGAAACGGTCGTAGGTGATGACTTCGGCGCCATAGCCGCGCGTGGCCTCCATCTTGGCCGCAGGCGCGTCCAGCGGCATCATGATCACGGCCGGCATGCCCAACAGCCGTGCCGACAGCGCCACCGCCTGCGCATGGTTGCCCGACGAAAAGGCAATCGCACCGGCGCGGCGCTGGTCGCCGCTGAAGCGCGACAGCGCATTGAACGCGCCGCGAAACTTGAAAGCCCCCATGCGCTGAAAGTTCTCGCACTTGAAGAATACACTGGCCCCGAGCTGCTCATTGGCCGTGCGCGACTGCAGCACCGGCGTGCGGTGCGCATGGCCTTCCAGCCGACCAGCGGCAGCTACAACATCATCGAAAGTGGGCAAGGTCAGCATGGTTGAGCATCCGTTAAAAGCCGCTGCAGCGACGCGCTGCAGTAATACGTTGAATGAGCTGATTTATACCGTACCGTGCCTGCCGCACGCCATGCGCAGCCCATGATCGCCCTGCTCAAAACATTCTCCTGGCAAGAACTCAAGCACCACCCGTGGCGCAACGCAGCGGCCGTCGTGGCGGTGATGCTCGGCGTGGCGCTGGCGTTTTCGGTGCACCTGATCAACGCGTCGGCACTGAGTGAATTTTCACAGGCGGTGCGCTCGGTGAACGGCCAGCCTGATCTGGAACTGCGCGCTGTGCAGGGCAGTTTTGATGAAGCGCTGTATCAGCGCGTCGCCAATCACCCGCAGGTGCAAATAGCCAGTCCGGTGCTTGAAGTAGCCACCTATGGCACGCGGGACGGCAGCGATGCGGCGCAACGACAGCCGCTGCGCATCGTCGGCGTTGATGTGCTGGCCATCGCCAGCATTGCGCCAGCGCTGATTCCCGTGCCTTCGGAAAACATCGCCAGGGACAACCGGTTTTCGGTCTTCGCACCCGGCGTGATCTTTGTGAACGCGGCGGCTAGGCAGCTTTTCGGCAGCGGTGCGATCCAGTTGCAAAGCGGCATGCAACTGCGCAGCGTGCAGGTGGGCGGCAGCATCAGCTCGGGCGGCAGTGCGCTGGCCGTAATGGACATTGCGGCAGCGCAAGAGCTGTTTGGCAAAACCGGGCAACTGTCGCGCATCGATGTGCGGCTAAAGGAAGGCACCAACACTAGCCAATTTTTGAGCAGCCTCGCGCTCCCGCCCAACGTGACGGCCACCGCGCCGGGCGACGATGCCCAGCGCGTCAGCAACCTGTCGCGTGCTTACCGCGTCAACCTGACGGTGCTGGCGCTGGTGGCGCTTTTCACTGGCGCGTTTCTGGTGTTCTCGGTGCTGTCGCTCAGCGTGGCCAAGCGCGCGCAGCAATTTGCACTGCTCGGTGTGCTGGGCCTGACAGGCCGCGAACGCCTGCAGCTGGTGCTGGCCGAATCGGTGCTGCTGGGTGCTGTTGGCAGCGCACTTGGCGTTGCGCTGGGCACCGGTCTGGCGGCGCTCGCGTTGCGGCTGCTGGGCGGCGACCTGGGTGGCGGCTACTTCGCTGGCGTGGCCCCGTCGCTGCAATGGGCTGGCTGGGCGGCATTGACCTACGGCGCGCTGGGCGTGGCGGCGGCTGGCGTGGGCGGCTGGTGGCCGGCGCGCGCCGCGCAGAGCCTGCCGCCGGCGCAAACGCTCAAAGGCCTGGGCGCCGCGCCGGGCGAAGGCAAGGGGCATTGGCTCAGTCTGTTGTTGATCGCCGCTGGCGCTCTGCTGGCCCTGCTGCCGCCGGTGTTCGGCATTCCGCTGGCAGCGTATGTGTCGGTTGCGCTGCTGCTGATCGGTGGTATCACCGCGTTGCCGTGGCTCATCGCCCTGCTGTATGACCAGCTCAGTAGCGCCGTGACGCATCGCCTGCTGCCGATGCTGGCGGTCGAGCGCGCGCGTCGTGTGCGCGAAAGCGCGGCCGTAGCCGTGAGCGGCGTGGTCGCGTCGCTGAGCCTGGCCGTCGCGCTGACCGTGATGGTGGCCAGCTTTCGCGGCTCGGTCACGCAGTGGCTGGACGTGGTGCTTCCGGCTGACCTGTATGTGCGCACGGCACTTGGCACCTCCGCCGGTGATACCGCTTACCTTTCGCCCGACTTTGTCGCGGCCCTGGGCGCCGTGCCCGGCGTGGCGCGGGTCAGCCCACTGCGCACGACGCAACTGCTGCTCGACTCAGCCCAGCCGGCAGTGGCATTGATTGCGCGCCCCATTGATGACCCGTCCAATACCTTGCCGCTGGTCGGCAACCCGCTGCCGGTGCCCGCCGGGCAAATCGGCATCTATGTCAGCGAAGCGATGGTGGATTTGTACGGCGCGCGTCCGGGCACTGTTTTTGCGCCACTTTCGAAGGCTTTTAGCCAGTTTAGTGCTCTAGCCCAGGTAAAACCTGCGCCAGCAGCTCCTGATTTAATAGCGAACGGGGCGACGCCCGATATCAGCGTTTTCTTCGTTGCCGGCGTCTGGCGCGACTACGCACGGCAGTTCGGCTCCATCGTCATCGCCCAGCGCGACTTCGAACGCCTGACCGGAGACCGCCGCGTCAACGACCTGGCGCTTTGGCTCGACGGCCAGGCCAGCGAGACGGAGGTGCAGACATCCGTTCGCGACCTGGCCGCGCGGCAGACCGGTGCGCAAGGACTCATCGAGCTGGCGTCGGTCACCCAGATTCGCACCACGTCGCTGCGCATTTTCGACCGCAGCTTTGCCGTGACCTACTGGCTGCAGGGCGTGGCGATTGCGATTGGTCTTTTCGGTGTGGCGGCCAGCTTCAGCGCGCAGGTGCTGGCGCGGCGAAAAGAGTTCGGGTTGCTGGCGCATCTGGGTTTGACGCGCCGGCAAATTCTGGCGGTGGTGGCCGGCGAAGGCGCGGCGTGGACGGTGATCGGCGCTTTCGCTGGCCTGGGCCTGGGCCTGGCGGTATCAACCGTGCTGGTGCATGTCGTCAATCCGCAGAGCTTTCACTGGACCATGGATCTGCAGGTGCCGTGGGCGCGCTTGCTGGCCTTGTGCGCTGCGGTGGTAGCTGCAGGCACGGTGACCGCCTGGCTGGCGGGGCGCGCGGCGGCGGGCAAGGATGCGGTGCTCGCGGTCAAGGAAGACTGGTAGCAAAGTACTCATTTTTCGCGTCCACACCGCGTCGAAGTCACAGACTATCTACGGAGCCAGGTCGATGCGCCCTTTCCTTTGCTTACCCTGTTAACGTTTTTGACCTTGAACTGTCATCACATCGGCCGCGGCGCAGACGTAGTATGGCGGCATTGATTTCAGCGCAGTTGTCTAGTTGCCTTCATCAGCCCGGTCACCACAGCGAGGTCTTCATCATGCAGCCAGCCCATCGTTCCGAGTACCGAATTGAAAGCGGAAACCCGCTCATCGGCAATTTGTTGCCGCCGCAAACCGAGCATCTTTACGCCAGTTGTTCTCTTGCCGTGGCGGTCGCGGTCAAAAGCGTAGCCGACCCCACCCGCCAGCAGGTGCGCGTGGTGCATGTGCCCAGCGGCGAGATCATGTTTCAGACTGCGCCAGCGCCGCTCGGCTGCTAGCGCGGGCACCCGGCTTTCATCTGTTTCCTGGATTGTGTCGAACGGAACTGCCTTCCGCCCCGCAAACCACTCCAAAAGCCCGCAGCAAATTGATTCAGCGGGTAATCACCACCAACACGCTGCAGGGCGAATTTTCGATCAATGATTTGGAGACCGATCCCCGCCACCAGCGGGCCGCCCAGCCATCCAGATGCCGGTGGCCGACCACGATCAGGTCAGCATTTATTTTCTGGGCGTATCTGACGATTTCGTCGACCGTTTCGCCCACCAGGACTTCCCCGCTGGCGTGAAAGCCGGCTGACAGCAGCTGCTGCAGGCCGTCGTTCAAAATGGCTGTGTATTTTTCTTTTTCCTGCTCGGCCAACTCGTTGTCATAAATGCCGGCTTCCACGCCCACCATGTGGATGTAGAGCGGCGTCACAGCGATCAGGCTCACCGCGGCCTGGCTCCACTGCGCCACATCGCGGCATTCCAGCAAGGCCTGCTGGCCCGATTTCGAGCCGTCATAAGCGAGCAAAATTCGTTGGTACATGGTGCACCTCCTGCGTGGGTTGGTGAAGCGCTGGCAAGAAAAGAACGCCATCAAGACACCATCAAGGATAGGCCTCGCATTGTCTTAACGCAACATCAGTCGCTGAGTCGACAAGCGGGCTCTCGGTTCCCCCTGCCTTCCTGTGCTGAACAACCGCCGCCCTGCCTGCCGGGCTGCTTGCTGCCAGAATCAACGCATGCACCCTCACCTGCCCCCTGCTGCGCTGCGTGGCCTGACCGCTGGCCTGCCACGAAGAAAGCTGTTGCTCGCGGCTGGAATTTCTGGTTTTGCCGGGCTCCGCCCCGCCCACGCCCTGCCCGCCAAAACCTTGAGCTTCCCGCGTGACCGCGGCTCGCACCCCGAATTTCGGACGGAGTGGTGGTACATCACCGGCCACGCGGCTACCGCGGGCACCTCCTCACGCGAGTTCGGCTTTCAGCTGACATTTTTCCGGTCGCGCGTCGATGGCACGCAGGCCATGTCGTCAAATTTCGCCGCCAAACAGCTTGTATTCGCCCACGCAGCCATCACCGACGTGCAGGGCAAAAAACTCTGGCACGACCAGCGCATCGCCCGTGACGGCTTCGGCATCGCCACCGCAAGCCAGACCGACATGAGCGTCAAGCTGCGCGACTGGCAGTTGCAAACGGTGCCGGGCCAGCCGAAGAGCTATGCCGCCGAACTGCCAGGCACCGACTTCGGCATCAAGCTGCAATTCCTTGAGACCCAAGCGGTACTGCTGCAGGGCAAACAAGGCCTGTCGCGCAAAGGCCCCGAAGAAAAACAGGCCAGCTACTACTACAGCCAGCCGCAACTGGCCACGCGCGGCAGCCTGCAGCTGCAGGGCAAGACATTTGAAGTCACCGGCAAAGCCTGGCTGGACCACGAATGGAGCGAAGAAATACTGCACCCCAGCGCCACCGGCTGGGATTGGATCGGAATGAACCTGGACGACGGCAGCGCACTAACCGCCTTCAGGCTGCGCGACAAAAATGGCGGCGCGGTGTGGGACGGTTGATCGTTCCGCCCGGCGGGCAGATCGACCTATGCGTTCAGCCGCGGTGAAGCCGTTTTCAAGGCATCACGCTTCTGGAAAAGCCCGCTCACCCAAGCCACCTACCCGGTCGAATGGGTGGTCCAGACGCCAGCCGATTTCTACACCGTCAAAGCCGTCATAGACAACCAGGAACTCGACAGCCGCCAGTCAACCGGCGCGATTTATTGGGAAGGTTTGAGCGATCTGATCGACAGCAATGGCAAACGGGTTGGGCGGGGTTATCTGGAAATGACGGGGTATGCGAAGCCGCTGCGGATGTGAGGGGGCGGCTGTGGTCAAAACCGCCTGTGGCAATCGGTGATTGACCGATAAAACATTTTGGCCACAAGCATTGGGGTTGAATTTCACTTCCAGAGCATGCAGACTTGCATTACTGACCTTGCCCTGCCGCCCACGCGTAGCATGCTGTCATTCATGAAATCCTTACATCCTTGGCTGATCAACAGCTGGCACGCTCATGTGTACTTCGACGCATCCAGCCGGGCGGCGGCCTGGGCGCTGCGCGAGGTCATCGACATCGAACTGACTGGCTACATGGAGATGGGCCGTTTTCACGAGAAGCCCGTGGGCCCGCACCCGATGTGGAGCTATCAGCTGGCATTTCCTGCCGCCAGCTTTTCACATGTTCTGAGCTGGCTTGCGTTGAACCACGGCGCACTCGATGTGTTCGTGCATCCAAATACAGACGAAGAATTGCGCGACCATCGCGATTGCGCAATCTGGCTGGGCTCGTCGCACATACTGAACCTGGCGGCCTTGACCGGCTGATTACGGCCAGAGAGATGCGATGGCAGCGACTCTGTTGACAACCGTCTCAAAAGCTGACGAAATTCAATTGCCTTGCCTATGTCACCGATGCGTTGGGCAGGGGTAAGGCAACAGGCCAAGCTCCGGAGAAATCAATGATGGCGCCCGTCAGAAATGTCCCTTCCATCGTGGCCAAATAATGAATGAGTTCGCCTATTTCTTCAGGCCTGGCAAGACGGCCAGCGGGCACTACCTGTTCTATGTACGCCCGACCCACAGCGTCGTCAACGAAACGCGCCCGGGGATAGTACGTTTCACTGTACAAGTAGTTCGGTGCGATTGCATTAACAGGTATGCCAAAGGGCGCGAGCTCGATGCTCAGGGATTTGACAAGCGCATTCGCGCCGGCTCTTGCTATGTCTGGAATAGAGCCGCCAGCCAAGGGAAGCCGATTTCGATTCGATGAAATGAAAACAATACGTGCCTTGGCCTGATTTTTCAGCCGCGGAATGGCTGCCCGAAAAATTGCAAAGGGAAATACGACCAACCGGTCCAGCGTGGCTTGAAGACTTTCCAGTTCAGCCGCCTCAATAGGACCGTGAATCGGTTGATATGCGTCGTTGCTCACCAAGACATCCAAACGGTTGCTGATGGCCCAAGCGGCTTCAACAATGTCAGCCGGCATCTGGTTAGGGAGTACAACGACCTCTGGATTAGCGCTTCTATAGCTCTCCCTCACACCAGAAGCCACGAACGAGACATCATGCGCCACGATCTGAAACCCGGCTTTAAGAAGGGAAGCCACCGCTGGCGGACCGGCGAACGCAAGTGCATTGGTAACGAGGGCAACTGGCTTGGTCAACTCGAGTCTCCGATACTGAAGAGGCTGCAGGTCGGCAGTATGGGGCATGAAGGTGGCAGCATTGTTCTTACCGCGTTAAAAACAGCCGACCAATCCTTAAATTCCGGTGGCTTTCCGCAGTTGTGAGTCTTATAGACTTATTTTTTTAATAAGGTGCGAAATGAACGCAAATACGATTACCAAAACCGAACGCGCTGCCCTGATCATTGGCGCGGGCGATTCAACCGGCGGCGCGATTGCCAGGCGCTTTGCCCGGGAGGGATTCATCGCCTGCGTCACGCGCCGCACCGCCGAAAAGCTGACGCCCGTGGTTGAAGAAATCACCAACGCCGGGGGGCGAGCCCATGGTTTCGCCTCTGACGCGCGAAAGGAAGAGGAAGTCATCAAGCTGGTCGATGACATCGAGCGGAAGATCGCGCCCATCGAGGTAATGGTCTTCAATATTGGCGCCAATGTGCCGTGCAGCATTCTGGACGAGACTGCCAAAAAATATTTCAAAATCTGGGAAATGGCGTGTTTCAGCGGATTCCTGGTGGGCCGGGAGGTTGCCAGGCGCATGGTCACCCGCGAGCGGGGAACCATCATCTTCACCGGGGCCACTGCCGGACTGCGCGGGTCGGCCAACTTCGCTGCGTTCGCGGGCGCCAAGCACGCGCTGCGGGCGCTGGCGCAGAGCATGGCGCGGGAGCTGGGCCCCAGAAACATTCACGTTGCACATGTCGTGGTCGATGGCGCCATCGATACGGCCTTCATTCGCGACAACGCGCCAGAACGCTACGCGATGAAAGACCAGGACGGCATTCTCAACCCCGACCACATAGCCGACAACTACTGGCATCTTCACACGCAACCGCGCGACGCCTGGACGCATGAACTCGATTTGCGTCCGTGGATGGAACGCTGGTGAACCCCGCCGGTAAATCCCGCTGATAAGCCCCCGCTGGTAAATCCATTTTTCACCGGAGATAAAACCATGAGCAAAACCGTCGAATTTTTATTTGATGTTGGCAGCCCCTATACCTACCTCGCCTACCACCAGCTTCCCAAAATCGCCGAGGCGCAGGGGACCGGGATTGTCTGGACCCCGGTGTTGCTGGGCGGGATTTTTCAGGCGACCGGTAACAAAAGCCCCGCCGAAGTACCGGCGAAGGGTCGCTACTCGAATGTTGATCTGCAGCGCTGGGCAAACGCTTACGGGGTGAACATCGAGATGAACCCCAATTTTCCGATCAACACCCTGCCATTGATGCGCGGGGCTGTCGCGATGCAAACGCGAAGCGATGAAGAGTTCCACCGCTATTTGCGTGCCATCTTCAGCGCGATGTTCGAGAAGCCCCGCAATCTGAACGTCCCTGCCGAGATTGGCGCGGTGCTGGCCGATGCCGGGTTTGATCCAGGGGATTTCACGGCACTGATCAGCGACCAGTCCGTGAAGGACCGACTGAAAGAAAACACAGCAGGTGCAGTCGCCAGAGGCGTGTTCGGCGCACCGACCTTCTTCGTTGGCGATGACATGTTCTGGGGACAGGACCGACTGGATTTTGTGGCGGAGGCGCTCTCGAAGCCGTGATTGCCGGAATCGCTCACAATGCCAATCGGGACCAGACCGGCGCACCAAGGGAAGCGCTGAACAAGTCTCACGCAGCACGCGATCACCCGGACTCGGGCGGTCTGCGGCGTTGAATTTCTTGCCAATATCCAGATATTGGCAGCGAAATCCGCCTTGCAGCCCTCCCGATCCGGGCGCCGCGCATCTGCGGGGACCTATCCAGCGCTTACCCAGACGACGACGGCAGCCCGCATCCTTCTAACGACTGGAGACAAAGCATGAACTGTTTCACCCGATTGGCCGCCACGGCCGCGCTCACTGTTTTCGCCGCCGTTGCCGGCAGCAGCACCGCAGTCGCTGCCGACTACCCCAACAAACCCGTGAAATGGATAGTCCCCTACCCGCCGGGCGGCACCACCGATGTGCTGGCGCGCATCTTGGCGCAGTGGCTGACGGAGAAGATGGGCCAGCAGTTCATCATCGAAAACAAGGCTGGCGGCGGCAACAACATCGGCACCGAACTGGTTGTCACTGCACCCGCCGACGGCTACACGATGCTGCTGGTCAACCCGGCCCACGGCATCAACGCGTCGCTGTACAAGAAGCTGCCGTTCAACTTCATCCGCGACATCACGCCCGTCGCGGGCCTGGTGCGCACGCCCAACGTGATGACCGTGACCAACGCGCTGCCGGTCAAGACCGTGCCCGAGTTCATCGCCTATTGCAAGGCCAACCCCGGCAAGGTGAACATGGCGTCTTCGGGCAGCGGCACCTCCACGCACCTGTCAGGTGAGCTGTTCAAGTCGATGACCGGCTGCAACATGCTGCACGTGCCGTACAAGGGCGCCGGCCCCGCGCTGACTGACTTGATCGGCGGGCAGGTGCAGGTGTTTTTCGACAACCTGCCCTCGTCGGCGCCGCACATCAAGGGCGGCAGCATACGTGCGCTGGCCGTCACGTCGCAGGGCCGCGAGCCGTCCATGCCCGAGTTGCCCACGGTGGGCACAGCCGTCTCCGGCTACGAAGCCACCGCCTGGTTCGGCGTTGGCATGCCCAAGGGATCGCCGCGCGAAGCGATTGACAAGATCAACGCCGAAGTCAATCGCGCACTGGCCGACCCGAAGATGCGCGCCCGCCTGGCCGAACTGGGCGGCGTTCCGATTGGCGGCACGCCTGAAGAGTTTGGCAAGGTGATTGCAGCTGAGACAGAGAAATGGGCGAAAGTCGTTGCGGCCTCTGGCGCGACGGTGGATTGATGGAAATTGACCACGCCAAACTGCAGCAGGCTGTCGATTTTTCCATCGAGCATGAAACCACCTGGGACCGCGACAACAGCGACAACTGGGGCATTCATACCGCTGACCCGCCGCCATGGAACCGGCTGCTCGGCCCGGTGCATCCGCGCGGGCCTGTGTCTGGCGTGGTGCGCGTGGGCGGAAAGCAGGTCATTGAATGGGGCGAGCCGAATCGTGCCGACCTGACTTTCTCCATCGCAAAAACCTGTCTGGCGATGCTGGCCGGGGTAGCGCATGACACCGGGCTACTGCCGAATCTGGACGAACCCGTCAGCGCCAAAGTGCAAGGCATCGGTTTTGGGCGCCCGCACAACCGCTCCATCACGTGGATGCAGCTTTTGCAGCAAACCAGCGAATGGGAAGGCGACTGCTTCGGCATACCGGATCAGGTCGACCGCTACCGGCATCTGCAGTACCAGCCGCCGCGCATTCCTGCCTATGGTGACGGCATTAAAAAAGGCGACGCGCGCCCGCTGCTGCCGCCGGGTGCCTTTTGGGAATACAACGATGTGCGAATCAACCAGTTGTCGCTGGCACTGCTGCATCTGTTTCGCCGGCCGCTGCCCGACGTGTTCAGGGAAACGATCGCAAGCCCGTGCGGCGCCAGCGACAACTGGCGCTGGGAAGGTTATGACAACAGCTGGGTCGAGATTGATGGTCAGCGCATGCAGTCCGTTCCCGGCGGCACGCACTGGGGTGGGGGTCTGTCGATAGGCAGCGTAGACCAGTCGCTGATCGGCCAGATGCTGCTGAACGGCGGCCGGGTGGGCGACAGGCAGGTGCTGTCCAACGACTGGGTACGCCGCATGCAAACCCCTTGCGCGATTGCGCCGTGGTACGGCACGCTGGTCTGGCTCAACGGCCTGCGCGGCGTGTTCCCTAGCGCGTCAGCAGCCAGCTACTTTTGCATAGGCACCGGCGCCAGCGTGGTCTGGATCGACCCCGAGCGCGACATGGTGGCGGTTGTAAGGTGGATTGATGGGGCGCGGATCGACGGTTTTTGCCGGCGGGTGAGTGAGGCTGTGGCGGCGCGTTGAACACCGTGTGCAAGGCACGATCCCTTGCGTTCGACGCGCTTCCTGGCGCTCCCACATGTTGCTGTCTGCTCTGTTATTGATAGCTGCTGGCGCAGGATAAACAAGGGCTGTAGCTCTATTTGATTGAAAAAATGCTTTACACAGGTACTTTGTAAATTTGTCCAGCTGCTTTCATGTACTTCATGTATTCCTTCTGACCAGACTGGAGCGCCGCTGCCGAAGCACACGCACCATCACCCAAACCACCAACACATTCACCACAAAAAAAGCAGCACCCCACCACGACGGCCGGCGAACAAACTCGATGACCTCGAGGGGAATGTAAATGCCACCGCTCGCCGCAGCCAGCCATTCAGCCCAGGCGCGCCCGAAGAAAAGGCCATAGGCTTCAACGAATCGAATTGCGGCATAGGCGCCCGCCCCTAACGCAAGCGTCCACAGCCGCATGTCCTGAATGCGGTTAACCGCATCGAGAAAAATCTGCGGATAGCGCGCCGCCGGATTAAGGTGCAGGTGTTCAACGAAACGCGCGGCAAGTTCAGGGAGGTTCTGGTGAACCAGCGCGAGAACACCTGTCGCCGCAAGAAGGACGACGACGCCCTTGAAGCATTCGAACGCAGCGACCGCCCTGATCGCCTTGCGCTCAAGAGAATCCGGGAGAGCAGTGGTTGATGTCATGCAGGTAGCGATGTGCCAGAAGCCTTGATCACTATGGTTTTAATAGCTGCTCGCGCACGGATTCATTGGGCTGTGAGCCGATTTCTCTTTAAATCAACGATGAAATAACGTCTGTGTGTGCTGGCAATGCACTGGTAATGCACTGGTAGTGCACTGGCAAGCCTGTGCTCAGCGACGTTCGCCCGGCGTTTCACTGGTCACGGCAAACGCACTGGCACGCACGGTCTCGATGGGCCGAATCTCGTAAACCAGGCCACAGGCCAGACACGGGTTTTCAGCGGCAAGTTCCGCGGCTTCTTCAAGACTGTTGGCCAGGATGAACCAGTAGCCACCGATGACCTCTTTCGCTTCGGCAAAAGGGCCATCCATCACCGTGTGTTTTGAAACCGTCCTGCCCTCTCTTGCCAGACGTTGTCCGGCTTTCATCCTTCCCTCGCTGACGAGCCGTTCGTGCCACGCATAGAAGCCGTCGATTGCGCGCTGTATGTCGTCCTTCGACAGGTTGGCGTCCCATTGCCCACGGGAAATGACGAGGTATTCGGAGGGTGATTTGTTGTCAGTCATTTTTACTGCGAATGAAGGTACGCTCCAACAGCATGGCAATCGGTCAAGTCCATCCTGCAGTTTCGGGAAGTCGCTGCGGGGAATGGCGCGTTAGCCGAGTCACCTGGCCCGGATGCGATTGTTCCTGGCGTGGTGCTCCAGCTCGCACAGGCCGAGTTCTTCCATCAACGGCGGCACGTAGACGCCGAAGCGACCACGCAGCCCCTTTTTCAAACCATACCACCCGCCAACCGGATTGGAGACCGAGCGGCCCCACGCTTCAACCGTTCCTTCCTTCGCGGGTTTCTGCTCGTCCGCGCCGCCAAGCTCCACCCAGTCGCCCGCCTTCTTCAGCATTGCATGCAGGTCGTCAATACAGCGGGCGTCATAGTGCAGAACTGTGCTTCCGACGGTGCACACCAGAAGCTTATTTCCGTCTTTCTCGTCCGTGTGCATCGTGTACCCGGACGTGCCAGGCGGCGTCATCAGTTTCCACGGGTTGTCCTTGGCGCGGTTCAGCGGTGTAGCCATGGCATTCCTTTCGAGAAGTGCATGTCCGACAGTTCGTGGCGCCTAAGGAATGAAAGGGACTTCCCCGTCTCAAGCTGACGCCATAACTGGAGAGTTCAAACTTTTCGCTCCAACATAACTTGAGTACAGGTGAGCCTGCGACGAAACTTCGTTTTCATTGACTCGCCTGAGGGAGCAATTGTTATAGCAGTTGTTGTAGCAATTGTTGTGATTATCACCACACGAATCGATCTCGGGAATAACGGTTTTTCAGTGCACGACGTTGATGAGTCAGGCAAACCCGGACTGGTTCGGCCGACCTTCAAGCATGCAGCCAGGCCTGCTGGACGTACCGGTGGTACCAACTTGATTCGCTATTTATTTGATAGCTGTCTGCGCATGTATTACCTGCGCTAGAGGCCAATTTGGCTTGCAAAAGATACCCCAAACACCGTGGGAGGGCACCGACAGCCGTCGGGGCCGGGGTCTGACCATCGTCAAGGGCTGTGACCGATAAGATGACTGCAGGGTCGTGCCCGCAAACGCACGCGCAAAACCGAAAAGGACGCCATGCAAAACGACAACACCGACACCAACACCGTTACCACCCCCGCGAGGCGTCGCCATTTTTCGATGCTGCGCGACTTCCACCTTGCGGACTTTTTCACGTTGGGCAACGCGGCCTGCGGCGTGGGCGCAGTGCTGTTTGCCATGCTCTACATGAGCAGCGAGATGCCGTTTCACTTCTTCGCCGCCGCCGCGCTGGCGCCGGCTGCGTTTGCCTTTGACGTGTTCGACGGCAAGATTGCGCGGGCGCGGCACCAGAACTCTGCGCTGGGGCGCGAGCTGGATTCGCTGGCTGACATTGTCTCCTTCGGCGTTGCACCGGCGGCACTCGGCTTTGCGGCGGGCCTGCAGGGTGGCTGGGATGCGGCGGCGTTGATCTATTTTGTGTGCTGCGGCGTGAGCCGGCTGGCGCGCTACAACGTGACGGCCGAATCGCTGTCCAGTGACAGTGACAGCGGCAAAGTGCGCTACTTTGAAGGCACGCCGATTCCGACCAGTGTGCTGCTGACGGCGTTGCTGGCCTTTGCAGCGTTTCAGGGCCGGATTGGCGACGACCTGTATGGCGGCGTGTATCTGCTCGGCCCGTGGCTGCTGCACCCGGCCGCGCTGCTGTTTGCGCTGTCGGGTAGCCTGATGATCAGCAAGACGCTGCATATTCCCAAGCTCTGATTGAATCTCCGCGCAGGCCTCCAGGGCTTCACGCGATGTCGGCCGCCTGACCGGATTCGGCCCGGTCGGTTCGCTGGAACGGAACCCGGGCTTTCGCAGGGCCGTTTCTCTGATAATGACCCACTCCGGCAGCTTTTGAGCCCCCGGCAACGCCGCGGGTCCGAGTACCTTATGCTCCTTTTTTAATAGCTGCTCACGCAGGTATCGCCTGGGCTACAAGGCGATTTGATGCATAAACCGCTGTTTCCCCAAGCTTTCACCCCGATTTCAAGCCACCCACCGCAATGAACACCGACCGCGCCAAAGCCAAAAGCCCCAAGTCTCTTTCGGGTCTGTTGCCGTTCCTGCGCCCTTACCGCGGCCGCATTGGGTTAGCGATCTTTTTTCTGGTGATGGCTGCCGTGGCGATGCTGGTTTTTCCGCTGGCGCTGCGGGGCCTGATTGATGGCGGGCTGACAAGCGCCATGACTGATGCCGACCGGGGCGCGCAACTGGTCGGGCTGCGCACGCACTTCTTCGAGCTGTTTGCTGTGGCAGCCGCGCTGGGCATTTTTTCTGCCGGCCGTTTTTACATGGTGAGCTGGCTTGGCGAGCGCGTCACCGCCGACCTGCGCAACGCGGTGTATTCGCATGTGCTCAGGCAAAGCCCGGAGTTTTTTGAGACCACGCAAACCGGCGAGGTTCTGAGCCGCCTGACCGGCGACACCACGCTGGTGCAGACCGTAGTGGGCTCGTCGCTCAGCATGGGCCTGCGCAACCTGGTGATGGGTGTGGGCGCGATCTTCATGCTGATCTACACCAACCCGTTTTTGATGGTGCAGGTGCTGGGTGCGCTGCTGCTGATCGTTGCGCCCGCCGTGATTTTTGGCCGGCGCGTGCGCAAGCTCTCGCGTGCCAGTCAAGACCGCATCGCTGACTCGAGCGCGATTGCAGCCGAAGTGCTGAACGCCATTCCGGTGGTGCAGAGCTACACCGCTGAAAAACGCGAGACGGACCGCTTCGACGCGGCAACGACGAATGCGTTCGTCACGGCCATCCGCCGCACCAAAGCCCGTTCGGTGCTGATCGCGTTCATCATCATTGCGACCGCTGGCGCGCTGCTGTGGGGCCTGTACCAGGGCACACAGGCGGTGATGCGCGGCGACATCAGTGCGGGCCACATGGGTCAGACCGTGGTCTACGTGATCATCCTCGCCGGTGCCGCTGCGGTGCTGGGCGAGACCTATGGCGACCTGCTGCGCGCCGCCGGTGCCACCGAGCGCCTGATGGAGCTGCTGGCCAGCCGTTCACCAGTCGTTTCACCCTCAAATCCGCTTCCAGCCCAGATAACTCGTGCGGGAAGTGCTATTAAATTCGAAGCGGTGACGTTTCACTATCCGTCGCGCCCAGCCACTGCGGCGCTCAGCAATTTCTCGCTCAGCGTGGCGCCGGGCGAAACGGTGGCGATCGTCGGCCCCAGCGGCGCGGGCAAGAGCACGGTGTTTCAGTTGCTGCTGCGTTTTTATGATCCGGCGTCTGGCCGCATCGAGCTGGACGGCGTGCGAACCGCCGACATGTCGCTGCACGACCTGCGCCAGCGCATCGGCATCGTGCCGCAGGACGCGGTGATTTTCTCGACCACGGCGCTGGAAAACATCCGTTATGGCAACCCGGCCGCGACCGACGAAGAAACCAAAGCCGCCGCCAAGGCGGCCTTCGCGCACGAGTTCATCAGCGCCCTGCCCGAAGGCTATGACTCGTTCCTGGGTGAGCGTGGCGTACGGCTGTCGGGCGGCCAGCGCCAGCGCATTGCCATTGCGCGGGCGATGCTGAAAAACTCGCCACTGCTGCTGCTGGACGAAGCCACCAGCGCGCTGGACGCGGAGAGCGAACGCATGGTGCAGGCCGCGCTTGAGTCGGCCATGAAAGACCGAACCACGCTGGTGATTGCCCACCGGCTGGCCACGGTGCAGCAGGCTGACCGCATCATCGTGCTGGACCACGGCAAGCTGATCGAGCAAGGCACGCACGCCGAACTGGTGGCGCGCGATGGCGTGTATGCGCGCCTGGCTTCGCTGCAGTTCACGACCTGATCTTCTGAACCGCCACCCGGTTTGTGACCGGGTTTTTACGGGTTGCGTATTAGTTGCATAGCTAATCAATAAGCGCTATGATTCAGCCATGTTTGACCACTGCCTGTACTTCAACACCACCGCGCTGGCTCGCGTGGTGGAGCGCGAATGGGCGTCGGCCTTCAAAGCGTTCGGGTTAACGCCTCCGCAGGGCTTTTTGCTGCGGCTGGTTTTAGGGCAACCGGGCTTGTCACAGCACGAACTCGCTACACAACTCACCATTGCCCGGCCGACTGCTACGCGGCTGCTGGACGGGCTGCAAAGCCTGGGTTTGATCGAGCGCCGCGAAGCGCCGTTTGATGCCCGGCACTGGGCAGTTTTTCCGACCCGCGCGGCTGAGGCTATTCACGCTGACCTCAATGCCGCCAGCGGCGAAGTCACCCGGCGCATCCAGCGCCAGATTGGAAAGGAGAACTTCAATGACACCGTGAACAACGTTCGCAGCGTTTGTGCTGCCCTCAAATGAGTACCTCTTTTTTTGGCCTTTATAGTTGCATAGCTAACCATTTACCGCTTGATTCCCTCGATTTATTGGAGATCATCATGCCCATCCTCAACGTCAAAGTCAGCCAGCCCGCCAGCGCCGCGCTGACGCAATCCATCTCTGAAACGCTGCTTGAGCTGACCACACGCATCCTGCGCAAAAAGCGCGAACTGACGTCGATTGCGATTGACTACGTGCCGCCGGAGCACTGGGTGGTCGGTGGCGCCACGCTGGCGGCGCAGGGCAAGAACAGCTTTTACTTCGACATCAGGGTGGTGGACGGCACCAATACCAAAGACGAAAAGGCGCAGTACATCTCGGAGTGCTTCACTGCTTTCGATGCCCTGCTGGCGCCGCTGCACTCAGAGAGCTACATCCATGTGCAGGATGTGCGCGCCGAGGCCTATGGCTTTGGCGGGCTGACGCAAGAGTACCGGTACATCAAGGCAAAGCCGTGAAAGGGCAACTATGCGTTAAATGCATAAAGTGACCTAAAGCTGGCCTTGGACAAGCCGTAGCCGCAGGCCTAAGCTCTGAGTCCTGATCGTCCACAAGGAGCTTTTCATGTCGCCCAACCCTGCCCAGGCAACCCCTGCACTCACCACCGCGCAGCCCAATCACGTACTGCCCTCTTACCTGCAGGCCGACAATCTCGGCCCCTGGGGCAACTACCTGCAGCAGGTCGACCGCGTCATTCCGCACCTGGGCAGCCTGGCGCGCTGGGCCGAGACGCTCAAACGTCCGAAGCGCATCCTGATCGTGGATGTGCCGATTCACATGGACGACGGCACGGTGGCGCACTTTGAAGGCTACCGCGTACAGCACAACGTGTCGCGCGGGCCGGGCAAGGGCGGCGTACGTTTTCACCAGGATGTGACACTGTCGGAAGTGATGGCGCTGTCGGCGTGGATGTCGGTCAAAAACGCGGCGGTGAATGTGCCTTACGGCGGTGCCAAGGGCGGCATTCGCGTCGACCCGAAGAAGCTGTCGCGCGGCGAGCTGGAGCGCATGACGCGCCGCTACACCAGCGAGATCGGCATCATCATCGGCCCGAACAAGGATATTCCGGCGCCCGACGT
>JANNKV010000088.1:0-2334 GCA_031396485.1 Polaromonas sp. | reverse complement strand
AAAAACCAGATCGACATGAAGGCCGAAAAGTCGCTGTCGTCCTTGTTGTCGCGCAGGAACATCTCGGTGGCCGGCAACGCCGCCCATTCGGTAATGGCATTCATCTTGATCGTCTGCGCCTGCTCGTCTGACAGCTGCGAGGCGTCAAAACTCGCCCATGGAATGTCCTTGTCCATGTCCCAGCGGACAGACTCAAGTTGTTTGAACAGTTCGGGATAAAGCATAAAACTCCTTCGCAAGGCCACTGTGCAGAAAATACGCAGCAGCATCACCGGTGGATGTCGGGCAGCACACGGGGGTCACACGCAAGCCGTACTTAAGCACTAGAACGATTCTAGGCCGCTTATGTGACAACTGCTGTTCCCGCCACAGATTGCACGCAAGGTGCCAGACTATTCCGGACAGGCTGATGGCGTCCTGTACAGCAACACAGGTGCAGACGATGGCCATCCCGGATAAAAAGGGCAAGGAAGCACAAATACGCGGGCAACTCCATAATCAGGCGGGTCGATTATCCGATTGCTTTTTTTTGATATTTTCCAAGTCACCTCATCATCCAGCGAGTCCTCCATGACTATTGCCGTATCAACCTTTTTGCACCGTCTGGTATTTGTCACCGCGTTTTTGGCGCTGGTTGCGCCGGTCCGGGCCGCAACGTCTGGCAATACAGCAACGCCTGCGACTCCACCAGTCGCTGGCTGCAACGGCTTGCTGCAACAAAGCTACCTCCGTTTGCAGGATGAAAAACCCCAATCGCTGTGCCAATACAGCGGCAAGGTGGTGGTGGTCGTCAATACCGCCAGTTTTTGCGGTTTTACATCCCAATATGAAGGACTGGAGGCCTTGTATTCCAAATACAAGGACCGGGGGCTTGTCGTGCTGGGTGTCCCATCCAACGACTTTTCACAGGAAACCGGCAGCAACAAGCAAATCGCCGAGTTTTGCGCGAACACCTTTGGCGTGAAGTTTCCGATGGCTGCCAAATCGAGCGTCACCGGCAAGGATGCCATTCCCTTGTTCAAAGAGCTGGCCACCAAAACCAACACCCCGCCGCGCTGGAATTTCTACAAGTATGTGATTGCACGTGATGGCGTTCAGGTGGCGGCCTTCAATTCGATGGCTGATCCGGCCAGCGGGGCATTCGTCAAGGAAATCGAAAAGCAGCTCAGCGTCAGGTAGTCGATGCGGGGCCACCCCCGGCCAGCGAGGGCGTGACCTGTTATGAATACCCTGCCGGTGCGCAATACTGGTCAGTCGTTATTTGACTCATCGGTATTATTTGCCGTATGATGGCATATGCACATTGCCTTCGGCCGTCGCAATCATGGGCGGATGTCTTTCTTGGGCCGGGCGTTCCTGAACGCCCGGTTGAGCGCTGTCGCTGGCGGTATTTCCTACGCGCTTGCGGCGCTCCGCATTCACAAGGTTCACAAAACTTTACGTCTGCTGCTTTGCCAATTCGGGGAACTCCAGCAAGGCGAAGGGGCTCATACCTCCATCGGCAAGGCCTTGGGTATTCCCCAGCCTTGCAGACACAAAAACAGTTTCATTGTTGCGAAGCCTTCTGAGCCGATCAGGTTCAGCTGCAATCCCGGGGCGCTCCTCCTCCTCCCTCCCTCCCTCGTTCGCGTCGGGGCGCTTCGCAGCATTTTTATACATCCGGTGCCGGCATGACCGGCACCATCAGGCCAGCCGATCCCACCCGTTTTTTGCCGCGGGTGGCCATCGTCGGTTCGGGCATATCCGGCCTCGCCGCAGCCCACGCCCTGCGGGGCCAGGCAAACATCACACTCTTCGAAGCCGGTTCCTACTTCGGCGGCCACACCCACACGGTTGACGTGACCCTGCCTGGCAATGCAGGCGGACGTCTGGTGACCCATGGCGTTGACACGGGTTTTCTGGTGTTCAACGAACGAACCTATCCGAACCTGATCCAGCTTTTTGCCGAACTGGGCGTAGAAACTGCCAAATCGGACATGTCGTTTTCGGTCAAGGTGCCCGATGCCATGAACGGGGATGGTCTGGAATGGAGCGGCTCCAGCCTGAGCAGCGTGTTCGCCCAGCGCAACAACCTGTGGAACCTGAAGTTTCTGCGCATGCTCGCAGACATCGTTCGCTTCAACCGCGTCACCACGGCGCTGGCCCTCAGCAGCCGCGACGCCGAAATGCAGCAGCCACTGGGTGATTTTCTGCGCGCCGAAAAATTTTCCAGTCAGTTTCGCGACTGGTATTTTCTGCCGATGATGGGTTGCATCTGGTCGTGCCCGACCGACCAGATGCTGCAATTTCCCGTGGCCACAATGATCCGCTTTTGTCACAACCACGGCTTGATCC
>JANNKV010000025.1:0-20987 GCA_031396485.1 Polaromonas sp. | reverse complement strand
GGCGAATGCGACTGGGGAATTGCACGCCGCCCGAATCTTTGTAGCCGCTGTAGGTAGTCTCGACGCTGCTGTCACCCACGACATGGTTGGGCAGACGGGAGTCCACCCGTTCGACCAGGCCCTGTTCGTTGACATAGGCCTTCGCGCTGAAACGGCCGGGCTCGGTGAATGACAGCACCGAATAGGCCTTGCCGGCCTCAAGCACGCGGCTCGCCGAAGCCTTGTTTTTCATCGCGGCCTTCAATACGCCGTGCGGACTGGTCCACAGGTCGTGGATGCGCGCGTCCAGTGCCACGGGCGCGGGCTGGGGCGCCGGGCCAATCAGGTTCCAGGCCTGATCGCCGCGTACCAGCGCGACCACGCGTTGTTCGCCTTCACCCATCAGCGGCACCGCGCCGCCGCCGGTCGCCTCTGCCCGGCTGCGGGCGAATTCCTCGCGCATGGCGGCGTTGTCGTAATCAAGCACGCGAGAAAAACCGGAATAGTTCAGGCGTGGCCACTGCAGGTTCGGCTGAAACGCCTGGCCGTAGGTCGAGCCTGTGCCGGTGCCGGCAAAGCGGATGCTTTTCACTGTGGCGGCGCCCATCGCGCGGTTGGCCTTGTCGAGCACCGCGCTGGTGTCTTGCGAGCCGCCCCCCGGTGCCGCGCACGACGCCAAAAAGCCCAGCGCGCCCGCGCTCACCACCGTCATCACGATTCGATTGAATTTCATGGCTGTCTCCTTGTTGTTGTTTTCCCCCTGGAACAGAGGTTTGGCTTTGAGAGGCGGCTGTCGATTTTGGTTCCGGCCGGGTTCGCGGTGAGGATGCGGGGAAACCCGTGTCAGGCGCCGCGCCCCGCGACTTGGGTTTATCTGGCGGGGCCGTGTCTTCGCACTTACCATGCAGAGACTCTGCTCATGCCTGTCAGGACGGCTCCCATGCTTCCCACCCTCCTCACCATCTGGCTCCTCCACGCCGCCGCCTTGCTCAGCCCCGGCGCCAACGTGCTGCTGGTGTCGCAACTCGTCGCCAGTGACCGCGGCCAGAGTGCGGTGTTTGCGGCGCTGGGCGTGACTGTGGGTGCGGTGGCTTGGGCTACTTTTGCGGTGCTGGGGGTGAACGTGGTGTTTCAGGTTTTTCCTGGCCTGCGCCTGGCGCTGCAAGTGGCGGGCGGGCTGTACCTGATCTACGTCGCCAGCCGGCTGTGGCGTTCGCGCGGTCCTGAAATGAGTGGCAGCCTGCCGGCGATATCCCGGCCGGCTGCGTTTCGGCTCGGTTTGCTGACGAACATCACCAATCCCAAGTCAGCCTTGTTTTTTGGCAGCGTGTTTGCCGCGTCTTTTCCGGCCGCGCCTGCGCCATTGCTGCAGGTGTGTGCCGTCGTCATGATTGTGGTCAATGCGCTGGCGTGGCACCTGCTGCTGGCCTATCTGTTCTCGCGCCCGCGGGTGCGCGACGTGTACGCTCGCAGCCGTACCCGGGCCAATCGGGTGGCGTCTGCGGCCATGGGTTTGCTGGGTCTGGGCTTGCTGCTGGCCACCTTCCGTGAGGCGCGGTGATTGCTGCCGGTAGCGTGGTGACGCGCAGCATTCCTGGAGGCCTGTTATCGGTCTGGCAGACGGCTTGGCAGACTGCCAGGCAGTGGACCACGCAGAAAATTTCTCAAGCCAGCTTGGAGTACATGCCCGTCACGCCATCCATCACCTGCAGGATCCGTTCACTGGTCGTGAACACATTATTCTGGGCCTCAATTTCGCCCACACCTGGCCGCAGACTGCGCAGCGCCGTGTCGAAAAAGGTGAACTGCGTCTCCGCGAGTTGAAGTTCGGCCTTGATGCTGGCGTTGGTTTCGGCCGCAGCCTTGAGAACTTCATGCGCTTTGAGGAATTCGTCTTTCGCCTTGCTTATTTCCGCAGCGGACGTGGTGGCCTGCACCCCCCAGCTGGCGCTCAGGTAGAAAGCGGCCATGCGCTGGCTGAGCATGCGCTGGCGACCGGCGATGTTGACCAGTCGGCCCACCGGCTTCCCGGAAACACCCTCAAGCTGTACGGTTCCCTGGTTGGCTAGCTGAAGCACTTTGCCGGACAGGCTCAATACCTGCTCCGCGCCGGCTTTGGCGGCGGCAGCGCCGACCAGCGCGCCCTTGTAGTCACTCCACGCTGACTCCAGCGAGCCATAAGTGGTCTTCAGTTCCGGCGTCGGTGCAAAGGCCTTCAGCTCAGTGAGCTGGCGGTCAAACAGCGCCATCGAAGCCGACAGTATCTTGTTCGCGTTGTCTCCATGCACTTTCTGGCCGAGTGCCATGTAGCTCTTGACCATGCGCTGGCTGAGCATTCGCTGCCGGCCCGCCTTGTTGATGGCGTCATTGATATCGATAACCTGGGGCAGTGCGGCCATGGGAAGTGTCAGAGCACTGATACCGACCATGGACAGGGAGAGGAGAGAACGTCGGTGCATGAGAATCCTGGGTTTGAGCTGTATGAGGCCATTTGATGCTAGCAGCGCAACTCAAGAATCTTCAGGCACTATGTCACAACGGTGAGAGAAATGGCCGGGGGCGTCCAGCAAGCCCGCAATTTCCAGCGGCCCCTCAGCCCGCTAGCCGTGTGGGATTGATGCAGCGATTCAATGCTCGCTGTAGCGCGATGCAGATATCAAATGTGGGCCGAACAAATTATTACAGGAGCATCAGCGTTGGATATGTAGTACCTGGGTTTGCGCGTCCCTCTGGCTGCTTCGTGAAACATCACCTCCATAGAGAACAGCCAGAGCAACATGCGCTCACAAATAAGAAGTGCAGGCGCAGAGGCCTCGGCTTTTAATCGCTTCTTGCACAATTTTTTGTGCGAGAAAGCGGGTATGTCATGCGCTGGTTGAAATCAAGACTAAAGAGCAGCGGATTGGCCCTGCTCGGTGCTGCCGACTTCACGGCCTCCCTGCTCGGCGACCAGACCGAGGTCATTCGCCAGCTCATGCTCAATGCCATGGGCGAGTTTGGCGAACTCCATTACCCCAGGTCGATGCAACGGGTGCGTTTTGCGCAGGGACCGGTGGCACTCTGGTATGCCCGCACTGACGTCATGGCCGTGTTGTCGGCCAGGCATGGAGAGACGCTCGCGCGCAAGACCTTGAAGGACATCACGGGTCTGTTTCGCGACCTGCTGCCGCGCAGCCTCGCACGGGAACTCGCGCCCGCGCGCGGCCTGCGCGGATAGTCTGATTCCAGTCACTGGCCAGCGACCGGTTTCGGCGCCGAAACCCGCAGGGCGCAGCGAAAAATTCCGCGGCCGCTCCCGGCCACTTGGCTGTCCCTCGGGCGGGATCCTTCATCTCCGGACGCCCTGGACCGTTTTCAACCATGCTTCAGGCCTCCAGCCCAGGTAATACCTGCGGCAGCAGCTATTAAAAAAGTAGCGTTTGCTTAAACCGGGCGTGGTCACTGGTTGCCGTACGGCTGACCTCCAGAAAAAATAATGGCCTCCCGCTGCATCCAAAACACCCCGCCGCGTGTAGTACCTGCAGCAGCGCAAAAAACGCTGCCTTGTTTGCACAACCCGATCAAATCTTTTTTGGAGAAATACCATGTCGATCAAACACCTTTCCATGCTCGCCACCGTGTCGGCTGTTGCCCTGCTCAGCGCCTGCGGATCGATGACGTCAATGGCGCCGATGAAGCCGATGGCGATGTATTCGCAGGACAGCCTGCCCGACGCCGTGAAGGTGCCGGCTGGCAACAAAGTGGCGATGGAAACCGTGGGCGTGGGCGAGATCACCTATGAATGCCGCGACAAGGCCAATGCGCCGGGCATGACGGAATGGGTGTTTGTTGGCCCTAAGGCCGTGCTGAACGATCGCAGCGGCAAGCAGGTCGGCACTTACTATGGCCCACCGGCCACCTGGGAATCGATGGACGGCTCCAAACTGACGGCGACACAGCTGGCCGTGGCGCCTGCCGGCGCTGGCAATTTGCCGTACCAGCTAGTCAAGGCCAATCCCGCGATGGGCGCCGGCGCGATGACTGGCGTGACGCACATCCAGCGGGTCGCGCTCAAGGGTGGCGTGGCGCCATCAACGATGTGCAGCCCGGCCAACAAGGGTGCCAAAGAGATCGTGAAATACCAGGCTGACTACATCTTCTGGAAAGCGGCCTGACAAGCTGTCTGAGCGGTCGCGCACCGACTGCATGCGCACCTGAAATCGTCGGCTAATATCAGTACGATGGAAGCACCGCGCCGCAAAACCAGCGGCGCGGCAGCCCGATTGACTGACGCGGAGTGAGCCTGACTTGACGCCTTTGCCCACTGACATCTACGCGCCTGACGCCGCGGACGCGTTTGACTACGAACAAGCCCTGCACGATTGCGCACTCGGCAACCGGCAGGCACTCGAACGCATCTACAACCGGGAAAGCCGCTACCTGCTGGGCGTGGCGCTTCGCATCGTGCGGCAGCGGCAACAGGCCGAGGACGTGCTGCACGACGCCTTCATGAATATCTGGATGCAGGCCGCCAGCTTTGACGCGGCACGCGGCGCCGGCCGGGGATGGATCTACAGCGTCGTGCGCAACGCGGCGCTGAACGCGGTTCGCCAAGGGGCGCGCGAAGTATTTGTTGACGAAGAAACGCTTGACACGCTAGACGCCCAAAGTTCCATGGAAGCCCATCACCACATCACCGATGCGTTTGAGCTCAATGCCAGTCTGGGCAAGCTGAACGATTGCCTGTCGCGTCTGGATCCGGCGCGGCGCAACTGCATCTTGTACGCCTATGTGGATGGCTGCTCGCACGGTGAGATTGCCGAGCGCACCAAGACGCCGCTGGGCACCGTAAAGGCGTGGATCAAGCGCAGCATGGGCACGCTGCGGGAGTGCATGGGATGAGCGCGTCAGCCAGCCCCGAAGATATCGACCAGCTGGCCGGCGAGTATGTGCTGGGCACGCTGCCGTATGCGCGCCGTCTTGAAGTCGAGCAGCGTATGGCTGTTGAGGCGCCGCTGCGTGGGGCGGTGAACCGTTGGCAAGCGCAGTTGCTCCCGCTGACCACGCTGGCCGAGCCGGTCGAACCCTCGGCGCAGTTGTGGCAGCGCATTGAAAGCAGCCTGCAGGCGCAGGGGCGCAGCACGCCTGCAGCCGCCGAACAGAGGGTTTCGGCGCCGCGGCGACCACCCAGTCAAGCTGCATCGCCTGGCTGGTGGTCCAGCGTGCAGTTTTGGCGCGGTCTTGCGGGTACCGGCTTTGCCGCCGCTGCCGTGCTGGCGGCGGTGCTGGTCACGCGCCTCGGGCCGCAGCCCGCGGGCGGCGCGCCGGCGCAGTATGTGGTCGTGCTGGTGGCGCCGGGTGGCAACGCCCCGGGTTGGGTGGTGCAGGCCAGCGGCACACAACAACTCAGCCTGATTCCTGTCGGCCAGGCCCCGGCCCCGGCCGTACCGCCAGAAAAAGCGCTGCAGTTCTGGACTAAAGCCGACACCTGGGATGCACCGGTGTCGCTGGGATTGGTGAAGCCGGGCGAAACCATCCGACTGCCACTGGACAAGCTGCCGCCACTACAGCCGAACCAGCTGTTCGAGCTGACACTCGAGCCGCCTGGCGGATCACCGACGGGCAAGCCGACCGGACCGATCCAGTTCATTGGCCGGGCCGTGAAGGTGACCTGACCGGGATATGTGGGTGTGGGCTTGTCTGGCAGCATCAGAAAGCCCGGATTCAATGCTAAACAGGCCTCCAGCCCAGGTATAACTTGCGCGAGCAGCTATAAAAATAATAGCGTTTGCAGCTGTAGACCATAGGCCGAACCGACCGCTGTAGGCCCCGGTGCCGGTGCCCTGTCAGACCCCACAACAACTGATCTTCGGTCAACGCCGCCAGCGGCGAAACAGTGCTGGTTTCGGTGGCCCAATCGAGCAGTCGGGCGTTTTCTGGTTTTCTATCGCCCCTGTTTTTTTGTCATGGCGCCCCTTTCATGAAACCGTTTTATGGTCCGGCTTGAACTTTCCACCCAGCTTGCCTACGAGGTGCTTGACGCGGGCTGTGACTTCATCTTCAACATCCATGCCGCCCACACGCCGCGGCAAACCGTGGTGCATGAATCGCTGCAGCTGAGCCAGAACCTGCCGGTCAGCTTCTACACGGACGCGGCCACGCAGAACCGGTTTCTGCGGCTTCGGGCAGCCGCCGGGCCGCTCACGCTGAGCTACAGCGCGGTGCTCGACATCACGCATTTCGAGGCGCGGCCACAAGACCTGGTCGAGCTCAGCGCGCACGCGCTGCCGGGCGAGGTACTGACCTACCTGTCGCCAAGCCGCTATTGCCAGTCAGACCGACTGATGAATCTGGCCAGCAAAGAGTTCGGTCATTTGCCGACGGGCTACAGCCGCGCGCAGGCCATTTGCGACTGGGTGCAGCAGCATGTCAGCTTCCAGAGCAACACCAGCAACAGCAATACATCGGCGATTGACACCGTCATCGAACGCGTCGGTGTCTGCCGCGACTTTGCGCACCTGATGATTGCGCTATGCCGCGCCGTGAATATTCCGGCGCGCATGACCAGTGGCATGGACTACGGCGCCGACCCGGCCCTGGGCCCGCCCGACTTTCATGCCTATGTCGAGGTGTATCTGTCTGACGGTGCGGCAGGCCGGTGGTTCATGTTCGACCCCTCGGGCACCGCAATTCCGATGGGCTTCGTGCGCTTCTGTACCGGCCGCGATGCCGCCGACATCGCCTTCGCCACGATTTTCGGCCGCGTCAACGCGATGCAGCCAGTCATCAGCATTCAACCGGTGCCCAACGGGCAGGGCGAGCTGGTGACGCCACAGCATGTGGCGTATGCGCTCTCGAGCGATGGGCCTTGACGCTGATTCCATTCCTAAATCATTGGTGCACTTCGTCGGCTTCGCGTTTACGAATGATTTAAAAGCGGAATAAGACGGCGCTGAGGGGGTCCGGCGGAACACGGGGCGGCGCCCCAAATCCAAAGTAGTGGCCTTTTTGCAATACATGCTGCACAGTGTTGAACGGAAAAGGCATGACTTTGTCATTTGCCTGTTCCGGGTGTCCGATTCACTGCGTCGCCAGACGCACACAACCCAGGGAGACAACACATGACAACGACGATCAAACAGGCGGCCGACACAATTTTGAATTACACCGTCAACCGGGCCGGTGGTGCGCCTGGGGTGGTGGCCATGGCGACGGACCGGGACGGCAACTTTTACGAAGGCTGCGCGGGCAAGCGCTCTCTGGCCAAGGATGACCCGATGACGCTGGACTCGGTGATGGCCATCTTTTCAACCACCAAGGCGCTGACGGGCACCTGTCTGATGCAGCTGGTGGAAGAGGGCAAGGTCAGCCTGGACGATGCCGCTAAAACCTACGTGCCGGAGATTGCCGAGCTGCAGGTGCTGGGCGGCTTTGACGCCTCGGGCCAACCGAAAAGCCACCCGCCCAAACGCGACATCACTGTGAACGACCTGATGTTGCACACGTCCGGTCTGTGCTACGAATTTTTCAGCCACGACGACCTGAAATACCGCACCGCCAAGGGCATTCCGACCGTGGTTTCCAGCACCTTCGCCTCGATTCGCACCGTGATGCTGCACGACCCCGGCGAGGCCTGGACTTACGGCGTCAACATCGACTGGCTGGGACGCATCGTCGAGCAGCAGCGCGGCAAGCGCCTCGGCGAGGTGATGGCCGAGCGCATTTTTGGCCCGCTGGGCATGAAAGACATCGGCTTCACCCTGACCGATTCGATGAAGGCACGGCTGGCCGTGCTGCACGACCGTGCGCAAGACGGCCGGCTGACGCCGCTGCCTGACCTGATCCTGCCGCAGCCCCCAGAGATGGACATGGGCGGCCACGGCCTCTATGCCAGCGTGGGCGAGTACATGAAGTTCATCCGCATGTTTTTGAACGACGGCAAGGGCCAGCACGGCCGGGTGCTGCAGGCTGATACGGTGGAACAGATGTGCAGGAATGGCCTGCCGGCAGGCATGACTTCCGGTGGCTGGAAGACCTCGATCCCGGCGCTGTCGAATGACGGCGAGTTTGATCCCGGCATTCGCAAGACCTGGGCCTATACCTTCCAGCGGAACGAAGAAAAGACGGCCACCGGTCGCCCGGTCGGCTCGCTGATGTGGGCCGGACTGGGCAATCTCTTTTACTGGATTGACCGCACCACCGGCATCGGCGGCTTCTTCGGCTCGCAAATCTTGCCGTTCCAGGACGTGGCCGCCTATCCGGGCTTTGTGGACTTTGAGGCGGCGGTCTATCGCCATCATTGAGTCAGCGGCCAAAGCGCTGCTCCATGATGGGTTCTGAGGCGAAATTTTAGTAAAACTGGCCGCTAGCCCAGGTAAAACCTGCGCCAGCAGCTATTAAAAGCATAGCGATTAATAAAAAAACGTGTCAGGCGAAAAGCCGGGACGCGCTTTTTTTGAACTGAAATATCAGGCGTGTGGCGTGACGGCTGGTGAGGTCTTCGCCGCGTCAACCGCCTTGGCGGCCTGGCCACGCCGCTCCAGATAGGCCTGCAGCTCGCCGACCACACCCTTGCGGAAGGCCAGCACGCAGATCACGAAAATCACGCCGATGATCACCGTGACCCACGAGCCGACCTTGTCAGCCAGCAGGTTCTGCAGCGAAATCACGATGCCGGCGCCGAACACCGGGCCGAACAAGGTGCCGACGCCGCCCAGCAGCGTCATGAGGATGACTTCGCCCGACATCGACCAGTGCACATCCGTCAAGGTAGCAAAACCCATCACCAGCGTCTTGAGTGAACCCGCCAGACCGGCGAGCGCTGCCGACAGCACAAAGGCCAGCAGCTTGTAGCGGTCAACGTGGTAGCCCAGTGAGATGGCGCGGGGCTCGTTCTCGCGAATCATCTTCAACACCTGGCCGAACGGTGAATTGACGATGCGTGCAATTAACAGAAAGCACAGCACGAACACCGCGACCACGAAGTAGTACATCGTGGTGTCCGATTCCAGCGAGAAGGCACCGAGCAATTTGCCGCGCGGCACGCCCTGCAGGCCGTCTTCGCCGCCGGTAAACGGCGCCTGCAGGCAGACGAAGTAAATCATCTGTGCAATGGCCAGCGTGATCATCGCGAAGTAAATCCCCTGGCGCCGAATGGCAACGGCGCCGACAACCAGACCAATCAGCCCGGCGCCGACCGCGCCCGCCAGAATCGCGGTCTCGGGCGTCCAGCTTAGCGACTTGACCAGATAGGCGGTGATGTAAGCCGCCGAGCCGAAAAAAGCCGCATGGCCGAACGACAGCAGCCCGGTGAAGCCCAGCAGCAAATTGAAGGCGCAGGCGAACAGCGCGAAGCACAGCAGCTTCATCACGAACACCGGGTACAGCCCGAGCATGGGTGCCAGCAGTGCCAGCGCCAGCAGCGCGATGTAGGTGATGCGGATAAGTTTATTGGAGTTGCTCATAGCATGTTTCCGAACGCCAGGGTGCGCAACACACCACACGCATAAATTGACACCGATGGCCTGTCCAAGCCGGGGCCGCGGGACTGGCTCCGCCAGACCGCAGGCGCAGCGGCCCCCTCGGGGGGCAGCGTATTACACGAAGTGAAAAGCGTGGGGGTCATAGTTCTTTACCAAACAGGCCGGCGGGTCTGACCATCAAGACCAGCACCATCACCACAAACACCACAATGCTTGAGGCCTCCGGGTAAAACACACGCGTCATGCCCTCGACCAGTCCCAGTCCCAGGCCGGTAATCACCGAGCCCAGAATCGAGCCCATGCCGCCTATCACCACCACGGCAAACACCACGATGATGAGGTTGGAACCCATCAGCGGATTGACCTGAATGATCGGCGCGGCCAGCACACCGGCCAGGGCCGCCAGCGCAGCGCCCGCGCCATAGGTCAGCATGACCATCATCGGCACATTGATGCCGAAGGCCTGCACCAGCGGCGCATTTTCAGTGCCCGCGCGCAGGTAGGCGCCCAGCCGCGTGCGCTCGATCAGGTACCAGGTGCCCAGACACACCACCAATGACGCCAGCACCACCCAGGCGCGGTAGTTGGGCAGCACCATGAAGCCGAGGTTGGTGGCGCCCGACAGCAGTTCGGGCACCGGGTAGTTCTGGCCCGACACGCCATACAGCTCGCGGAAAATTCCCTCTGCAATCAGCGTCAGCCCGAATGTCAGCAACAGGCCGTAAATCTCGTCGAGCTTATAGAGGTGCCTGAGGAACAGCCGCTCGATCACCACGCCGATCATGCCGACGACCAGCGGCGCCAGAATCAGCGCCGCCCAGTAATTAATGCCTAGCTGGTCGAGCATGATCCAGGCCGCGAACGCGCCCAGCATATAGAGCGCGCCATGCGCAAAATTCACAATGCCCAGCAAGCCGAAGATCACGGCCAGCCCGAGGCTGAGCAGCGCATAGAACGCGCCATTGACCAGGCCCAGCAAGAGCTGGCCCAGAAAGGCTTGAAGGGGAATGCCAAAAATTTCCATGAAGACCTGTTAGTTCACGCGGCTTGCGAACACTACTTTGAATACAGAGAAGAAGAATATGAAAAGGTGGCTGACAGTCCGTGCTGCCAACCACCTTCGAATCAGATTACTTCTTCAGCAGGGAGCACTTTGATTCGGCCACCGTGGTGAACGCCTGCTCGCCAGGAATCTTGGCGATCGTTTTGTAGTAATCCCACGGCGTGGTCGATTCCTTCGCGCTCTTGACTTCGAACAGGTACATGTCGTGGATCATGCGGCCGTCGGCGCGGATGGTGCCTTTGTGATAGAAGTCGTCAATCTTCATCGACTTGAGCGTGCTCATGACCTTGTCTGCGTCGGTGGTGCCAGCGGTTTGCACGGCTTTCAGGTAGTTGGTGGCGGCAGAATAGTCGGCGGCCTGCAGGCTGGACGGCATGCGCTTGTATTTGTCAAAGAAGCGTTTGGCGAACTTGCGTGACGCATCGTCCTGGTTCCAGTACCAGCTGTCGGCCAGTTGCAGACCTTCGGTGTTGGCCAGACCCAGGCTGTGCACGTCGTTGATGAATACCAGCAGGCCAGCTACCTTCATGGTTTTGGTGATGCCAAATTCTTTCGCTGCCTTCATCGCATTGGTGAAGTCGCCGCCGGCATTGGCCAGGCCGAGAATCTGCGCCTTCGACGACTGTGCTTGCAACAGGAACGACGAGAAGTCAGACGCATTGAGCGGATGGCGCACCGCGCCGGCTACCGTACCGCCATTGGCCTTCACCACCGTCGATGCGTCGCCTTCAAGTGAATAGCCAAAGGCGTAGTCGGCGGTCAGGAAGAACCAGTTCTTGTTGCCGGCCTTGACCAGCGCTGTCCCCGCCACCTTGGCCAGCGCCACGGTGTCGTAGGCGTAATGCACGGTATACGGCGTGCAGTCTTCATTGGTCAGGCGGGCTGATCCGGGGCCGATGGCGATGAAGGGGCGTTTCTTTTCGTTAGTGACCTTGGACATGGCGATCGCCGTTCCAGAGCTGGTGCCACCGATCAGCATCGACAGGCCGTCCTTGTCGATCCACTCGCGTGCCTTGGAGCTGGCGACGTCGGCCTTGTTCTGGTGGTCGGCGGTCAGCACCTCAACCGGACGTCCCAGTACCTTGCCGCCGAAGTCCTGCACCGCCCACTTGACCATTTCACCACCGGCCGGGCCGTCGATATCGGCGTACAGGCTGGACATGTCGGTGATGAAACCGATCTTGACCGGACCGGTGCCTTGCGCGAAGGCCGGGCTAGACGCGACGGCGCCGAGGCCGAGTGCCATCGCGGCGATGAGTTTCTTGAATTTCATGGGTGTCTCCAGACGGGGTTGATGAGGGGAAGGGGTTGAGAAAAAGAGGAATGCGACCGGTCTTCAGACGCCGAGGTATTCATGCAGCATCTCGGTGTTGTCGGCCAGCTCGGCTTGAGCAAACTGCTTGACGATGCGGCCGTGCTCCATCACATAGAAGCGGTCGGCCAGCGGTGCGGCGAAGCGGAAGTTTTGCTCGACCAGCACGATGGTGTAGCCGCGACTTTTAAGCGTCAGGATCATCTCGGCCAGCTTTTGCACAATGACGGGCGCCAGGCCTTCGGAGATTTCATCGAGCAGCAGCAGACGCGCGCCGGTGCGCAAGATGCGCGCGACCGCCAGCATTTGCTGCTCGCCGCCCGACAGCCGCGTGCCGGGGCTGCTGGCGCGCTCTTTCAGGTTCGGAAACATGGCGTAAATTTCGTCGATGCTCATGCCGCCAGGCGTGATCACCGGCGGCAGCATCAGGTTCTCTTCGGCCGACAGACTGGCAAAAATGCCGCGCTCTTCCGGGCAATAGCCAATGCCAAGCCGCGCCACCTTGTGCGGCGCCAGTTTGATGGCTTCTTCGCCATTGATTTTGATCGAGCCCTTGCGCATGCCCGTCATACCGACAATCGCGCGCAGCGTGGTGGTTCGGCCGGCACCGTTGCGGCCCAGCAGCGTCACCACTTCGCCTTCATGCACGCTCAGGTTCACGCCATGCAGGATGTGCGACTCGCCGTACCAGGCGTGCAGGTCTTCAATTTTCAGGAGTTCTTTGGTCATCAGTGGCCACCCGCCAGCTCAGTGCTTGTGGTGCCCATGTAGGCTTCCATCACCAGCGGATTTTTCGACACCTCGGCGTACGGGCCGTCAGCGATGATGGCACCGCGCTGCAGCACCGTGATGCGGTCGGCGATGCTGGAGACCACATTCATGTTGTGCTCGACCATCAAAATCGTGCGGCCGGCCGAGACTTTTTTAATCAGCTGCGTCACACGGTCAACGTCTTCATGGCCCATGCCCTGCGTGGGCTCGTCGAGCAGCATCAGCTCGGGCTCCAGTGCCAGCGTGGTGGCAAGCTCGAGCGCGCGCTTGCGGCCGTAGGGCAGGTTCACCGTCAGTTCGTCGGCGAAGTGGCTCAGATCGACTTCAGCCAGCAGGGCCCGGGCACGGTCATGCAGGTGAAACAGCGTGTCCTCGGCTTTCCAGAAATGAAACGAGGTGCCGAGGTTGCGCTGCAGCGCGGCGCGCACATTCTCCAGCACGGTCATGTGCGGAAAGACGGCGGAAATCTGGAACGAGCGAACGATGCCGCGGCGCGCGGTCTGCGCGGGTTTTTCGCTGGTGATGTCGACACCGTTAAACGTGATGGTGCCGCGGGTCGGGTGCAAAAACTTGGTCAGCAGGTTGAAAAAAGTCGTTTTTCCGGCGCCGTTCGGGCCGATCAACGCGTGGATGTGGCCGCGCTGGACTTTCAAATCGACATTGTTGACGGCGACAAAGCCCTTGAACTCTTTGGCGAGGCCGCGCGTTTCTAGGATGAATTCCACTGGCAAGTTGCGCTCCGGAAATTGACTGTGTGTGAAGTGTAAGAGCTAGATGCAGGCTGGGAAAGCACTGCAAATTACCCCGCAAAAATCATAAAGTGATTGCCGAAAACACAGGCTGAATGCTAGCTGCGCGGCGCAATGGCACAAGCGGAATGACCCTTAGGTAGTTTTGCGTGAGTTTTTCGGCCGGCGCGTTCGGGGTGCGGCTTGGGTTGGCGCAAAGACGTCTGCCCAGCAGAAAGCCGCTGCGGCGATGGGGAGGCAGGCTGTCGGGAGGAGTTTATGAGTGAAATGGCCCTGTAGCCCATGAATTACATGCGCAGTCAGCTATTAAAGTTATAGCAAATGGGTTGCCGGGCGATGGATGTGACTGGGTGTTGACCCTGTAGGCGGCGCTGGCCGGTTATTCGCGCCTTCGGTTGCCACGCTCGTCAACCGGTGCGCCGCTGACGGCCTCACCCGGACGCGGCTGACGCTCGCGTCCCGCCGCCCGTGGCTGGTCTGGCTGCTGGCGCTGTTGCTGCTGGACAAGTTGCTGCTGTTCCCGGGCCTGGCGCTGCTGCTCCTGCTGGGCTCGCTGCTGAAGTTGCTGCTGTTGCTGCTGAGCCATTTGTTGCTGGCGTGCCTGATCCTGTTGGGCGCGCTGCTGCGCTTGTTGAGCTTGCTGGGCTTGCTGTTCCTGGGCTTGCTGGCGCTGGGCTTGCTGTTGGGCGGCCTGTTGCTGCGCTGCCTGCCGGGCCTGGTCTTGCTGCTGGCGTTGCATTTGTTGCTGTTGCTGCTCGCGCGCCTGGCGCTGTTGATCCTGCTGGGCGCGTTGCTGAGCTTGCTGTGCCTGTTGCTCTGCCGCTTGCTGCTGGCGAGCCTGATCCTGCTGCTGGCGTTGCTGGTCTTGCTGCGCACGTTGTTGAAGCTGCTGTTGCTCTGCCGCTTGTTGCTGCCGGGCCTGGTCCTGCTGGGCGCGCTGTTGAGTTTGTTGGGCCTGCTTAGCCTGCTGTTCCTGCGCCTGTCGCTGTGCTTGCTGCTGCCTTTGCGCCTGTTCCTGCTGGGCGCGCTGACCAACCGAGTCTTCGTTCTGCCGGCGCTGCTGGTCCTGCTGGCGCGCGGCGTCGACTTGCTGGCGCTGCTGGTCGCGCTGCAGGCGCTGCTGCTCGCGCTGCGCCTGCTCGATCGGGTCTCGCCCGGCATCTGGCCGGCCAGGCTGCAGCGGCGGCCCCGCTGGGTTGGGGTTGCCGTTCACGTTTCTCTGTGCCTGTTCGCGCAAGGCGCGCTGCCCGAGGGACTCGTCACCCGTCTGGCGCTGCCCGCCCGGGCCAGCGCGGTCTTGCTGCGGGCGCGCGAGTTCTCGTTGCTGACGCTCAAGTTCACGCTGCTGACGCTCCTGCTCGCGCTGCTGGCCCATCAGCCCTTGTGGGGCCTGCTGACCTGGCTGACCTTGCAGTCGCTCCTGCTGCTGGCGGTGCTGCTCGGCGCGTGCACGTTGTTCGGCGTCAAACGCACCCCGGTCTTGCGCGGCGCCCTGCTGGGGAAGGGCGGGCTGACCCGGCCGTGGCAATTGACCCAGAGCCTCACCTGGCCTACCGACACGGGCGGCGTCGCGAGGATCGTTTTGACGCTCTTCACGTCTGTCCTCGCGCCGGTCCTCTCGTCTGTCCTCGCGTCGCTCATCACGTCGCTCATCACGTCGCTCATCACGTCGCTCATCACGTCGTTCATCACGTCGTTCATCACGCCAGCCGGGCTGCTGGGCCTGGCTGGTCACTACCGGCCGCACGGCGACTGCAGCGGGCGGCAGCGCGGCCGGGTTGGCGACCCTCGGCAAGTCGCGCAGGTTGGCCACGCGTTGCGGCAGGCCGCCGCGCTCGGGCACCAGCACCTGGGCGCGACCCAGGTCGGCCGGGTTCAGGCGATGGCCCTCCGGGCGCACGCGCTGGCCGCGGGCGAAGTCTTCGGCGCTCATTGCGCTCACGGCGTCGCCGCGCCGCTGGTAGCGGTAGTTGTTGGTGACGTTGATGTTGGTCACCACGATGTTGTGGTTCACGTTGGTGATGTAGCGCGGGCTGTGCCGGTAGGCCGGTCTGAAAGCTTCGCCGGGCGCCAGTGGGAACCAGCCCAGGCTGGGCCGCGGCCCTTGCTGGCCGATCGATACATTCCAGTTCACGCCGCCTGCGTTGCCGCCGATAAAGGCCACCAGCGCGGGCGCATACACCGGCCGCGGCGCCAGCCGCCCCGGCACCCAGCCCCAGCGCGGGCCGATCTGCGCCCAACGGCCATAGTGGAAGGGCGCAAAGCCCCAGGGCGCGTCATCCACCCAGGTCCAGCCCCAGGGGGCTATCCAGCTCCAGTGGCCGTCACGGTAGGGTGCCCAGTTCACGGGCACGGCGCGCGGCAGCCACACGGCGCCGTAGGTCGGGTCCTGATTCCAGTCGCCGTAGTTGTCGAGCTGCTGGTAGCCGACCACTTCGCGCGGGACGTAGCGCGCCGACACCGACTGGTCTTCCAGCCGGTCGCGCTGATGCGCCCAGGCATCGAAGCCGTCCTGCACTTCAGGCCCCGGGCCGGCGGGGGTCAGCTGCGTATCGGTGAAATTGGCCTGCTGGCCGGAAGCAATATTGACCGACGCGCCGCCGTCGCCGTAAATCGTGCCGGCACCCTGCTGCACCACGACGCGGGTGGTGCCGGCGCCGAGGTTGCTGGCGGGGTTGGCGTCGATGCGGTAATCGCCGGGCTGGGTGATGACAAACGCCAGGTTGGGCGTGTTGATCTCGATTCGCTGGCCCTCAAACAGGTTGCGCACGCGCAGCTTCATCGTGCCCTGCGCCAAGCGCAACTGGGTGGTGTCGTCGTCGAGTTCGAGGAAATCGAGACTGGTCTGCTCGCTCAGGCGCACGGCGGTCGAGCCGATGTGCAGCTCGGACCGCGCTCGCTGGCCGGTCCAGAGCCGGTCGCCGGTGGTCAGTGGCCGGTTCAGCGAGGCGGGCGTCCAGCGCGGGTCGCCGCCTGTATCCGCTGGTGCGTAGCTGACGGGGCCTTCGGCGAGGTTCATGCGGGCGACGCGGCCCGGCGGGTCAACGGCGGCGGTCTGCTGGCTGAGTTGCTGCGGCACTTGCGCCCAGACTGGCTGCAGCGTAAGAAGGGACGCGGCGGCCAGAATAGACAGGGCTGGCAGCAACGCAGAAACGCCTCGCAGGCCCTGCAGTGTGGTTCTGTGCTGGCGGGTAGTTGTGGTGCTGAGGGTCGATAAAGTAAACATGATGAAGCTCTGGTTTTTTACAGTGGTTGTCTCTTGTCCGGCAGGCAGGTCTTCGTTTCTGCGAATCCAGTCAACTGACCTTACCTGTTACAACGCACCAGCTCATGGATGTGTTGCTAAGCGCCCGTAAAGATTGAGCCATTTCTGGGCTGAATGAAACAACTTGTAAGTGCGCTTTTTGCCAGCGTCACCGATTCGGCGGGGTTTGAGCGCTTTTTAGGTATCAAAAATGCCGCCAGCCCAAGTAAAACATGCGCAAGCAACTATGAAAAAAGGAGCGTTAACAATCGGCTGAAAAACCCGTCCGCCAATATGCGACGATTGTGCCCATGCAAAATTCTCAGCCTTCCGGCGCGCCCGCCGGGGACTTTCCGCTCCAGCGCAATGAACGCGGCTGGCTGCTGCCCACAGGCGACTACCTGCGCACTTTTTTGACCCGGCCCGAACTGGCGCCGGTGTCCGAGTCTTGCCGGGCCGAGCTGGCGCTGCATGCGGCGCTGCTCCAGACCCCATCCAAGCCGGTCGCGCCGGGCACGCTGGCGACCTTGCAAGATGCCGATGCGCGTGAGAGCTACACGCTTTTTCTGCGCTTTCGTGACGGGCTGCTGGCCGCCGGCACGCTGGAGGCGTATTACCTGAGCCTGTTCCGTCCGGCGCTCTCTAGTGCGCCGGCCGGTATCGACATCCCGCCGCTGTTCATCGACCTGCTGGTGGAAGCCATCACGCGCAACCTGCTGGCCGATTCCGGCGACGCGTTCGAGGTGCGCGCCGCCGACCTGCTGCACCGCAGCCAGCGCATCACGATTCAGGATGGCCAGCTGCTGAGCGGCGACCAGGGCACGCTGGACATGCTCAACGAGACCGGTGGCCTGGGCGACATCGGCCGCTTTCTGGCCGAGGCCAGCGCGCCCCTGCGCAGTATCGACATGCAGGTGCTGGGCGACGACAACGCGGCTGATTTTTTCCAGCAGGCCGGGCGCCACCACTTCCTGCTCGACCTGACGCACGAAGTCACCAACGACCTGAGCCACGGCCTGATTTTCAGGATGACGCGCGCGCGGTCGGGGCTCAAAGCCTTGTCCACCGTGCTGCAAAAGTGGGTGCAGCACTTTCTCGGCGTGGCCGTCACCATCCGGCCGCTGCAAAAAATCGACGACGAAGCCTGGCGCTGGCATGTCGGGCTGGACGCCGAGGCGACCGCGCTGCTCAATGATTTGTACGAAGGCCATGAGGTTGACGCCGCGAGATTGACACGCCTGGTCAGCCTGTTCCGGCTCGATTTCGTCAACCCGCAAGAGATGCGCGCCGACGTAGCGGGCAAGCCGGTGTATTTGGGGCTGATGATGAATGCCGACAGCGTGGTACGCCTGAAGCCGCAGAACCTGCTGATCAATTTGCCGCTGCGCGCGGCGATGTGATGCCGCATCCTGCACCGGTCGCCCGCAAAGGCCGGTCGTGGCTTAAAATCACTGGTTAACCCAATTTCAACCCGGAGTTCCTCATGCCCAAGAAAATCAGAGTCGAAGCCGACATCTGCGCCCCAAAACCCGTGCCGCCCAAGGGCTACACCACCACCACCGGCCACGGACAAAAGATCAGCCTGGAGCGCGGCTCACACACCCGCAGCAAAAAGAACCCGGGCAAGCGGCCGTCCAAGGGCGGTTGATGGGTTGTCGGTACTGGCCGATGGCTGGAACGAAAAAAAGCGCCTTTGAGGCGCTTTTTTTATGTCGAATCGGGCTGTAGCCTTGGTAGTACGTGCGCAAGCAGCTATTAAAAAAATAGCAGCCAGAATGATCAGTCGGTTTATCGGACGGCGCTTTCCGGCATGAATGGATTGATGATCCGCACACCGCCAACCATTTCACCGGTATTCAAGTCTTCACTAAATAGCTCACTGCAACCGGCTGTTGCTGCACTGGCCAAAACGATAGCGTCGTAAAAAGAGACGCTGCGGGTCTGGTGTAAATCGAGTCCGGCGCGAATCAGGGCCGGCGTAATCTGGACCACTTCGAACTGCTCGTACAAGTCGAGTTGAGCGCGTATGTGCGCGGCCGGCAGCTTGAGTTTTTTAAGCGCCACATTGCAATACTCTTGCAGCACCTGGGTGGACAACACCCCGCTGGCGCTTTCGTAAAGTTGCTTGAGCAGCGTCAGGGCGGCTTGCCGCTTGGCAGGCTCATCGCTGGCTTCGGCGTAGATCAGGATGTTGGTATCGATAAAGCTGCGGTTGCCTGAATTAGCCACGGGGTCAACGCTCGTTGGCTTCGTCGCGGTCAAAGCGCCAGCCGTCGAGCCGGGCGGTGGACTGCAGGCAGCGTGCCTCAAACTGCGCCCACTGATCTCCCCGGCGCGCGCTGCCGGCGAGTTGCTCCAGGTAATCACGCACAGCCTGATTCAGGCTTTTGCCCATTTTTTGAGCCGCCTCACGAGCACGCTGAGCGACTTGTTCGTCTATGGCGAGGGTGATATTCATGGTTGACCTCTTAAAATCTACACATATTATGTGTTCACAACTTATTTAAGTCAAGATCATTGCCGCGGCGGCTCGCCTGCAGCTCTAGCCCTGCAGCGCACCCGCAATATCCGTCAAGCCAATCACCTCCACCTGCTCTGAAAACGCATAGCGTTTCTCCACCTGTGCCACGATGAAAGTCGTGGTGGGCTTCAAGTCTTGCATGGCATTGTGAAAGCCCTGGGTGACTTTCGGTGCAGACGACGATTTGATCTCGAAGCAAATGGTCTGGCTGCCATGCTGCACGACCACATCCATCTCGGCACCTGCGGCAGTGCGGTAAAACATCACCTCCGCGCCTCGCGGCGCGAGCTGGCTGATGTGTTCCAGCACAAATCCTTCCCATGAATAGCCCATCATCGGGTGCGACAACAAATCGTCCACGGTTTTGATGCCCAGCAGCGCATGCAGCAAGCCCGAATCGCGCAGGTAAGTTTTGGGTGTTTTGACCAGGCGTTTGTTCAGGTTGATGTGCATGGGTTGCAGGCGGCGCAGCATACGGGCGGCCTCCAGCAAGTCCAGATACCGGCCCACCGTCGGCACGCTGATGCCCATGCTGCTGGCCAGCTGGCTCATGTTGGTCAACTGGCTGTGGGTGTTTGCAACCATGCGCCAAAAACGTTGCAAGGTCGGGGCCGCCACCTGCACGCCAAACTGCGGCAGGTCGCGCTCCAGCAGCAGACGCATAAAGTCCAGCCGCCATTCAAACGAGTCTTCGTCGGTGGCGGAAGTAAAGCTTTCGGGGAAGCCGCCCCGCAGCCACAGCTGCTGTTGGCGGGCAAAATCGGGCTCGATTTCTTGCACCATCAGCCCGCCGAGCTCTACCGTGGCTAGGCGGCCGGCCAGCGACTCGGCGCTTTGTTTCAGCAAGGAAAAGGATGCCGAACCCAACAGCAGAAACCGGCCCTTGCTGCGGTCGCGGTCGACTTCCGGCCGCAGGTGGCGAAAAATATCGGGGGTGTATTGCACCTCGTCCAGCACGATCAAGGCGCTTTGGTGCGTTTTGAAAAAAACATTCGGGTCGGCGATGCGCGCGCGGTCCCGCTCGTCTTGCAGGTCAAGATAGACAAACTCACGATTGGCCATGCCTGCCAGTTGCTTTGCCAAGGTGGTTTTACCTACCTGGCGTGGGCCGAGCACGGCGACGGCGGGGGAGCGCTTGAGGGCAGCGGCTATTTGGGTTAAAGCGCTGCGTTGGTACATGCTGCAATTTTAACGATAAACGTTAAAATTGCAATACCATCTCCGATAGACGGCTTACATATTCCGCCTGTACTGCCCGCCCACCTCGAACAGCGCATTCGTGATCTGCCCCAGCGAACACACGCGCACGGCTTCCATCAGCACCTCGAACACATTGAGGTTTTCAATCACGGCTTGCTGCAGCCGTTTCAGCATCGCGGGCGATTCGTCCGCGTGGGTGGCATGGAATTCGTTCAGCCGCTTTAACTGGCTCTGCTTTTCTTCGTCGGTCGAACGCGCCAATTCGAGGTGGTCTTGCACCACTTCGCCGTGTGGATTACGAAAGGTGTTGACGCCGATGATGGGCAGCTCGCCGGTGTGTTTGAGCATTTCGTAGTGCATCGACTCGTCCTGAATGCGGCCGCGCTGGTAGCCGGTTTCCATCGCGCCGAGCACGCCGCCGCGTTCTGCGATGCGTTCGAATTCGAGCAATACCGCTTCTTCCAGCAGCTCGGTCAATTCTTCGATGATGAACGCGCCCTGCGACGGGTTTTCGTTTTTTGCCAGGCCCCATTCGCGGTTGATGATGAGCTGGATCGCCATCGCGCGGCGCACCGATTCTTCGGTCGGCGTAGTGATCGCTTCGTCGAACGCGTTGGTGTGCAGCGAATTGCAGTTGTCGTAAATCGCGATCAGCGCCTGCAGCGTGGTGCGGATGTCGTTGAACTG
>JANNKV010000422.1:0-12545 GCA_031396485.1 Polaromonas sp. | reverse complement strand
CTCAAGATGATGCAAAAGGAAATGCCGCGCAAGTACTGGAAGAATCTGCCCGAAGCGCAGTTCATCAGCGAACTCACGGCGCAGTCAGCGCAGCGGCAAAGCGCGATGATCGGGCAGGCCCCCAGCACGCCGCGCCGCCGCATCCCGGTGTTCAAAGACGGCAGCGCGGCTACGGCACGCGCACAGACGGCGCTGGCATTGGGCCAGGTGCAGCGCGGTGAAAAATCGTTAACGTTGCAGGCACTGAACGACGCGGCGCAGCGCTGCCAGGGTTGCCCGATCGGCCAGCACGCCACGCAAGCCGTCTGCGGCGAAGGCCCGGCCCGCGCGCGCGTGATGGTGGTGGGTGAGCAACCCGGCGACCAGGAAGACCTGCGCGGTCGCCCGCTGATCGGTCCCGCCGGTCAATTGTTCGACCGGGCGCTGGCCGAGATCGGCTGGCAGCGCAGCAGCCTCTTCATCACCAATGCCGTCAAGCATTTCAAGTACGAGCCGCGCGGCAAGCGGCGCCTGCACAAGACGCCGTCGCAGCAAGAGGCAGCCGCATGCGCGCACTGGCTGGAAAGCGAAATCGCTCTGGTCCAACCCGAAGCGGTGATTGCGCTGGGCGCCACGGCCGCCGCATCGCTGCTCGGCCGCCATGTGGCCGTCATGTCGGAACGCGGCCAGTGGTTCACACGGGCTGATGGCCTGCGCGTACTCGTCACGCTACACCCGGCGGCCCAGCTGCGCACGCCACCTGAGTTTCAGGAAGCGGCTTACGCGGCGTGGCTCAGGGATTTGCGGGAGGCCAACAGCCTGATGCAGGCAAGCCCTCCCTGACAACCCTGGTGCTCGTCGAAATCCGTTCACCCTGAGGTATCGAAAGGCAAGCCTGAGACAAGACCCTTCGATACCTCTGGGCGAACGGGTCAAACTTCACCGGACCGCATCAGTGCAAACCAAGGCTTCCGATCACCGCAAGTCGCAGTCTGGTGATTTCCGCCCGCGTGTGCATGTCACGCATTGTTTATTCGGTGTCTATCGAGCCTCTTGGGGCGAGCAGCTTTACGGCGAAGTGTTCGCCCACAGGCCGCGGCTGCGTTGACGCTGCCGGCGCCAGGCGGCCATCACGGCCACCGGTCACGCTGAACCATCCACACCCAGCTCTTACATCATCCAACATCGCAATCGCGTCAGCACCGCCTGTCTGCCACCAAAATGTTTTGACCGGGCGCCGTTGCATCAGCTGAAGCCATTCAGACCCCGTGCAAACAGGTATGTCCGGCGCGCCGTGCTTCACGGTGATTTTTTCTCCGGCTTCCAAGCAACTTTTTATAAAAGGAATTCCCTCCATGAATGTCAACACGCAAGCGCTTGCCTTCACATCGTTGTCCTCTCACTCTGCGCGTGTCAAAAAACAGCTGTCCGTGATGGCGATCGCCGGCCTCACCGCATTCGGCGCCGTCAACGTCTATGCCCAGTCAACGCCACCACCCATGAGCCCGGCAGAAAGGCCATCGGCACAGCCCGGCACAACCGGGCAGGCGCCCAGTTCACCGGGTGGCATGCCATCGGGCGGCATGGCGCCGAACCGCCAGCCCAGCGACCAGCAAGTCACCCAACAGTTTCAGGCGGCCGATGCCAATGGCGACGGCAAGCTGAGCAAGGAAGAAGCCAGGACCGGCATGCCCGGCGTGTACCGCAACTTCGAGCGCATCGACACCAAAGCCCAGGGCTTCATCACCCAGGAAGACCTGATGATGGCCATGAGGCGTTAAGGAAAAAAGGGCGCCATGAAAGCGCCCTTTTTAAGTGTTTATCCCGTTTTTATTAAACATTTATGCCGCTAGCCGACGTATTGCCTGCGTCAACAACTACTGTTTTTATAGCGCCCAACTCCGGCTAAGCCGCCTAGGGTCCCTAGCGCCACGACGGGCGACCGGGCTCGGCCGACCCCGGCGCCCGCAAGCCCTCAGACCGACGCACGCCCGTCCCGAGCGCGCCGTTTTCCGGCTGCGATCCCAGGCGCGGCGACGTATCACGAAGGTCCGGCCCCGCCGGCCACAGTGTCGGCGCGCGGTTGTCCAGCGTCAGGTTGCGGCTGTCCGTGGGGTAGCGAGGTGTGGGTATGTAGTGCGGCGCCATCCCGGCCCGGCCGTCGTGCACGCCCTGCCAGGCGGGCCAACTGGGCGGCGCTACCGCCGGCGACGGCTGGTACAGCGGGCTGTTCGACAGCTGGGCGCCTGCAGGTCCCCAGCCACCGGCGCTCAGGGCCATCACGCCAATCCAGACATCAACTCGCATAGGCACTCCCGGGTTCAAAATATTTTGAGTCAGCTCTTCAGTCAGTTGAGTCAGTTCTTGAGCCAGGTCTCACCTTACATCAAGCAGAAGCCAGCGCGTTTTCGCGCGCGGGCTAACCCCTTTTCAGGCAGGTTCAAAGCGGACTGCCTGTGGGTATCCAAGATCACCGAAGCCCGCAGCCGCTATGATTTAAATAGCTGCTTAAGCAGGTAATACATGGGCTAGATGGCTTTTTGATCATAAATTCAGCAAAATATCACCCCAGCACCAGCCGCAGGAACGTGATCTCCGATGGCGCGCCAAAACGCTTCGGCGGCCCCCAATAACCAGTGCCGCGGCTGGTATACACCCACAGGTTGTGCAGTTGCCGCAGACCCGACGTGAAAGGCTGCTGAAAACGCACAAACAGATTCCACGGCCAGAACTGTCCGCCATGCGTGTGGCCCGACAACTGCAGGTGAAAGCCGGCTTGCTCAGCCGCCACCGCACTGCGCGGCTGGTGCGCCAGCAAAATACGCACGACATCCAGCGGCGCACCCCGCAGTGCGGCGGCGGGGTCGCTGCGATGCGCCTCGTCGAAATGGTGGGCGCTGAAATCGGTGACGCCGGCCAGTACCAGGTACGCGCTTTGCGATCCGTTATTGAGGTCAGAGCCCAAATTCGCCAAGCCTGCGGCTTGTCCTTCGGGTAAAGCGAAACTAGGATCCGACCCCAATAACTCGACCAGCTCATCTGCCAGCACGCCATGCCGCAGCACCACATGCTCATTGAGCAACACCGTCAGCCCCAGGCGGCGCAACTCCACAATCCACGCGTGCGCGCCCGAGTAGTACTCGTGGTTGCCCGTCACAAAAAACGTGCCGTGACGCGACTGCAGCTCGGCCAGCGGCGCCACATGCCGCGCCAGCTCGCTCACCTTGCCATCGACCAGATCACCGGTGATGGCCACCACGTCAGCGCCCAGCGCATTGACGCGGCTGACGATGCGGCGCAGATAGCGCTGGCGAATCGTCGGCCCTACATGCACGTCGCTGATCTGCGCCAGCGTAAAGCCGTGCAGCGCCGCCGGCAGGTTCTTGATCGGCACATCGACACGCACCACCGCTGCCGTGCGTCTGGCGTTCAAAAACCCCAGCAACGTGACCCCCAGCGCCAGCAGTGGCACGGCCTGCGCCGAAGCGGTGCGAAAACCGGGCAGCCAGTCAGCGGCAGATAACAACAAACCGCCCAGCCAGAGCAGCAGCAGCGCCGCATCACGCAGCACGGTCAGCACCAGCAGCGACGAAAACAACCCCATCAGCAGCAAGCCAATCCACGTCAACACATTCGCGAACGGCGGCTTGACCACCCGCCCCGCCAGCAAACCCAGCGGCATCGCCAGCGCCGACAGCACCAGGCCACCCGCCATGAGCCATTGGCCGAGCGGAAAAGCCGCCAGATCGGGCACGAGGCGCGCGCCGATATAGGCATGCAGCAGGCTGGACAACGCCAGCACGGGTAACAGGTTCATCACAGTCCAGAAAAAAATGACCAGCGGCAAAACAATGCACCGGGAATGGGCGCGGGTGCCTTGCATATGGGCGCTGGCCATGCGCATTCAATGGCGCCGCCAGAAATGCTCATTTTTTAAGCAGCGTTGTCGCCCGACCGCAACCTGGGAACCGCAAAACAAAGCGACAATCAGCGCACGCAACCGGCACGACACCGTCTGAACCAGGGCAGCCACTCACAACCTCTCACAAGTGCGACAAAGCGTGTCGCCGAATCGACCGCATTAGCCGCTACCCTTTCAACCGCCGCTCTTTCCAATATTCTTCGTGCGTTTCAAACCCCTTTCTTGCCAACCACCCCGCCGTAGCGCCCCACCCGTCAGTCACCCGCCAGTCATGCCCGTCGTTCACAAGAAACTTTGACTTCAACCGCCTGCGGCGCATGCGCCCAGGCATCCACCCACGAGCGATAACGCGCCTCTGACGACGCCTGTTACCGCTGCCTTGCCGGCCCGCTGCAGCATTCAGAATCTTATCTACCGCCCATGACCGTTGCCACCCCGGCCACCACACCCACCACCTTCGAAATCAAGAGCGCCAACCTCCCGCTGGTCGCCTTGCTGCTCAAATCCACCGACATGGACGCGCTGGCGCACGACCTCGCGCAGCGCTTCGGCGACGAGCCTGATTTTTTCGACCAGGACGCGCTGCTGATCGACCTGTCGCCGCTGCAGCCGGACGCGGCCGACCAGTCACTTGATTTTCAGGCCCTGATCGCGCTCATCAGCCGCTACCAGCTGGTGCCGGTCGCCATCAAGGGCGGCAGCCCACCGCAGATGATGGCCGCGCTGCAGGCGGGCCTGCTGCCGGTGCCCGACGCGCATCTGGTCAGCGGCAAGCCCAAGGCCGCGCCACGCGCCGCTGCACCGGCAGAACCCGCGCCGCGCCGCCCCGAACCACCGCCAGCCCCGGTTGCCGCGCCCATCAACCCCGCGGCGCCCGCCAGCTTAGGCGCGCTGGTCATCGACAAGCCGCTGCGCTCCGGCCAGCAGGTGTACGCGCGTGGCCGTGACCTGGTCGTGCTGGCCATGGTCAACGCCGGCGCCGAAGTGATTGCCGACGGCCACATCCATGTCTACGCCCCGCTGCGCGGCAAGGCCATGGCCGGTGCGCGCGGCAACACTGACGCCCGCATCTTCGCGCTCGAACTCAACGCCGAACTGCTCAGCATCGCCGGCGTCTACCGCACCAGCGAGCACCCGCTGCCCGCGCAGGTGCAGGGCAAGCCCGCACAGGTTCGGCTGGTCGCTACCGATGAAGGTGACAAGCTGGTATTCGATGCGATGCAATGACCTTTCCACTTGACTCCTCCTGCCTGCTGGAGAGCCCCTCACCCCAACCCTCTCCCCAAAGGGGCGAGGGAGCCATACCGTCTTACTCCCTCTCCCTCTGGGGGAGGGCAGGGGTGAGGGCCTCCCCGAACTCGCACCCTGATTTCTAATCTTCGACCAATAAAAAAGGACTTTCACCCCATGGCAAAAATCATCGTCGTCACCTCCGGCAAAGGCGGCGTGGGCAAGACCACCACCAGCGCCAGCTTTTCGACCGGACTGGCGCTGCGCGGTCACAAGACCGCTGTTATCGACTTCGACGTCGGCCTGCGCAACCTTGACCTCATCATGGGCTGCGAACGCCGCGTGGTGTATGACCTCATCAACGTGATTCAGGGTGAGGCCACCCTCAATCAAGCGCTGATCAAGGACAAGCAATGCCCCAATCTGTTTGTGCTGGCCGCCTCGCAAACGCGTGACAAAGACGCGCTGACGAAAGAAGGCGTCGAGAAAGTGCTGACCGATCTCGCCGGCATGGAATTCGAATACATCGTCTGCGACTCCCCCGCCGGCATCGAGACCGGCGCGCTGATGGCGATGCACTTCGCCGACGAAGCGCTGATCGTGACCAACCCTGAAGTTTCCAGCGTGCGCGACTCCGACCGCATCCTCGGCATGCTGGCCAGCAAGACCAAGCGCGCCATCGACGGCAGCGACCCGATCAAGGAACATCTGCTGATCACGCGCTACAACCCCAGCCGCGTTGACCAGGGTCAGATGCTGTCGTTAGAGGACATCAAGGACATTTTGCGCATCAAACTGATCGGTGTGATTCCCGAATCCGAATCGGTGCTGCAGGCGTCGAACCAGGGCGTGCCGGCGGTGCACATGGAAGGCAGCGATGTGTCGGAAGCCTACAAGGACGTCATCGACCGCTTTCTGGGCGACACCGAAAAGCCGATGCGTTTCATCGACGCCGAAAAACCGGGGTTTTTCAAACGCTTGTTCGGAGGGAAATAAGGCATGTCGTTCTTCTCCTTCCTGCTCGGCGAAAAGAAAAAGACCGCCGGCGTCGCCAAAGAGCGGCTGCAGATCATCCTGGCGCACGAGCGCACGGCGCGCAGCCCCAAGCCCGACTACCTGCCCGCGCTGCAAAAAGAGCTGATCGCGGTGATTGCCAAATACATCCAGATCAATCCCGACGACATCAAGGTCGACCTGCAGCGGCAGGACAACCTCGACGTGCTCGAGGTGAAGATCGAGCTGCCTGACAAGAAGTTGAAGCCGGCTTGAAGGTTGCCAGAATGCTATTGAATTAATAGCTGCCTGCGTAGGCGCTTACTGGGCTGTAGCGCTATTTCTATTCGAACCGCCCCGCTTTCCTCCTTCCCGACTTTGTGGGAATGCCGGGAGATGGGGTCTCAGCCACTGGCAGTGCCGTCGCACACATTCATTGCAGCCATCTCGGCTGTTAATCCCCTCTCACGCTGGCGGGAGAGGGTGAGGGTGGGGGGAACTGGAATCAAGGCATCGAAGCCGGGGACCCCTCACCCCAACCCTCTCCCAGAGGTAGAGGGAGCAAATCAAATACATCGCTATGATTTTCGTAGCTGTTTGCGCACCTATATCGTAGGCTGCAGCACTATTTCGGTCTGAAGCGCCGCCTGCCACTAACGCCCCGTATTCCCCTGCCGCGACTGCGACTGGTTGCCGCTGCCGATATGCGCCTCGCGGTCGGTGCGGCTGTCCGAGGTGCGCTTCGCCTCGTTCTTCTGCGTCAAGGCTTGCTCGCCAACCTTGTTGTGGTCGTTCGCCACCTTGCCGGTGTGCGGCGCCTGTTCGTCGCGCGGGTTCTGCTTTTTACTCATCTGGGTCTCCTAGGGTGGTGGGGGAAAACGGCGGACTCAACTAATTCCATTTCCAAATCATTCGTGAACGCGAAGGCAAAGCGCGGGCAGTACCGACATACGACCAGCGAAGCCGACAAAGTGCACGGATGAGTTGGAGATGGAATCCACGGTGGCCCTGCGCGCGGCGCCTGTCTGTCAGACAACACCGCTACCGCGGCCACGGCCGGCGCAATCTCGTCAGGACTTGCGCCACATCAACAGCCACCGCAGCGTGCGCATCAGCCGCGGGCCTATCATCAAGTCCATGCTGTTCGAAACCCTGGGCGCGGCGCGCGACATTGGCCGCATCAATGAAATAGCCGGCGTGCTGATTCGGCACGGCCTGGGCGACACCGTGCGCCGCCTCAAGCTGGCCGACATGCTTGAAAAAGCCGGCCACGTGCTGAAGTGGGACGCTGCCGCGGACCTGGCCCGCATCGACCCGCCGGTGCAGACCCGCCTGGCGATGGAAGAGCTTGGCCCCACCTTCGTCAAGCTCGGTCAGCTGCTGGCCGGCCGCGCTGACCTGTTCGCACCCGAATGGATCACCGAGTTTGCGCGCCTGCACAGCCATGTCGCCGCCGTGCCGTTCGAAGCCCTGCGCGCCCAGCTGCGCGACGACCTGAACGGCGAGCCCGAAGACGTGTTTGCCCGCTTTGATATTGAGCCGTTGGCCGCCGCCTCGATTGCGCAGGTGCACCGCGCGCAGCTGCATGACGGATGCGAAGTCATCGTCAAAATCCGCCGACCCGGCATCACTGAAATCATCGAGGCCGACCTGCGCCTGCTGGGCAAGCTGGCCGACATGGCCGAAGCCGAGCTGCCCACCCTCAAGCTCTACCGCCCGCGCCTGCTCGTGATGGAATTTGCCCGCTCATTGCGGCGCGAACTTGATCTGGCCGCCGAATGCCGCAGCGCTGAACGCATTGCCGCCAACTTTGCTGCCACGCCATATCTGGTGATTCCGCGCGTGCACTGGGCTTTCACCACCGCGCGCGTCAACACGCAGGACTACATCGACGGCGTGGCCGGTGACCAGCTGGAACAACTCACCGAAGACGCCGGCTTTGACCGCGCGCTGCTGGCCCAGCGCGGTGCCCACGCCGTGCTGAAGATGATTGTCGAAGACGGCTTCTTTCATGCCGACCCGCACCCCGGCAACGTGTTTTATTTGCCCGGTAACCACATCGCGTTCATCGACTTCGGCATGGTCGGCCGCCTGTCACCGCATCGGCGCACCGAAGTGCTGCAACTGCTGCTCGGCCTGGTCGAGCGAGACCCGCAAGCCGTGGTTGACGTGCTGCTCGACTGGACCGGCGACGACCGCGGCCCGAACCTGGGGCAGCTGGAAACCGAAATCGAGGCCTTTGTCGACCAGTACCACGGCACCGCGCTGGCCAGCCTCAACCTCGGCCAGATGCTGGCCGACGTCACCACCATCCTGCGCGAACATCATTTAGTGCTGCCGTCCGATCTTGCGATGCTGATCAAGGCTTTCATCTCGCTCGACGGCATGGGCCGCGGGCTGGACCCCGGGTTTCACATGGCCACGCAAGCCCTGCCCGTGCTGCAGCAGGTCGCCACCGAGCGTTACCACCCCGACGCGCTGGCTGCCCGCGGCTGGAAAACCCTGCGCCGCGCCCTGAACATTGCCGAACAGCTGCCGCACGATCTGTCGCGCCTGCTGCGCAACGCCCGCAACGGCCACCTCAGCGTCGCCATCGACCTGGCGCACCTCAAACGCGTCGGCGACCAGATCGACCGCGCCGCCAACCGGCTGGCGATTGCGCTGGTCATCGCGTCACTCGTCATCGGCTCGTCCATCGTCATGACCGTCAAAGGTGGCCCGACCCTGTTCGGCCTGCCCGCATTTGGTTTTCTGGGGTTTTTCGGCGCCGGCGCCGGCGGCCTGTGGCTGGTGCGCGCGATCTGGCGCAGCAGCCATCACAAGGATGATGAGTAAGGCCAGCGCCGCCAGTTATGGCGCCGCATTCGAAAACTGGTCGCTATTGATTTAATAGCTGCTTGCGCACGGTTTGCCTGGGCTAGCGGCCTATTTGATGCCAAAATAGCGCTTAGCAGACGGTCCGGCAGGCCCCTCACCGCCGCCCGAGCTGTTCAAGGTCTGCGACTGCATCACCCCGGCTTTTCTCTGCTGCTCATCGCCCACATCCCAGTCCGGCAACGCCCCCCACGCCATCGCCGTGGTCAGCACCACCAGCGAAGGAATCGCGCGCAGGTAACGCGGGCGCAGCTTGATGGTTTTGGGGGTTGAACTTTGCGTTGGAGTGGCCATGCTTTGCTCCTGATGAGGTAGTTCCATTTCTCAAACATTCGTGAACGCGAAGGCAATGCGCGGGCAGTACAGACGTTCGGCTAGCCGAGCCGACAAAGTTCACGGATTATCTGGGAATGGAATGAGGCAAAAAATCATCTTGCGCCGACCGCTGCCTCTCCATGCGTCTGCTGTGTTGCGGGTCGTAAGCAATTGCCTCAACGCGCAGCCCGTGCGGGTTTCAAGGTCGCTGCTTTACAAAACCAGACGCACCCCGGTCAGCCCGTCGACTCGTCCCAGAACATCGCCTCGATCTTGTGACCATCCAGGTCGCGCACAAACGCCCCGTAGTACTGCGGCCCATACAGCTCACGCGTACCCGGCGCGCCATCGGACTGGCCGCCCATCTCCAGCGCCTTCGCATGAAAGGCCTCCACCTGATCGCGCGACGTGGCCAAGAACCCAAAGTGCGAGCCATTACCTACCGCCGCGTTGCCCCCGTCATGCGGCAAACCCACCCAAAACTCCGGAAACGCCCGGCCATACGCCACCGCGATGCCCGCATGCTCCATCACGACCCCGATATGCAACGTGGCCAGCACCGCGTCATAAAACGCTTTGGCGCGTGCGTAATCGTTGGTGCCCACGGAGACGTGGGACATGATGCTGGGTGGTAGATCGGCTGGGGTCGGCATGGGTTCGCTCCTTTGGATGAAGAGCGTTCAGCTTATTGCGGCCGGCGGCTGATCGCAATGAAAGCCATGGTGGGGCGTCAGGTTTTCGGCGTAGCGAAAGGCTGGCGAATGAGGCGGACAGCAGGGCCTGCCTCATCACACGCGCTATGCTTTTAATAGCTGCTTGCGCAGTATTCGCTTGGGCTGGAGGCCGATTTGATATCCATGTAGTGCGCAGCGGCGCTCCCGCGGCTGGTAAACGTTAACGAGAACCGAGCAGCGAACAAATGAAGCGAGCGCCGCTAGCAGCTATTTGGAATGGGTGAAATTGACGTGGAGGGAACGACCCACCAAGTCTTGCGCGATGAGGTTCCGTGATCTACGTCTGGTTTGTCAGCCTGGCGAGAAGCGCAAAGCGCTTTGCCGCATGAGTTGTGACGTATCGTGGTCAATCACTCACATAAAAACCAAGGGAAACGCATGGGCTTGATGGATCGCGACTACATGCATGAGAAGCGCCCTCGGCAAGCATTTATCCGCCAACCCGAGAAGTCGGCCGCCAATACCTTGTGGATGGTGCTGGTCTTCCTTGCCGCCCTGTTTCTGTTTTACAAGCTGGCAGACTGGCAACTCCACAGGCAATCGAGCAGTTTCGCGGCTCAATCGGCCCGCTGGGTTCCACCAGCCCTCAGTCCATCATCCGCGCGCCAAGAAGCGTCAGCGCATTCGCTGCCCCGGACGCCCGAGTCGAGCAAAAGCGCCCGCACAGACCGAGAAGCGCCAGCGCCCACGGAAGGCAATCACGTCGTGACCAAGTGCAGGGTCAACGGCAAAACCAGTTACGGTGATGGCCCGTGCACGGGCGGTGCAGTCACGACCCAGGTCATCACACGCGCCGATCACAACATCATGAAGCCAGTCCGCGTCACCGCCAGCATCGAAGCCGAACCGACGTTCAGTCCTGCGCACGCAGTCATCGCGCAAAACACAGCACCTTCAGACTACGCGGCGAAGAAAAGCGAATGCCAGTTGCTCGACACACAGATCAAACACTTGGACTCCATGAGCCGCCAATCCCAGAGCGGCCAGATGATGGACTGGATCCGAGACGAACGAAAGAAAGCGCGCGACCGGCAGTTCAGGATTCCATGCCAATAGTCACCTTGCATCGACGGCACCGAACCTAGCGGCATACTGTTGAAAATTAGTAAGAAAGCTGGCCTCATGCCCCGCAATCCCGACTGGAATCGCTCCGACACGCTTGCAGCGCTCAACGTCTATTTGTTACTGCCCTTTGGACAGCTTCACCGCAATCAACCCAAAATCAAAGAGTTGGCCAGCTGGATCGGTCGCACACCCAATTCCGTTGCCCTGAAGCTGGTCAACCTTGCCAGCTTGGACCCGCAGATTGTTGCCAGCGGCCGGGGCGGCATGGGCCATGCGTCGAACTTGGACAAAGTGCTTTGGCGAGAGTTGCTGGCGAATTGGGACAGCGTCGCTCTTGAAGCCGCAGCGGAGTACGAAAAGCTAGCGACTGCGCACGGCCTCGCGCCCGATGCCGATATTGCAGACGCTCTTGAATTAATTCCCGAGGGAACGACCCGACTTGCAACTGTCAACGTCCGTATTAATCAAGCGCGTTTCCGAAAAGCTGTGCTGGCCGGCTATGACGCCACTTGTTGCATCAGCGGTTTACGCCACGAGAAACTGGTGGTAGCCAGCCACATCGTTCCATGGGCGCAAGACACCAAAAATCGATTGAATCCGCAAAACGGACTTTGTTTGTCGGCGCTGCATGATCGCGCTTATGACCAAGGGATGATTACCGTCATGCCTGATTTCACGGTACGTGTTTCACAATCTCTTGCGGACATGACCGGCGATGCATTTCTGGTGGAGTCGATACAGCGCTTCGACGGTCATTCAATTCGGCTACCCGAACGCTTTCGCCCGGCTCCCGAGTTCTTGGCGTCACATGCCGCACGATTCGGCTACCTTTAACCAAACCTCGTTGTGCAGCTCGTCGCACACACTCCAATCTGCTAAGCCCTAAAAAGTAAGTGACGACCCCAGGCAAAGCCCTGGGTCACAAATGGGCTGTCAATGATTACGCTAGCTTCATTACCAACCGCCACGGAGGGGTGTCAAGTGGTCGAATTCAGCGTATTTGATTACTGCTATCGCGATGCCTCCAATTACAAGGCGTGGGGAACTCTTTTGCTACAAGGGGCTTGCTCAAACTCTGACATTGAATGCGTGCGGAAGCAGCTCGATTCCGGCGAGTTTTTTATTGCCGAGCAACTAGGCATTCCCCCGCTTTACGGGGAGTTGTGGGAGTTCAGTAACGGACCGAGTATTGATGACCACGTATGGCATACGTTTTGCGCGTTGAGACCTGCAACCCCAGAAGAGACGGACGCCCGCGTATTTGGCACAGTCGAAAACTTGATCGCAAAGATTAAGGATATCAAAACTTGGAACGAAACACTTTCACCTCACTGGAACCTCTGAGTTCAGGAAAGCGCCTCGTCTTTTTGACCTTCGTGGCGCGCTGGATCAGCATTGTGTTTTGGACCCGATTACTTACCGAGCAAGCTTTA
>JANNKV010000421.1:0-7638 GCA_031396485.1 Polaromonas sp. | reverse complement strand
AGCGACAACGCCGTTGTGACCTACCAGGTGTCGGCGTTCTATTCGCCGGGCGCCGAGCGCGGCGCACGTCACGATGACCCGTCGTTTGGCATCCAGTGGCCGCAACCGGCGCTCGATCGTTCCGACAAGGACGGCAGCTGGCCCGACTTCATCCGAGAACCCCGTCGCGCGGAGGCGCAGGCATGATCATCATCGACACAGCGCTGCAAAAGCGCGAGCAGTCAGGCCAGCCGATCCGGGTTGCGGTCATTGGTGCGGGTTTCATGGGGCGCGGCGTGGTGCTGCAGATCTGCTCGGCTGCCGTCGGCATGCGCGTGGTCGCCGTGGCCAACCGCACCCTTGCGGGCGCCCAGCGCGCCTACCGCGAGGCGGGGGTGGACGGTGTCCGCGTTGTAGAAACCGCCGCCGACCTTGAAGACGCCATTCGATCGGGCACGCCGGCGGTGACGGAAGACGCCCTGCTGCTGTGCCGCGCCGAAGGCATAGACGCCATCGTCGAGGTCACAGGCACCATCGAACACGCGGCCCGCATCACGTTAGAGGCGATTGCGCACGGCAAACATGTGGTACAGATGAACGCCGAGGTGGACGGCACCATCGGGCCGATCCTGAAGACCTACGCCGATCGCGCCGGCGTGGTGCTGACCAGTGCCGACGGCGACCAGCCAGGCGTGATGATGAACCTGTACCGCTTCGTCAAGGGCATCGGTGTCAAACCGGTGCTTTGCGGCAATATCAAAGGCCTGCACGACCCCTACCGTAATCCGACGACGCAGGAAGGGTTTGCGCGCCAGTGGGGCCAGAACCCGGCGATGGTCACGTCGTTTGCCGACGGCACCAAGATATCGTTTGAAAACGCCATCGTTGCCAACGGTACCGGCATGCGCGTCGGGCAGCGCGGCATGTTCGGTCCCACGGTGCCGGCCAATACGCCCATCCAGCAGGTCACCGACCTCTACCCGCTCGGCGCGTTGACGGAAGGCCCGGGCATCGTCGACTATGTGGTGGGCGCCATGCCCGGGCCTGGCGTGTTTGTGCTGGGCACCCACGATCACCCGCAGCAACAGCACTATCTGTCGCTGTACAAAATGGGCACGGGGCCGCTCTATTGTTTCTACACGCCCTATCACCTGTGCCACTTCGAGGTGCCCAACACAATTGCACGCGCCGTGCTGTTCGGCGATGCGGCGCTGGCACCGTTGGGCGGGCCCTGTGTTGAAGTGATTACCACGGCCAAGATTGACCTTCAAGGCGGTGCCGTGATCGACGGTCTGGGCGGCTACATGACCTACGGCCTCGCCGAAAACGCACCCATTGCGCGCGCCCAGAATCTGCTGCCCATTGGCCTGGCCGAAGACTGCACGCTGAAACGCGGCATCGCCAAGGACGCCGTGCTCACTTTCGACGATGTCGAACTTCCGCCAGACCGGCTGTGCGACCGTCTGTGGCAGGAACAACTTGAAAAATTCCCTCTCACCCACCCCAAGGAAACGACCTCATGAAGCTGCTCGTCACCGGCGTTGAAGGCTATATCGGCTGCCTGCTCGCCCCTCTTCTGCAAAAACGCGGCCATGAAGTGGTCGGCCTGGACACCGGCTACTACCGCGACGGCTGGCTTTTCAGCGACCGCGAGCTGGTATCTAGCTTTCCCCGCTTTATCAATCGTGACATTCGCAACATAGAGGCCGAAGACCTGCAAGGCATTGATGCGGTGGTTCATCTGGCCGAGTTGTCGAATGATCCGCTCGGTGACAACAACCCCGAGGTCACGTTCCAGATCAACCACCTGGCGTCGGTGCGGCTGGCAAAACTCGCCAAAGAGGCGGGCGTCAAGCGCTTTGTCTACACGTCGTCATGCAGCGTCTATGGCGTGGCCAACGGCGCAGAACCGCTCACCGAAGCTTCACCGACCAATCCGCAGACCGCCTATGCGAAATGCAAGACGCTGGTTGAACGTGATGTCGGCGAGATGGCCTCAGAAAAGTTTTCGCCAACCTTTTTGCGCAACGCAACTGCCTACGGTGCGTCGCCGCGCATGCGCTTTGACATCGTGCTGAACAACCTGTGCGGCATCGCAGCCACCACCGGAAAAATCACCATGACCAGCGACGGTTCGCCCTGGCGGCCGCTGGTGCATCTGCTGGATATATGTGAGGCCGTCGCCTGCGTGCTGGATGCGCCCCAGGACGCCATTCACAACGAAATCTTTAACGTCGGCCACGATGGAGACAATTTTCAGGTGCGCGAAATTGCGCAAATCGTCGCGGACGTGTACCCGGGCTGCGAGCTGTCGTTCGGCCCCGCCGGTGGCGACAACCGCAGTTACCGCGTCAGCTTCGCCAAGATCCATGCGCAGCTACCCGGCTTTAAATGCAGCTGGGACGCGCGAAAAGGCGCCCAGCAGTTGCACGACGTGTTTCAGCGAATCGGGCTGGACGCGGCCGGGTTTGACGCGAAGCCGTTCACCCGTCTAAAGCAGCTCAAGTATCTGCAGAGTTCAGGCCAGATCGACCCGCAGTTCTTCTGGAACTATTGAGCCACGATGTACGTCAGTCGAAGCGGTAACTGCCACCGAACGGCTGCCCAACCTTGAGCAGATGGTCGACACCGTCGATGACGATGGCGTTCATGCCGAAGGTGACCGCGCCATTCATCCGTGCGTCCTGCCGGTAGGTTTGCAGCAGATCGCCCACATCGGGGCTAATGACGCCGGTTGCCGGGTCGACATTGGGAATCGGGCAGCGCGGACACGGCTTGACCGGTTTGAGCTGCACCACGCCTTCGCTGGTGGCAATGTGCAGCCCGTCGAGCCGGTCTTCATCGTGCGGTGCCAGGCCCTCGTCGCCAGTTTCGGCGGATGCGTCGGCTGAATCGCCCAGAACGATGTTCGGTCGAAACCGCGCCATACTGACAGCGGCAGAACCGCCAGCCAACATCTTGTCATTGAACTGGGTCAGCGACGCTTCACTGACCACCAGCAAGGCAAACCCGTCGTTGAACTGGTTCAGCGCTTCAACGCCGCCCGTCCACTCCAGGCTTGACACACGCTTGTGCTCGGGATCAAACCGCACCAGCCGCGCCGTCGTGCCCAGAAAGTCGGTGAACCACTGGGCAGCCACTTTGCCCATGTCATAGGCCGCCACGTCGTCGTCCCAGACCCGCACGCGCACCGGCTCCTCCACCTCATCAAGCTTGACGTGCAGCGCGAGCATGCCGGGCGCCCGCAAAATCATCTCGTGGTGTTTGAGCTGCGGCTGGATCAGCGCCATGCGCGGCAGCTCGCGCTGGGTCAGAAATTCACCGCGTTCGTCCACCACCATCCAGGCCCGGTCGAATTCCAGTCCGGTATCAAGCAGGATGGCTTCCTGCACCGGCACGCCGGCACAGGATTTGACCGGGTAGACGATCAGTTGCGAAATCACGCCGTGCAGGTCGGCAGGCAGAGCCGCAGACGTCGCGGGGCTGGTTTCAGGAAGCGGGTTGATTGAATCGGCCACGTTGAGCAGGGCTTTCTTTTTAATGGGTAGCGTTGCGCTGGGAAAGTCGCCCCAAGTCCGGGCGATGCCACCGGCTATCCGGTGCGTCAAGCCGCAATTTTGCACTGCCTTCTAAAATAGGGCATGTCCAGGTCTTTTGACGTTTGTATTCGCGGCGATGGTGTGGTGGGCCACACGCTCGCCCTGTTGTTGGCGCGCGAGCGCCTACGCGTGGCGCTGGTCGCCCATCCCGAGGCCCCGCAGTCGCCCGAAAAGGCCCGCGCTGATGTGCGCGCCTACGCCTTGAACATCGCTTCACGCCAACTGCTGGAAACTCTGCGCGCCTGGCCCGAAGCCGCCTTTGCCACCCCGGTGCTGGAAATGCAGGTGTGGGGTGACCGCGGCGGCAAACTTGATTTCAGCGCCAGCAGCCTGCCCCACAGTGCTAAAAACGATTCGACCAGCCAGGCGCTGGCATGGATTGTCGACGTACCCGAACTCGAGCAACAACTCCGGCAGGCCACGCGCTACCAATCGCACATTGAAATCGTCTCTGAAGCCCCGCCCGCTGCACTAACGGTCATTTGTGAAGGTCAGAAAAGCAGCAGCCGTGATGAACTGAATACGCAGGTGGCCGTCAAGTCGTACGCACAAAAAGCCATTGCTGCGCGGCTGGCCTCGAGCCAGCCCCACGGCGGCGTGGCGCGCCAGTGGTTTGCAGGTGGTGATGTGCTGGCGTTGTTGCCGCTGGGCGGGCCGGAAGGGAACGCTTTGGCGCTGGTCTGGTCCGTCTCGCTGGAGCGGGCGATCACCCTGCAAAAATTGTCTGACGAGGCGTTTTGTACCGCGCTACAGATCGATTGTGGCCAGCAGGTCGGTACGTTGCAGTTGACCAGCGAACGCGCCACCTGGCCGCTGAGCCTGTCACGCGCCGGGCGATGGGTCGGCCCGGGCTGGGCGCTGGCGGGGGATGCCGCGCACACGGTGCATCCGCTGGCGGGGCAAGGGCTGAACCTGGGCCTGGCTGATGCGGCCTGCCTGGCGGGCGTGATTGCCGGGCGAGAATACTGGCGTTCGCTGGGTGATGAAAAGTTGCTGCGCCGGTACGAGCGTGCGCGCAAGGCGGATGTAGCGGCGATAAGCGCTGTGACCGACGGTTTGCACGGCCTGTTCGCGCAGAACGACGCGCCGTGGCAAACGCTGCGCAATTGGGGCATGAACGGCTTTTCACGCAGCGGCCTTTTGAAAAACTGGGTAACCCGGCAAGCCGCCGGGCTATGAACCCTGTAAAACACGTAAACCGGAATATTGCTTTGACGCAAGGAACGCTCATGAAAACACTTCAACGAATCATCTTCGCGGGCCTGCTGGCGTGCACCTTGAGCGCCAGCTTCGCGCAGGAAGCGGTGATCCGCAAAAACCTGGCTGAGCGACTGCCCAACCTGCCGAAGATCGACGAAGTCAGCAAGGCGCCGATGAACGGGCTGTATGAGCTTCGCGTCAACGAAACTGAAATTTTCTACACTGACGCCGAAGGCAATTTTCTGATTCAGGGCAATCTGATCGATACCAAAGCCAGACGCAACCTGACCGAAGAACGCGTTGAAAAGCTCAGCGCAATCGACTTTGATGCCCTGCCGCTGAAGGACGCCTTCACCGTGGTACGCGGTAATGGCAAGCGCAAGATGGCAGTGTTCGAAGACCCGAACTGCGGTTATTGCAAACGGTTCGAGCGCGACATGCAGAAGGTGTCTGACGTGACGGTCTACATGTTCTTGTATCCCATCCTCAGCCCCGACTCGACTGAAAAGTCAAAAGACATCTGGTGCGCCAAAGACAGGGCCAAAGCGTGGCAAGACATGATGGTGCGTGACCAATCGATCCCCAAAGGGAGTTGCGACACAGCGGCGATTGATCGCAACCTCGCCTTCGGCAAAAAACACAAGATCACCGGCACCCCGACGATCTTTTTCGCCAACGGCTCGCGCGTGCCCGGCGCTATCGGCGCGCCGCAGGTCGAAAAGCAGCTGGCTGAGGCCAAGTAAGTTTTCTAAGCAGCCTCTTCGCATGGCGCATGCCGAAGAGGCGCTTGCGCCCTTGTACCGGCCGCCAGGCCGTTTTTTAGCATCATTCAGGCCGCTAGCCCAGGAAATATATGCGCGAGCAGCTATTAAATACATAGCATCTCCATTGGCTGGATTGAGTCCTTCATGACACTTTTCACCGCGCTTGCACCTGTCGCAAGCGACGCCGCCGAATCGGATGCCGCGTTGGCTGTTTCACGGATTTGCTGTAAAAACAGGAGCGCTGCGGTCATCCCGCCGACGATCTGCCAATCACCCTCTGCCAGGCTCCACCGACAACTCATGAATCTTCCGCTTGAAAAAACCATCCTCTGGCTGGGCTACGGCGGTCTGGCTCCGTTTGTCGGGCTGGCGCTGTTGGTCTGGGTGGTGCCGGCGCGCTTTCAACCGTTTGTGGTGCTCGCGCTTTTGGCTTACGGCGCAGTGATCGCTTCGTTTCTGGGGGGTCTGCATTGGGGCATGGGGTTTCTGATGGGCGAGGCGGCGCCGCGCATGCAGTTTGTCTGGGGCGTCGTGCCGTCTCTGCTTGGCTGGCTGGCGGTGCTGCTGCCCGCGCGCGCGGGTTTTCCGGTGCTGGCCCTGTTGCTGGTGGCCTGCTATGCCGTGGATCGCATGACCTACCCTGCGGTGGGGCTGGGGCGCTGGCTGCCCATGCGCCTGCAACTGACCGTGGTCGCAGCGCTCAGCTGCGTGGTGGCAGCGCTGAGGGTCTGGATCACGTGACCCGGCGGATAAACCGGGCGCGGCGCGCGGCACGCGCGGGCTCTGGGGTATTCTTTTGCAATCGCTGCCAGACCTTTTCATGACAAAAAACTTACCCGAAACGCCTCTTGCCGCCGAACTTGATCTTGGCAACGCTGTTGAACCCGTGCGCTACCGCGTGGATATCGCCGAGCCGAACACACACCTGTTTCATATCACGCTGACCATCGCCAGACCGGCCGCGCGACAGCGTCTGACGCTGCCGGTGTGGATTCCGGGGAGCTACCTGGTTCGGGAGTTTGCCAAGAACCTCTCTAGCCTGCAGGCGCGCCAGGGCAACCGCTCGCGTGGGGCGGCTTGCCGCCAGCTCGACAAATGCACCTGGGAAGTCGACTGCTCGCCGGCCAAACCGCTGGTGGTGACTTACGACGTGTATGCGCGTGACAACTCGGTGCGCAGTGCCTGGTTAGATGCGGAACGCGGCTTTTTCAATGGCACCAGCCTGTGCCTGAAAGTCGAAGGACAAGAAGGTCTGCCGCACACGCTGGAATTACCTGTGCCTAAAGCCGTGACGGGCTGGTCGGTGGCAACCGGGCTTCAGCCACACAAAATCGACCGGCAGGGTTTTGGCAGCTACCGGGCTGCCAGCTACGACGAGCTCGTCGACTGCCCGGTCGAAATGGGCACGTTCTGGAGCGGCAGCTTCGACGCCTGCGGCGTGGCGCACCGCTTTGTGGTGGCCGGCGCGCTGCCCGGCTTTGACGGCGCCAAGCTGCTGGCCGACACGCAGAAAATCTGCGAGGCCGAAATCCGCTTCTGGCATGGCGACAAGAAGCCGCCGTTTTCAAGCTACCTGTTCATGCTCAACGCCGTTGATGACGGCTACGGCGGGCTGGAACATCGCAATTCCACCGCGCTGATCTGCAACCGCAAAGACCTGCCGCGGGTCAACGAGTCCAAGGTGCTTGAGGGCTACACCACGCTGCGCGGGCTGATCAGCCACGAATACTTTCATACCTGGAACGTCAAGCGTCTGCGCCCGGCCGAGCTCGCCACCTACCAGTACGACCGCGAAAACTACACCGCGCTGCTGTGGTTTTTCGAGGGCTTCACCAGCTATTACGACGACCTGCTGCTGCGCCGCGCTGGCTTGCTTGACAATGCGGGCTACTTAAAGCTGCTTAACACCCACATCAACCAGGTGATGCAAACACCGGGGCGGCTGGTGCAGTCGGTGGCACAAGCCAGTTTTGATGCATGGATCAAATATTACCGGCAAGATGCCAACACACCCAACGCCAGCGTGAGCTACTACACCAAAGGCGCACTGGTCGCCTTGTGTTTTGACCTGACGCTGCGCAGTGAAGGTAATACGA
>JANNKV010000412.1:0-16972 GCA_031396485.1 Polaromonas sp. | reverse complement strand
GCGCACGGTGCGCCGTCTGGGTCAGCGCATCCGTGGCCAGCTCTTGAACGAAACAGGCATGCCGGCGCTTGCGGTAGTGCCCGCCGTCTTTCAGGTGGGCGTCGGGCGGCAACCGGTTCCAGGAGCCGGTCAGGGCCTGCCAGCCCTCCAACCAGGCAGCGTCAGTCAGCTGCAGCGTCTCGCGCAGATCGGCGGGCAGCAGCAGGCTCAGCCCGTCCTGGCTCAAGCCCTGGGCGGCGGGTTTTTGTGCGGTGGCAATATTGAACATGGCGCTATTTTGCTTGAGCGGGCGTGAGGCGGGAGGCGTCAAACCTTGCGCCGTGGAACCAGTTTGCTATTAATAGCATAGCTGCTGGCGCAGGTAAATCCTGGGCTGGGGGCCATTTTTATCATTGAAACGTGGCCGTGAACCTGCCCGGCGTACGTGGTGCAGGTGGTGTTTTTGAATCAAATACGCTTGTGGCCCATGATTTACTTGCGCCAGCAGCTCCTGATTTAATAGCAAACCGATCCGAAAACTGCGGTGACGAGAATTTTTGGCGCCGTATCAACAGCCGAAGCAGACCTACATTGACGCGACCGCTGCCGGCTCATAATTGATGGAAACAGACCCACAAGGAGCATGCCATGCTGTATAAATTCAAGTCAAAAAACGCGGGCGACGTCATCATGCTGGAGCCCAACGGCCGGCGCATTCTGGAGGTCATCGGCAAGGACGCGGGCGCGACGGGCATCATCCTGCCCGAGCAGATGCCAGCTGCCATCGCGGCGATCGAGGCCGCCATTGCGCTGGAGGAGTCCCATGACCCCAAGACCGATGACCCACTACATGGCGACGCGCCCGGTCTGCGCCAGCGCGCCATGCCGTTCATTGACATGCTCAAGCGCAATCACAAGGCGAACACCGAAGTGGTCTGGGGCACCTGATTCCATTCCCAATCCCCTGCGATAGGTCGTTGCGCCGCCTTGCCGTCCAGAAACATTGTCTGCGGCGGCGCGCCTAATCTCGCAGCGAATTAAAAATGGAAAAGTTCGTGAGTGAGCGTCAGTCGACTTTGGCGCCAGACACCTTCACGACCTGAGCCCATTTTTTGTGCTCGGCGTTGATGAAGTCGCTGAACTGTGCCGGCGTGTTGCCGCTCGGAATCGCGCCCTGGCCCAGCATTTTTTCCTTGATGGCCGCGGTGCCCAGTGACTTCGCTACTTCCTGCTGAATACGGCTGACGATGTCGGGTGGCGTACCGGCCGGTGCCAGCAGGCCGAACCATGAGCTGGCGTCAAAACCTTTCAGCTTGCCTGCCTCTTCGATGGTCGGTGCGTCCGGCAGAGCGGCTGAACGCTGCGCGCTGGTCACCGCAAACGCCTTCAGCTTGCCGGCCTTGATCTGCGGCAGCGACGACGGAAGGTTGTCGAACATCACATCTACATTGCCACCGACCAGATCCAGCAGTGCCGGGCCGGAGCCGCGATACGGAATGTGCGTCATGAAGGTGCCGGTCATCGACTTGAACAACTCGCCCGACAGGTGAATCGAGGTGCCGTTGCCGCTGGAGGCCATGCTCAGCTTGCCCGGATTGGCCTTCGCGTACTTGATGAAATCGTCGACGCTGTTGATCCGCAGCGACGCGGCTTTGTCGGTGTTCATCACCATCACATTGGGCACGCCCGCGACCAGCGTGACGGGCGCAAAGTCTTTTTGTGAGTCGAACGGCATCTTGGCGTAGAGCGCCTTGTTGATGGCGTGCGTGCCGACGGTGCCCATCAGCAGCGTGTAGCCATCGGCCGGTGCTTTGGCCACCGCGTCTGCGCCCACATTGCCGCCCGCGCCGGCGCGGTTTTCAACGATGAACGGCTGGCCGAACGCCTTGGTCAATTCCGGGGCTACGGCGCGGGCCAGGATGTCGGTGGTGCCGCCGGGTGCGAACGGAACGATGATCTTGACAGGCTTGTTGGGCCATGCGGTTTGTGCTGTGGCTGTCAGGCCAACCAGCGCGGCGGCGGTGCCCAGAAAGGTGACGATGACGTGACGGCGAAAAGGTCGAAAGCTGGAAGGCATGGATTTCTTTCTTGGCGATAAAAGTAAAAAAGGAGGAAAGGAGGCAGAAAGGAGGTAAGGCCGTGATATCAAAAAAGACTACCTGCAAAAAGGCGAATGCCGAATCAGACATCGTCCCCGAGATAGCACCTTTGTACGCGACGCACCGCGTGCGCGCGAGTGGGATAACCCGATGGCCTCACCGGACCGGGCATGAAAAAAGCCGCCTGGCGGTGAGACGCAGGCGGCTTGATGCGAAAGCTCCGGCTATCAATCAGCGAATTTGCCGGCTGCCTCGATCACGGGTTTGAGCTTGGCGATTTCGGCCGTCACGAAAGTCTTGTGCGCGACGGGATCAACACGCTTGTCGGTCACCACCACGGCGCCCAGGCCTTCCTGCTTTTTGATAAAGTCAGGGTCTTTCAAGGCCAGCTTCAACGCGGCGTTGATCTGCGCCAGCACGGCGGGCGGCGTGCCCTTCGGTGCATACAGGCCGTGCCAGATCGTCAGGTCAAAACCCTTGAGGCCCATTTCCTGGAGCGAAGGGTAGTCTTTCAGCAGTTTGTTGTTCGACAGCGGCTTGGCGGTGGTCACGGCGAAGGCCTTGACGCGCCCGGCCTCGATCTGGCCCGTGGTGTTGGTGGTCTGGTCACACATCAGATCGACCTGACCGCCGACGAGGGCGTTCATCGCTGGTGCGGTGCCACTGAAAGGAATCGTGGTCATGGCGTCGGTGGACTTGATGGCAGATTGCCACATCAGGCCGCACAGATGCGATGCCGAGCCAAGACCCGCGTGCGCAATGTTCAGCTTGCCGGCGTTGGCACGGATGTAGTTTTCAAAATCGCGGTAGTTGTTGGCCGGCAGCTGCGGCTTGCCGATCAGCGTCATCGGCACTTCATTGATCATGCCAAGGTATTCAAAATCTTCCAGCGGCTTGTAGGCCAGCTTGCGATAGAGCAACGGCGCCGATGCCATGCCGATATGGTGCAGCAGCAAGGTGTGGCCGTCGGGAGCGGCCTTGGCGACTTTCGTCGCGCCGATGGTGCCGCCCGCGCCATTGACGTTTTCGACCACGAAGTTGGCACCGCCGCCCATCGACTTGCGCATGGCTTCGGCCAGGTCACGGGCCACGCGGTCCGTCGGCCCGCCGGCCGCAAACGGTACGACAAACGTGATGGGCTTGCTGCCCGGAAAAGTTTGCGCGTTGGCAAGAATAGCCGTGGTGGCAAGGGCGAGAACCAGCAGTCGTTTCATGGTGTTTCCTGAAAATGAAGCCCAAAGTTTATGGCTCTGCGCTGTCTCCTGAAGCTCGGAAACTACGTAACTCCATCTCTAAATCATTCGCGCACGTCGCCGCTTTGCAGGGCGAACCGGGTTCAAACAACCGAACGAGGGAGCGCGTGGGGAGCCGTCGTCTTCACCAGCAGGGGCCGCAGGCGCAGCGGCCCCCTCGGGGGGCAGGGAGCGACACGAAGTGCGCGACCGTGGGGGCTCTATTTATAACTGCGCGCGTCTTCAATGACCTTGCCGTCGTTGGGCAGGCTGCCGGGCGCCAGCAGCTCTACCCTACCGCGCAGTTTGGTGACATCGCGAATGGCCTCGCTGATGCGCTGGTCCAGTCCCGCGTGGGCTGCGCCGGCCGCAGCGGCTTCGACCTGGAAGGTCATGCTGTCGTTGGCCATCTCGCCGCTGACCACCAGCCGCGCCTTGATGACTTCAGGAAAGCGCCGCGCAATGTCGGCCACCTGGGCCGGGTGCACAAACATGCCACGAACTTTCACCGTCTGATCGGCGCGGCCCATCCAGCCCTTGATGCGGGTATTGGTACGGCCGGTCGAGCACATTCCCGGCAGCACCGCAGAAAGGTCGCCGGTGCCGAAACGGATCAGCGGGTAATCCGGGTTGAGCGTGGTGACGACCAGCTCGCCCACTTCACCGGCCGCCACCGGGTCGCCGGTGCCGGGCCGCACGATTTCCACAATCACGCCTTCGTCTAGCACCAGGCCTTCGCGCGCCGACGTTTCATACGCGATCGAGCCCAGGTCTGCTGTGGCAAAGCTTTGGTACACGTCAATGCCGCGCTCGGTGAACCAGTCGCGCAGGCTGGGCGGAAAGGCTTCGCCGCCGACCATGCCTTTTTTAACCGAAGGCAGGGCTACGCCCAGCTCTGCTGCTTTTTCGACGATGATTTTCAGAAAACTCGGCGTGCCGATATAGCCGGCGGGTTTAAGTTCAGTCATCGCCTGCACCTGCTGCTCGGTCTGCCCGGTGCCGCCCGGAAACACAGTGCAGCCGAGCGCGTGGGCGCCGGTTTCCATCATCGAGCCCGCAGGCACGAAGTGGTAGGTGAAGCAGTTGTGTACCAGCTCGCCGCTGCGAAAACCGGCGGCGTAAATCGCGCGTGCCATGCGCCAGTAGTCTTTCGCGGTGCCCTCGGGTTCGTAGATCGGGCCGGGGCTGGCAAACACCCGGGGCATCTGCGCGCCGTAGCCCACGGCAGCAAAGCCACCGAAGACACCCTTCCCAGCGGCGCGCCCGGCTTCTTGCCGTTCATGCAATTCGCCTTTGCGGGTGACAGGCAGGCGGGCCAGTGCGGCCCGGTCAGTGACGACACGGGCGTCAACGCCGGCCAGTAATTCGCGCATGGCTGGCGAACGGGTCTGGGCATGCGCCACCTGCGCCGGCAGGGCGGCCATATGCGCGGCTTCGCGGTCTTCGGGCCGGCGCGTTTCCAGCGCATCGTAAAAGTGAGTCATGGTGAGTCCTCGGCGAACCGGATCAATTGCTATTAATTCAATAGCTGCTCGCGCAGGATTCACCTGGGCTAGCGGCCTGAAACGTTATCAATTAGGCGTTTTTGCAGGCGCGACGGTCTCTCCGCCCTGCAATGGCAGGCCCGTCAAGCCAGCCAGCGTTTGCGCCGCTTGTAGCTCTTCACATCCTTGAAGCTCTTGCGTTCACCGCCGCCCACGCCCAAGTAAAACTCCTTGACGTCTTCGTTGGTCGCCAGGTCGCTGGCCACGCCGTCCATCACCACGCGGCCGCTTTCCATGATGTAGCCGTAGTCGGCGTACTTCAGCGCCATGTTGGTGTTCTGTTCGGCCAGCAGGAACGTCACTTTTTCTTTCTGGTTCAGGTCTTTCACGATGTTGAAGACCTCTTCCACGATCTGCGGCGCCAGCCCCATCGACGGCTCGTCCAGCAGCACCATGGAAGGGTTGGTCATCAGCGCGCGGCCGATGGCGCACATCTGCTGCTCGCCACCCGAGGTGTACGCGGCCTGCGAGGTACGCCGGTCCTTCAGGCGCGGGAAGTAGTTGTAGACCTTCTCCAGATTCGCCGACACCTCGCCCTTGCTTTTGCGCGTATACGCGCCCGTTAGCAGGTTTTCGTCGATGGTCAGGTGCGCAAAGCAGTGGCGGCCTTCCATGACCTGCACCACGCCGCGTTGCACCAGATCGGCCGGCGAGAGGTTTTCAATGCGCTCGCCGCGCAGCTCGATCGAGCCTTTGGTGACCTCGCCGCGCTCGCCTTTGAGCAGGTTGGAAACAGCGCGCAGCGTCGTGGTTTTTCCCGCGCCGTTGCCACCCAGAATCGCCACGATTTTTCCTTCGGGCACGTTCAGGGACACGCCCTTGAGCACCAGAATCACGTGGTTGTAGATGACCTCGATGCCGTTGACGTTGAGGACGATGGAAGGGGGTTGCGTCATAAATTCAGTCGTCGGCTAACTCATTTATTGAAAAAATGCCGCGACCCCGATATGCAAGCAGGGGCCGCGGAACTGGCTTTGCCAGGCCGCTAGAGCCGCCCCCTGCAAGGGGGGAGGGCACAGCGACACGAAGTGCGCAAGACCACGGGGGTGTTCAACATTTATGACTGGCAGTCTTCCGGCGTACGAGGGGTCAGCTTCTTGTCGGCGGCATACTTCGCAGCCGTCGACTTGACCAGCGGCTTGATGATCTGCTCATCGGCCTGCAGCCAGTCCGAGGTGAACTTCCACGCCTTGCCGTCCCAGGTGTGAATGCGTGCCCAGGCCGCGCCCATGTGGTCGGTGCACGAGGTGCTGATCGGGCGCATCACGCCTGCAAACCCGAGGCCGTCGAGCTTGGCTTGCGTCAGATTCAGGTTTTCCAGACCCCAGCGGACCTGCTCACCCGTCATGACCTTGCCTTTGCCGAAGCGGTCTTGCGCCGCGCGAACGCCTTCAATACCCAGCATCGCGCTCATGGCGCCGCGCATGTAGAGCACCTGGCCGACTTCGTCTTTCGGACCCGTGCCCTGGCCCTTGTCATGCACCATCGTCATCACATCCTTGACCAGCTTGGACTGCGGCTCGGCGCCGTGCTGCATCGTCACGGCGTTGTAGCCCTTGGCGCCGTCGGCCACGTCTTTCACATCAGGCTCTGCGCCCGCCCACCACACGCCATACATTTTTTCACGGGGGTAGCCGGTGGCTTGCGCTTCCTTGATGGCCGTGGTGTTCATGATGCCCCAGCCCCACAGCGCGACGTAGTCAGGCTTGGCCTGGCGCACCTGGAGCCAGGTGGCTTTTTGCTCAACACCCGGGGCAGTCACTGGCAGCAGTTGCAACTCAAAGCCGTGCATTTTGCTGCGCTCTTGCATCAGCGGAATCGGCTCTTTCCCAAATGGTGAATCGTGATACACCAGCGCAATTTTTTTGCCTTTGAGCTTGTCCCAGCCACCTTCTTTTTTGGAGATGGCCTGCAGAATCGTGTCGGCAGCGACCCAGTACGTTCCGGCAATCGGGAAATTCCATTTGAAGACCGAGCCGTCAGCGCTTTCGCTGCGGCCATAGCCCACCGTGACCACAGGCACTTTGTCAGCCGGTGCTTTTTCAGTGATGGCGAAAGTCGCGCCCGTCGACAGCGGTTGCACAAAACTGGCGCCGCCGTTTTTACCCTTCAGGCGCTCATAGCATTCGACGCTGCGCGCGGTGTCATAGCCGGTTTCGCATTCTTCGAAAGAAAGTTTCACGCCATTGATGCCGCCGCGTGCGTTGACCAGTTTCAGATAGTCCACGTAGCCGTTGGCCCACGGCACGCCGTTCGGTGCGTAGGCTCCGGTGCGGTAGGACAGCACTGGAATAAATTGTTCCTTTGCTTGCGCAAAAGCGTTGGTCGCCAGCAGCGACGAACCGGCCGCTGCGACTGCCGCGACGGTCAAAACCAAATTGCGAACTTTCATCGTTGTCTCCTGAAAATTAAAAAAGAAAAACACTCGAAAAATACACCTAATGAACACCTGAAAAACTACCAGCGCATGACACAACTGCTTCAATGCGGGAACGGCCAGAGCCGGAGCTTCTGCTTTCCTATGGACCAGAGCCGCGCGAGCCCATGCGGTTCGACGATCAGGAACCACACAATCAACCCGCCGAAGATCATCAGCTCGGCATGAGCCACGCCCGCGGTTGACATGGAAATTCCGAAAAGCCCGGCAATGGCCGGCAGGAACTGGTTCAGCGCAATCGGCAATATCGTAATGAAGGCGGCGCCCAGAAAGCCGCCCAGAATCGAACCCAGGCCGCCAATAATCACCATGAACAGCAGCCGGAATGACATGTCGACCGAGAATGCCGCTGGCTCCCACGCACCCAGGTAAACGAAGGCCCAGAGCGCGCCCGACATGCCGATGATGAAAGAGCTGACGGCAAAGGCGCTCAGCTTGGCGTACATCGGCCGGATGCCGATAACGGCGGCCGCCACGTCCATGTCGCGTATCGCCATCCATTCACGGCCGATGGCACCCCGGACCAGATTTTTAGCCAGCACTGAAACCACCACCAGAATCGACAGGCAGAGCCAGTATTTGCTGTGCGCACTGTCGATCGGCAGGCCGAAAACCTGCAGGTTGTTGACCGCCACCGAGCCCGATGGCGAATCGTTGGTGAACCACTTGATGCGCAGGAACATCCAGTCGGAAAAAAACTGCGCCGCCAAAGTAGCCACCGCCAGATAAAGACCCTTAACGCGCAGGCTGGGCAAGCCGAAAAAGATGCCGAACACTGTGGCGCACAAGCCACCCAGGATCAATGCGGGGATGAGCGGCATGCCCGGAATACGCACGAAAAAGTTGTAGGCGCCGTAAGCGCCCACGGCCATGAAGGCACCTGAGCCCAGTGAGATTTGCCCGCAGTAACCAACCAGAATATTGACGCCTAGTGCGGCCAGCGAGATGATCAGGAACGGAATCAGAATGGCGCGGAACAGGTAGTCGCTGGCCAACATGGGCACCAGCGCGAAAGCAAACACCAGGAAAAGCCCGATGACCACGCGGTCCTGCAGGATCGGAAAGATCTGCTGATCCGCGCGGTATGTGGTTTTAAATTGACCGTTTTCTCTGTAAAGCATGGTTTTCTTTGTTGTTGCTGGCGGTCAGACGCGATCGATGATCTTCTCGCCGAACAGACCCTGGGGTCTGAAGAGCAGGAAGCCGAGCGCCAATACATACGCAAACCAGATCTCGATACCGCCGCCGACATACGGGCCGAGGTAAACCTCCGACAGCTTTTCTCCGACCCCGATGATCAGCCCGCCAATGATGGCGCCGGGCACCGATGTGAGCCCACCCAGAATCACCACCGGTAGCGCGCGCAGAGCGACGGTGGTCAGGGAAAACTGCACGCCCAGCTTGCTGCCCCAGATCATGCCGGCCACCAGCGCGACAACACCGGCGACACACCACACCACGACCCAGATGCGGTTCAGCGGAATACCGATGGACTGTGCGGCCTGATGGTCATCGGCTACGGCACGCAGCGCACGGCCGGTGGAGGTCTTTTGAAAGAACACACTCAGCAACGCAACCAGCGCGGCAGCAATGGCAGCCGCAATCAGGTCTTCCTTATTGAGGAGAATGCCGCCTGGAAACACCGTGTCGAAAACGAAAATCGGCTCTTTCGGCATGCCAATGTCGATTTTGTATATGTTGCTGCCGAAAATGGTCTGGCCCAGCCCTTCCATGAAGTAGGTGATGCCCAGCGTAGCCATCAACAGCGTGGCGCCTTCCTGGTTGACCAGATGACGCAGCACCAGACGTTCAATCAGCCAGGCCACCGCGAACATGATGATGGCGGCAATGGCAAAGGCGGCAACGTTGGCGAAGATCAGGTTGTCGATGCCCGTCCAGCGCGGAATCCATTCAGAAAACCTCGCCATGGCGAGCGCAGCAAACAGCACCATCGCGCCTTGCGCAAAGTTGAAAACCCCAGAGGCCTTGAAGATCAGCACGAAGCCGAGTGCAACCAGCGAATAAAGCATGCCGGCCATCAAGCCGCCAAAAAGTGTTTCCAGAAAGAATCCCATCAAGCGCTCCAGCGGCTAGAAGAACCAAATTTAAGCCAAAAAATAGCAAAGAAGGCTTTGCATGTTCCAGCGGCGGCCGCAGAGCCGGCTTTGCCGGGCTGCAGGCGGCGTCCCCTGCAAGGGGAGAGGTGGCTACGCAAAGCGAGTCCGCAACAGGGGTGTGCCATATTTTTAATGCTCCACGCCGAGATATGCCCGGATCACGTCTTCGTTGTTACGCACTTCGTCCGGGTTGCCATCGCCGATTTTTTTGCCATAGTCCAGCACCACCACGCGGTCTGAAATGTCCATCACCACGCCCATGTCGTGCTCGATCAGCACGACGGTAGTGCCGAACTCGTCGTTCACGTCCAGCACGAAGCGGCACATGTCCTGTTTTTCTTCCACGTTCATGCCAGCCATCGGTTCGTCGAGCAGCAGCACTTGTGGTTCCATCGCCAGTGCGCGGCCGAGGTCGACGCGCTTTTGCAAGCCATAGGAAAGCTGACCGACAGGCGTCTTGCGGTAGGCCTGAATTTCCAGGAAGTCGATGATTTTTTCGACCGCCTCGCGGTGCATGATCTCTTCTTTCTCGGCGGGGCCGATGCGCAGCGCCTGCAGCAGGAGATTGCTTTTGATTTTCAGGTTGCGGCCCGACATGATGTTGTCAAGCACACTCATCCCCTTGAACAGCGCCAGGTTCTGGAAGGTTCGGGCCACGCCCATCACCGCCACCTGGTGGCTGTTCATGTGTTTGAAGGTCTGTCCGCGAAAAGTAATGGAGCCCTGCTGTGGCTGGTAGACGCCGTTGATGCAATTGAGCATCGAGCTTTTGCCGGCGCCGTTGGGGCCGATGATGGCGCGGATCTCGTGCTCTTTCACATTGAACGAAATGTCTTGCAGCGCTTTGACACCGCCAAAGGCCAGTGAAATGTTTTGAACGTCGAGGATGACTTCACCGATTTTTTTCATGCTGCGGCCTTCACCGGTGCAAAGGTTTTGGCGTCGCTGATCTTCAGCGTCGCACTCACGCTGCCGCTGCGCCCGTCTTCAAACTTCACGACGGTTTCAATAAATTGCTCGGTCTTGCCACCGTAAAGCGCTTCAACCAACGGCAGGTATTTGTCGGCGATGAAGCCGCGGCGGACCTTGTTGGTTCGCGTGAGTTCACCGTCGTCGGCATCAAGCTCTTTGTGCAGCACGAGAAAGCGGCTGACCTGTGAGCCGGCCAGCAGCGTGTCCACGCTGAGGTCGGCGTTAACCTTTTCTACGCATTCCTTGATGAGCTGGTAGACCTCGGGCTTTTGCGCCAGGTCGGTGTAGCCGGCGTACGGCAGGTTGCGCCGCTCGGCCCAGTTGCCCACTGCATCGAAATCGATGTTGATGAACACGCAAACCTTTTCGCGGCCATCGCCGTAGGCCACGACTTCCTTGATGTGCGGGAAGAACTTGAGCTTGTTCTCGACGTACTTGGGCGCGAACATGGCGCCGTCGTTGGCACCGCCCTTGATGCGGCCGACGTCTTTCACGCGGTCGATGATTTTCAGGTGGCCGCTGGAATCGATGAAACCGGCATCGCTGGTGTGGTACCAGCCGTCAGCGGTTAACACTTCGGCGGTGGCTTCGGGGTTTTTGTAGTATTCCTTCAGGAGGCCGGCCGACTTGACTAGAATTTCGCCGTTTTCGGCGACCTTGATCTGTACGCCCTCAATGGGCACGCCCACCGTGTCGGCCCGCGCCTGGTTGTCGGGCTGCAGGCAGACGAACACGGCGGTCTCAGTCGAGCCATAAAGCTGCTTCAGGTTGATGCCGATCGAGCGGTAGAACGTGAACAGGTCGGGGCCGATCGCCTCGCCCGCCGTGTAGGCCACGCGTACCCGCGAAAAACCGAGGTTGTTGCGCAGCGGGCCATAGACCATGACATTGCCAACGGCATAAAGCGCCGACTGCAGAGCGCTGACCGGCTTACCGTCCATGCGGTCCGGGCCGACGCGTTTGGCCACGCCCATGAAGAAATTGAAGATGCCGCGCTTGATGCGGCTGGCGTCTTCCATGCGGATCATCACGTTGGTGAGCAGCCCTTCAAAAACCCGCGGCGGCGCGAAATAGTACGAAGGGCCGATCTCTTTCAGATCAATCGTGACTGTGCTGGCACTTTCCGGGCAGTTCACCACATAACCGCAGGCGAGCCATTGGGCGTAGCTGAAGATGTTCTGGCCGATCCAAGCCATCGGCATGTAGGCAAGCACTTCTTCGCTGGACGTCAGCTTGTCGAACGCAGCGCCGGCCTGGGCGCGGTCCAGCAGCGTGTTGTGGGTGTGCACCACGCCCTTGGGATTGCCGGTGGTGCCCGAAGTGAAAAACATGGCGGCCACGTCGCCCGGCAAAGCTTTATCGACTTCGGCCCTGAACCAGCCAGGCTGGCTGGCCGAAAACGCGCGACCGGTTTCAATCAACTGGTCAAGCGACACCAGGCCAGGTTCCTCATAGTTGCGCAGGCCGCGTGCTTCGTCAAAAACAATGTTCGACAGCAACGGGCAGCGGCCCTTAATTTCCAGCAGCTTGTCGACCTGTTCCTGGTCTTCGACCATCGCGAAGCGCACGTCGGCATTGACGATGGGGAAAACGCATTCGGCGCCCACGGCGTCCTGGTACAGCGCGACAGGAATCGCACCGAGCGACTGGGCTGCCAGCATGGTGGCGTACAGGCGCGGGCGGTTGGCGCCGATGATCACCATGTGTTCGCCGCGCTGGAGGCCAGCCTGGCTGAGTCCGCAGGCAATGTGCTCGGCTAGCCTAGCCATGGCGGCCCAGCTGTGGGCCTGCCAAATGCCGTATTCTTTCTCCCGCATGGCGGGCGCGTCAGGGCGCTCGGCGGCGTGCTTGAGTAGCAAATGGGGAAACGTTGTCTGCATGGGTACTTGTCTCTCGGCTGGGTTCTGGGCTGGCCGGCGCGGGCTCATGCTTGTGGCGACGCGCTGGATACACAGGTATGAGCTCGATGGTAGGCCGTCATTTGACGCCATGTTGTCGTTTGGACGACAATTGAGGGATGATTCTCCCCCGGACTTTCCCCTAGTCTCTTGAGTGCCTCATGCAAGCGAGCCCCCATCTTCAGCACCGCAAACGGGAAGCCAGCGCAACCGAGCTGGCCAGTATTCCGTGGTTGCAACTGCTGTCCGCGGCCGAATATGAGCGGGCCGCGCACGAGCTGCGCGTCGGCGAAGCGCTCGCTGGTGAGTATGTGTGCAGGGTTGGCAAGCCGATCACTTACTGGTTCGGCGTTATTGAAGGTCTGCTGAAGATGAGCAGCGACAACGTCGACGGGGTCAGCATGACTTTTCTGGGTGTGCCGCCGGGCGGCTGGTTCGGCGAGGGCACTGCGCTCAAACGTGAACCCTATCGCTACAACATCCAGGCGCTGCGCAAAAGCGTGGTGGCCGGTCTGCCGATCGACACCTTCCACTGGCTGCTTGATCACTCCATTGGATTTAATCGGTTTGTGATGCGGCAGCTCAACGAGCGCCTGGGGCAGTTTATCGCCGCGCGTGAAATCGACCGCATGAACAACCCCGACCTGCGCGTGGCGCGCTCGCTGGCTTCGCTGTTCAACCCGGTGCTGTACCCCGGTGTTGGCGAAGTGCTGCGCATCACGCAGCAGGAAATGGCCTATCTTGTGGGCCTGTCGCGCCAGCGGGTCAACGAGGCACTGGCAGCCTTGCAGGAGCGCGGCACCATCCGCATCGAATATGGCGGTTTGCGTGTGCTGGATCTTTCAGCCCTCCGGTCTAGCGCATTTATAAGCAAAAAACCCCTATAGCCCAAGTAATGTCTGTGTGAGCAGCTATTAAATTTATAGCATTAAGGATGGCTTCGGCTGCTTGTGAAGCGCCCGCCGGAAAGGCTCGACGCGACATGTGCTCGCCAGCCGGCCCGAGGTTACCGCTATTGCTGCGCCTCATCAAAACTACGCGGTGACGCCATAGATCCCTGGCGGGCCGGTCCTGCCGAATCTGCAAAAAGCACCGCGTGGGCCGTGCGGAAATACGTCGCGGATGCTTTGAATCACCACAGGGACGTGACAAATTTCGGCTATTGCGCGCAAACCTTTGCCTCTTCGGCTGGAATAGAGATGCAATGCATAAGCCTTAAATACAATTAGAAACAACCAGTCGGCGGGCTGCTTGTTCGACCAGGTTTGCTGGCCTTGTGAGGCACAGCGCCAGTCTGTGAGGCGAACAGGAGGCAAGAGCGCCAGGACTTGGGCACTGAAAAACAAACAGAAAATTACGTCATCCCGGTGACGACCAGCCAACCCGTCTCTTCTTCCCAGTTTCGCCTCTTCTAATTTCTTCAATTCCTGGAGCTGCCTTGAAAAAAATAATGATCGTCGACGACTCACCTGTCGATACCAAACACCTTCACCGCATTCTGCAGGACGCCGGATACGCTGTTGTGATTGCGGTCTCGGGTGCCGAGGCGCTCGAAAAGGCCATGTCCGACAAGCCCGACATGATCATGATGGACATCAATATGCCGGGCCTTGACGGCTTTGCGACTACACGCAAGCTTGGCCAGGACCCTTCCACGAAAAGCATTCCAGTCATCTTCGTTACCAGCAAAGACCAGAAGGTTGACCGCGCGTTTGCGCAGATGGTGGGGGCCAAAGGCTATGTGACCAAGCCCTATTTGCCCGAGCAAATCCTTTCCCAACTCTGAGCTGAACGCGTTTCGGCAAGGATGAGCTCGCATGGATGACCAACCCTCTAAAGCATCGACGGCAATGACGGAAATCGTCAAGGTCGACGTAGCGGTGCACGCGCACACCGCGCAGGCCATTCAGTGCGGGCCGTGGTCGCTGGCTTTGAGCTTTGACTGGGCCAATACCATCATCGATCAGTTTGAGCTGGTCACTATTCCCAAGGCACCGGAATGGCTGATCGGAGCCGTCAACCTCGAGGGCGGTATCGTCCCGGTGGTCGATCTGGCGGCGTACTTCGAGCCCGATGGCCGGGCGACAGCCATCGACCGGCATCACCGACTGTTGATGGGCGGGCGAACGCATGACAGCAACGAGAACGCCGTGGCCATCCTGTTTGCAGGGCTACCTTTTCAGATTCAGTACACCCGAGAGCCCGTGAGCACCGACTTCGCCATGCCGGAACGGCTGCGTGAAATCTGCCGGGGCGTTGCCCGCAGCGACCAGGGGCAATCCCATCTCGAAATAGACACCCAAGGGTTCATTGACAACTTGTCCATGAGCTTGATGGACATCTAGATATTCCGGCTCCGATTCATCAAGACCCCACCAGCCAATGACATGACGGCGCGACTGAAGGTCACCCCGTCAACGCACGCTTATATTTTTAGGAAACACCATGTTTAATACGATTCGCTCAAAACTGATTGCGCTGGTGCTGATGGCTCTGGCTGTCGCGCTGCTGATTGGTGGCGTGGGCTTGTATGGCAACAACCGGCTTGAAGTCACTGCCAACAGGGCAGCCGGCTATGGCCTGGCAGCACAGAACCAGATGATGACCGACATGCTTCACGACAACCTGCGTGGCGTGGTCGAACAATATGTGGGCGCCGTGAAAGACAAGAGCCCCGAGCGGATTGCCGAATCTGCCCAAAGCCTGCTTGAAAACGCGAAGAACATTCGTGTGGCATCTCATGCCAACGACGGCTCGACGGTGTTGGGCCCCACATCAAAGGCCTTCATTGCCAAATTGACTCCGATTTTTGACGAGTACGCGAAGTCGGCCGAAGCCATTGGCGCGTTGTCGGGCACCGATCTGGACGAACTCGAAAAGAGCCGGGCTGGCTTCAACGAGAAATTCACCGTTCTTGAGAAGGAGCAGGCGCTTTTCAACAAATGGCTGCAAGCGGAAATCGAAAAAACCAAGGAACTTTCAGAGCAGGCCGTGCAGTCCTCTTTTGCTTTGCTTGCCATTGCCACGGTCGTCGGTATCGCTTCGCTGCTCGTGGTGGCTATTTTCATGTACCTGTCGATCACGATGGGTTTGGAAAAGCTTAAAGAGACGATTTCCAAAGTCAACGGAGGCGACTCGCTGGCCCGTGCCCAAATGTCAGGCGCTGATGAATTGAGCGCCTTGGGTCGAAGCTTTGATGCCTTGCTGGACGAGCGTATCGCCACGCTGGAAGTGAAGAACACCGAAAACGAAAACATCAACAACTCGGCTTTTAACCTGCTTCAGGCGGTGTTTGCGCTGTCGGAGAAGAACTTGACCGCCCGCGCAGACGTCACCGATGACATCGTGGGAACGATTGCTTCGTCTGTTAACCAGTTCGCCGATGAAACAGCACAGACGCTCGCAGAAGTGCAGCAGATTGCCAGCCAGGTGCGCGGTGCCGCCCAGGACGCGCAGAAGCAGGGCCTGGTGGTGGAAGGTGCCGCCAGCCGCGAACGGACATTGCTCGACTCGATGGGCGTGACGCTGGGAAGCGCTTCGCGGCAGTTGACTGAAGTGGCGCAGTTGTCGACGGCATCTGGTGTAGCGGCAGCGCGAACGGCAGAAGCTACGCAAGCCGCGCAAACGGCGGTGGATGGCACCATGCGAGGCATGGAATCGCTGCGCGAAGTGATCTCGGAAACCGAAAAACGCTTCAAGCGTCTGGGCGAACGATCACAGGAAATTTCAACCGCCGTGGCGCTGGTCAACACGATTTCCGAGCGTACGCATGTGCTATCGCTCAACGCGTCAATGCAAGCAGCTACTGCTGGTGAAGCCGGACGTGGCTTTGCCGTCGTGGCGCAAGAGGTGCAGCGCCTGTCGGACAGTTCGCGCCAGGCGACGGCTGAAATTGCCAAGCTGGTGAGCAACATTCAGTCAGAAACCAACGAAACGCTGATCACCATGAACCGGCTGATCTCCGACGTGGTTTCACAGACCGAACTGGCTCGCCGTGCCGGCCACGAGATGGGCCAGACGCAGGTGGCAACCGGTGAGCTGGTGGCGCTGGTGCGGCAGATTGCATCGTTTTCGGTGCAGCAGCAGGAAATGTCACAAACCTTGCAGCAGAACGTGCGCGGTATCAATGAAGGCACGGCGCAGACCAGTTCGGCCATCGCGCTGCAGACCGAGGCGACCGACACGCTGGTGCAGTTTGCCCAGCGACTGGGTGAGGCTGTGTCGCAGTTCAAGGTGACGACTGTCAGCGCCACAACCCAGCCCGCCTGATTCGCGATCGGGCCACCATGATCAAAGACATGATCGAGCTTTTGCGCGGCGAGTTGACGCAGGAAGTTCCCGCCACGCTTGACACGCTGGCCCAGTGGCAGATGGACCCTTCCCGGCCGCCGGAAGGCGTTGCCGATATGGTTTCGCTGCTGGGACGCTTTAACCAGGCGGTGGAAACCGTGGGGCTCGAGGGGCTGGCGGGGTATCTGCTGCTGATCCAGCAGTTCACCGAAAGTCTGCTTGCTTCCGCCTCCAATTCAGATGATGGCGCTGTTGATGGCGTTTTTGAACCGGACGCTGATCTGGCGCTGGGAGTCACCTGGCTGAGTCAGTGGCTTGAAGAAGTGTTGGCCTATCTGGAAAGCCCGGCCCACCCGCTGATCGTCGAGCACATGGCGACCTATCTCGGCCTGTGCCCGCGTCCC
>JANNKV010000363.1:0-2890 GCA_031396485.1 Polaromonas sp. | reverse complement strand
TGCACCATGATGAACACCAGCATCAGGCCGATGCCGCCAAAGAGCTTGAAGTTGACCCAGGTGCTGGTCGGAAAATTGAAGGCCACCCACAAATTGAGGCAACCCATCACTGCGAAAAAACCGACCCAGCTGAAGTTGACGGTGCGCCAGGTTGCATCAGGCAAGGTCATCTGCGCGCCCATCAGGGACTTGATGCCGTTCTTCCTGAAAACCACCTCCCCAATCAAGAGCGCTGCGCCCATTACCCAATACAGCACCGTGGGCTTCCATTTGATGAAGCTTTCGCTGTGAAAGTAAATCGTCGCGCCGCCCAAAACCGTGACCAGGCCCAGGCTGACCCAGAGCATGGTGTCGATTTTTTTGCCTCTGGCCTTGAGCCACAGGATTTGCGCCAGCGTAGCCACGATGACGACCACGGTGGCAAGCAGCACAGGCGCCTCGGCAATACCGACCACGCCACCCGACACCATGAAGCCCAGCCATTCGGTCGCCGTGGCGGCGGCCCAGTCCTTGTTGCTTTCGGCGTACTTGAACATGCCGAAGAACAGCGCGATGGGCAGGAAATCAAACAGAATTTTCATGGGGTGATTATCGGTGGCACAGAAAGGACGGGAAAACGACTCCAACGCAGAGACCTCCCATGCAAGCAGGGGCCGCGGAACTGGCTTCGCCAGGCCGCAGGCGCCGGGCTGCGAGACGCAGCCCTTCTGCGTGCCGTCCAAGCCTGCACTGCAGGCTCGGTGCCGCGGCACACAGCCCCCTCGGGGGGCACGGAGTTACACGAAGTGAACGACCGTGGGGGCTCATGCGGGTTTGAAATCCAGCGACGCCGAGTTCATGCAATAACGCAGCCCGGTTTCGGTGGGGCCGTCTGGAAACACATGGCCCAGGTGTGCGCCGCAGCTGCCGCAGACGGTTTCGGTACGGGTCATGCCATGAGCCCGGTCGACTTTTTCCTCGATGGCGCCGGAGTGGAGTTCCTGCGAAAAACTGGGCCATCCGCAGCCGGCGTCGAACTTCGCTGACGAGTTGAAGAGCGCCGCGCCGCAGCAGATGCACTGGTAGGTGCCATCAGCCCGGTTCTTGTCGTACTTGCCGGTGTAGGGGCGCTCGGTGGCCGCGTGGCGGGTCACCTCGAAGGCCATGGGTTCAGCGCCTTTATCGGCGAGCAGGGCTTTCCATTCGGCGTCGGTTTTCTGGATTTTCTCGGTCATCGTGGGCGATCCTGTGGAGTGTTAAACGTTGCGTCAGGAGCTGCAGCTGATTTCGATAGCAGCAGCCCAGTCGGGCGCGAAGCCGGCAAGTTTGTCATGACCAGCATGCTCTTCAAATGGGGACTGCAGGACTGTCAGCAAGGTGTCGACCTTGGCAAAGTCGTTTAGTTTCGCGGCGCGAATGGCTTCTTCGCCCAGATGGTTGCGCAAAACGTATTTGGGGTTGGTTTTAAGCATCAAATCGGCCCGTAGCCCAGGATTTACCTGCGCGAGGCGCTCTGAATAGGATAGCGCCCAGGCATTGAACGATTCACGGTCAAAGAACAGGTCGCGCACCGATTCGTGCCCGCTCTGGGGCGTGAAGTTGCACAGGCGGCGCCAGAAAATCGTGTAGTCGACCTTGTTGCTGGCGAGCAGCTTGAAGGTGCTTTCGATCAGCGCCTTGTCATCGGATTGCGAATCAGGCAGGCCGAGCTTGGCGCGCATCCTCGCTTCCAGCGCTTGGGGGAATACCGTTTTGTACGACTCCAATGCGCCAAGTGCCTGTTCCTGGTTGTCAATCAGCGGCAGCAGCGCCTGGCCGAGGCAAAACAGGTTCCAGTAGGCGATGTTGGGCTGCTTGTTATAGGCATAGCGGCCTTCGCTGTCTGAGTGGTTGCAGACATGGCCCGGATCGAAAGCATCGAGAAACTGGAACGGGCCGTAGTCGATCGTCAAACCCAGAATGCTCATGTTGTCGGTGTTCATCACGCCGTGGCAAAAGCCCACGACCTGCCAGGCCGCCATCAGGTGGGCTGTGCGTTCGCTGACTGCTTCCAGCAGGGCTGCATATGGTTGGGCGGCATCGCGGCAGGCGGGGTAGAAGTGGTCGATGACGTAGTCGGCCAACGCTTTCAGTTCGTCATGCTGATCGTTGTAGCTGAAGTGCTCGAAATGCCCGAAGCGGATGAAGCTGGGCGCCGTGCGCGTCACGACGGCTGCGGTTTCGATTTCTTCGCGCCGCACTTTGGCAGGCGAGCCCGTGACGCTGAGCGCGCGGGTGGTGGGAATGCCCAGGCCGTGCATGGCTTCGGAGCACAAATATTCGCGGATTGAGCTGCGTAGCACCGCGCGGCCGTCACCCATGCGGGAGTAGGGCGTGCGCCCAGCGCCCTTGAGCTGAATCTCGATACCGCCGGCGCGGGTCTGAAGCTCGCCCAGCAGCAGGGCGCGCCCGTCACCCAGCTGCCCGGCCCACACCCCAAACTGGTGGCCGCTGTAGACGCTGGCCATCGGGTCTGAGCCGGTCAGGGTGCGGTTGCCGGTCAATGCCTCCAGCGCGGCTTGGGATGCAAACCAGTTCTCCTCCAGACCCAGTTCTCGCGCCAGTGCGTGGTTGCGGCTGACCCAGACCGGCTCGGGCAAGGGTTGCGGCTGCAGGCGGGTGTAATAAGCGCCTCCCAGTTGCGCAAACCGGTTGTGCCATGTCAGGTGCGCGTCAAGGGCAGTGTCGGCAACTGGGAATTCCGGGGTAGCATGAATTGCAGCGGTCATGCGTAAATTGTCCCCCAAGTGGTTTGGGCCCATGAATTGCCGGGCAATCCCGCAGGCACGGGGGCGCGCACTGCGGCATGATTCCTGTCTACGAACTGTCGATTTTCGACAAAGCCAGATAACCATCACTCATGGAGACATTT
>JANNKV010000344.1:0-2477 GCA_031396485.1 Polaromonas sp. | reverse complement strand
CGCGGCGATCTGCTTTTTCTTTTCGATGGCGTTCAGCGCCTGCTGCAAAATTTCGGCCGGCGCTTTCTTGAAGCGGCCCTTTCCCGCGCGGCGAAAGTAATGCGGCGCTTCAAACAAGCGGAACAGCGCCGCCGCCTGCTGTTCGACGGACGCCGGCTTGGAGGCGTCCGAGCTGAAGTAATCCCGCGCCATGTCGGCAAAGCTGAACTCGTCCTCCCCGGCGAATTCCCAGGCCAGATCCAGTTCAATCTCGGCGCTCAGGCGCTGGCCGGCCGCCACAAGTTCGGCGGGCGCCGGCTTTTCAAATTTCAGCAAGGCGTTCGCCGCCTTGACCTTCACGCGCTTGCCCGAGTCGAGCTCGACCTGTAGCGACGCGTCGTTTTCAAGCATCACGCGGCCGGCCAGAAATTTGCCAGCTTCTTCAAACAATACGAACAAATCGGAATCCTTGGTGGTTCTTGCGGTTTTGAGGGTTTTCGGGGTTGGAGGCTAGTGTAAACAGCCCTCAAAAGCCACTCGCTTCAGGCCAGTTGCAGGAAGTCAAGAATCATCGGTAAATGCTTGTCGAAGTCTGTCAAGGCGTGGTCACCACCTTCCAGTAGTTCAATCCGCGCGCCGGCATAGCGCGCCACCATCTCACGCCAGTCAAGCACTTCATCGCCCTTCGCAATCACAGCCAGGTAGTTGGCCGGTGCACGCAGTGGCCCGGCCTGCAGCGCGCGCAGCTCGTCTACAAACCCGGGCGCGAAAAAGAAGTGCTCGTCGGGGTTCTGCCAGCTGGTCTGCTGACCAATGTGGCGACTCAGGTCACGCGCAGGATCGATGGCCGGGTTCAGCAGCACCGCCCGGCAGCCCAGTCGCTCAGCCACAGTTGTCGCGTAAAAGCCGCCCAGCGAAGAGCCCACCACGGCCATGCGCTCAAATCCGGCGTCCTGCGGCCAGCGGGCAACCCCGCCCATGATCAAGGCCATTGCCGCACGCGGTGATGGCGGCAGTTGCGGACACCACCAGTTGACGGTGGGGTGGCGCTGCTTGACCACAGCGCGCATTTTTTTGGCCTTGACTGACAGCGGTGACGAGCGAAAGCCGTGCAGGTAGAGCAGGTGGGTGGTGGGCATGCTGCGATGGTAAACAGCTCTAACCCGCTCACCCGCCCGTTACAGAGGCGTGAGAGGTGAAAAACATAATGAAAACTGTCTCTAGCTCAGGTAATTCCTGCGTAAGCAGCTATGTTATCAGTAGCAAAATGATCAGGAAAAGCGGAAGCAGAAACAGAAAGCAGATGCAGCCGCCCGCCGACCGACCCTGACAGATAATCCCTCCCATGGCCGCCGTTTTCGACAAACCCTCCCTTTTCCAGCGCTCGCTGCCGCTGCTGCAAGGCTTTGACGGCCTGCTGGCTTTTGCGGTTTTTCTGCTGGCCTGCGCAGGGCTGCTGATCATGTATTCGTCGGGTTACGACAGCGGGACGCGATTTGCCGACCATGGGCGCAACATGCTGATTGCCGGGGGCATCATGTTTGTCGTGGCGCAGATTCCGCCGCAGCGACTGATGGCTTTTGCGGTGCCGCTTTATATCGTGGGCGTCGGTTTGCTGGTGGCCGTAGCGATCTTCGGCATCACCAAAAAAGGCGCCCGGCGCTGGCTTTATGTGGGGGTCGTCATCCAGCCCAGTGAAATTTTGAAAATTGCCATGCCGCTGATGCTGGCCTGGTGGTTCCAGAAGCGCGAAGGCCAACTGCGGCCGCTGGATTTCTTTGCGGCGCTGATCTTGCTGGCGATACCGGTCGGGCTCATCATGAAGCAGCCCGACTTGGGTACGTCGCTACTTGTGCTGGCTGCCGGGCTGGCGGTGATTTTCTTTGCCGGGTTGAGCTGGAAGCTGATCCTGCCGCCGGTGCTGCTGGGGCTGGTGGGAGTTTTACTGGTGGTGTGGTTTGAACCGCAGCTCTGCGCCGACGGCATGCGCTGGCCGATTCTGCACGACTACCAGCAGCAGCGGATCTGCACCCTGCTGGACCCGTCACGCGACCCGCTGGGCAAGGGTTTTCACATCATTCAGGGCATGATCGCCATCGGCTCGGGCGGGGTGTTCGGCAAGGGCTTCATGGCCGGCACGCAGACACACCTGGAGTTCATTCCCGAACGCACGACCGACTTTATTTTTGCGGCTTTTTCCGAGGAATTCGGGCTGGCCGGAAATCTGCTACTCATCGTGGCGTTTATTTTCCTGATTCTTCGCGGGCTGGCCATTGCCCTTGAGGCGCCGACGCTGTTTTCGCGCCTGCTGGCCGGTGCGCTGACGATGATCTTTTTCACCTACGCCTTCGTCAACATGGGCATGGTGAGCGGCATTTTGCCGGTGGTGGGGGTTCCGCTGCCCTTCATCAGCTACGGCGGCACGGCCATGGTGACGCTGGGGCTGGCGGTCGGCATGCTGATGTCGATCGCGAAGGCAAAACGGCTGGTTCAGACGT
>JANNKV010000341.1:0-5278 GCA_031396485.1 Polaromonas sp. | reverse complement strand
CCGCAGAGCACCATTGATGTGCTGGTGAACTGCGCGGGCGTCACCGGGCCCAACGTCAAGCTCTGGGACTACCCGCCCGAGCAATGGCTGCAGGTGATGCAGGTCAATCTCAACGGACTTTTTTACTGCTGCCGCGAAGTGGTGCCGGTGATGCGGGAGCAGAACTACGGCCGCATCGTCAACATTGCCTCGGTGGCCGGCAAGGAAGGCAACCCCAACGCCAGCGCCTACAGTGCCAGCAAGGCCGCTGTCATCGCATTGACGAAATCACTCGGCAAGGAATTGGCCAATACCGGCGTTCGCGTCAATTGCGTGACGCCGGCGGCGGTGAAAACGGCCATCTTCGACCAGATGAGCGCCGAGCACATCGAGTTCATGCTGTCGAAAATTCCGATGGCGCGGTTTGGCGAGCCGGAAGAAATCGCCGCCATGGTGGCCTGGCTGTGTACCGAAGAATGCTCGTTTTCCACCGGCGCAGTGTTTGACTTGTCAGGCGGCCGTGCCACTTACTAGACCTGATGTCCTTTTCCCTTTTTTCCTCTTCATCCTTTTCAGTTAACTAGAAAGAACACTCCATGAAACTCGTGCGCTATGGCAACCCAGGCAAAGAAAAACCAGGGCTGATTGACTCAGATGGCAAGCTGCGTGACCTGAGCGCTGTGGTGAAAGACTTCGGCCCTGACCAGCTCGGCGATGCAGCGCTGGCCAAATTGCGCAAGCTTAAAACCAACAAGCTCCCGATGGTCAAAGGCTCGCCGCGCCTTGGCAGTCCGGTGGCCAACACGCCCAAGTTCATCGCCATCGGGCTGAATTACGCCGACCATGCGGCCGAGGCCGGCATGCCGATTCCCAAGGAGCCTGTGGTTTTCATGAAGGCCACCAGCTGCATTCAGGGGCCAAACGATCCGGTCATGTTGCCCAAGGGTTCGGTCAAGACGGATTGGGAAGTGGAACTGGGCGTGGTGATCGGTACGCGCGCCCGCTACGTCTCGCAGAAAGACGCGCTCAACCACGTGGCCGGCTACTGCACCATCAACGATGTCAGCGAGCGCGAATTTCAGATCGAGCGCGGCGGCACCTGGGACAAGGGCAAGGGCTGCGACACCTTCGGCCCGCTCGGCCCCTGGCTGGTGACGCGCGACGAAGTGCCAAGCCCGCAAAAGCTTGGCATGTGGCTCGACGTCAATGGTGAACGCAAGCAGACTGGTTCAACCAAAACCATGATCTTCAGTGTGGCAAAAATTGTCAGTTACGTCAGCCAGTTCATGACGCTGGAGCCCGGTGATGTGATCTGTACCGGCACCCCGCCCGGCGTCGGACTGGGGATGAAAAAGGATGGCAAGCCCGCACCCCAATTTCTGAAAAAGGGGGATGTTGTGACCCTGGGCATTGACGGCTTGGGTGAACAACGCCAGCAAGTGGTCGCATTCAAGCCATGACGCGCATGCGATCCGCTCTGTAGGACGAAAACGCAAAGATCAGGAAGCGCCAGGAAGGCTGCTTAAAATTTTGCTGTGAAATTCGATACACCTTTGGCTTTCTTTGCGGGTGATACCGACATGGCGCGGCTGTTTCGGCAGCACGACTGGTCTGATTCACCGCTCGGGCCGCCTGAGCAATGGCCGCAATCGCTGCGCTCGGTTGTGCAGCTCATGCTCGGCTCGGCCTTTCCGATGTTCGTCGCATGGGGTCCAAAGCTGGCGCTGGTTTACAACGCGGGGTACGCGGATTTAATCGGCATCAAACACCCCGCCGGTTTGGGCCAACCGCTCTTTGACGTCTGGCACGAAATTGAAGGCGACCTGGTTCCGCTGGTTAAGCGGGCCATGAGTGGTGAGTCGTTCTTCATGGAGAACCTGCCGCTGCGGCTGCGGCGGCGGGGGTTTGATGAGGACGCATGGTTCACGTTTTCCTATTCGCCGGTATTGGACGATGCCAGATCGATTGCCGGGGTTTACTGCGCCTGTACAGAAACCACCAGCATGGTGCTGGCCGAGCGCAAACAGCGGGCAGAGCGGGAACGGCTGCAGAATCTTTTCAGTCAGGCGCCCGGTTTTCTGGCCGTGATGCGCGGGCCGCAGCATGTGTTTGAAAGCGCCAATCGTGCCTTCATGCAAACCATCGGGTTTCGCGACATTATCGGCAAATCGGTGGCCAAGGCGCTGCCCGAGGTGGTGGAGCAGGGGTTCACGCGGCTTCTCGACACGGTCTACGCCACTGGCAAGCCTTTCGTCGGGCGGTCACTTCGCTTGCTGGTCAACCGGGAGCACGGCGCCCCGTTGACCGAGGCTTATGTTGATTTCGTTTACCAGCCGCTGACCGATGCGGCGGGTGCCGTCGATGGCATCCTCGTTCAGGGGCATGAAGTCACCGAGCAGCATCGCGCCCAGGAAGCGCTGCTGATGTTTTCCAATAGTATTCCGGCCATCGCCTGGGTCGCGCGTCCCGACGGTACCGTCGAACGGTTCAACTCCCAGTGGGAGGCTTATACCGGACAAGCCACGGATTCGGCGATTGGTCATGGCTGGGTTCAGGCGCTGCATCCGGACGACCGCGCAGCGGCGCGGCAGGCCTGGGAGAAAGCCCGCACGGGTCATGTGCCCTGGAACGCGGAGTACCGCTTGCGCCAGCACGACGGCAGCTTCCGCTGGTTTTATGTGCGGTGCGTACCGCAATTCGACGCCTTTGGCCAGGTGATACGCTGGTTTGGCACCACCACTGACATCGAGGACGCACGGCAGGCCGCGCAGGCGCTGCGCGACGCCGACCGTCAGAAAGACCAGTTTTTGGCCACGCTGGCGCATGAGCTGCGCAATCCCCTGGCTCCGATACGGACGGCGGTGCAATTGCTCGGCTCGCGCACTGCCACTGAAAGCGCCAGAGCCCGCGCTGCCGAGGTGATTGGCCGGCAGGCTGGTCACATGGCCCACCTGCTGGACGACCTGATCGATATCGCGCGCATCACGCAGCAGCGCATGGCGCTTAAAAAAGAGGTGGTTTTCCTGGACGCGGTGGTGCAGGCGGCGATCGAGGCGGTGCGCCCTGTGGCCGACGCCAGGCGACATGTCTTGACGGTGGCGCTGGAGTCGCCGCAGGCCACGCTGTGGGCCGATCCATTGCGGCTCACGCAAGTACTGTCGAACCTTCTCAACAACGCGGCGAAATACACCGACCCGGGCGGGCAGATCCGGCTTGATGCGAGGGCAGAAGCCTCCACCCTGGAGCTGGTCGTGTCGGATACCGGAATCGGCCTGAGCACAAATGCCGTTGCCAGTATTTTTACGATGTTTGCGCAGGAAAAGTCAGCGCTGGATCGCTCTGATGGTGGCCTGGGCATTGGCCTGGCATTGTCCAGAGGGCTGGTCGAGCTGCACGGCGGCACGCTGTCTGCGTACAGCGAAGGGCCAGGCCGCGGCAGTCGGTTTGTCGTGCGTCTGCCTATGACAGTACAGGCCGCAGAGCCCGGGGCTGTCAGTCAAGGTGAAGTAATGCCTGTGATGCCCGTGCAGGTCTGTTCCGTGCTGCTCGCCGATGACAACCGTGATTCGGCCGACACGCTCGCCGAGCTACTGCGCATGGAAGGCCATCAGGTCTACACCGCGCATGACGGCATTCATGCCGCAGCGCTGGCGCTCGAACTGCGCCCGGAGGTGATGGTGCTGGACATCGGCATGCCGGGCCTCAATGGTTATGAAGTGGCGCGTCGGGTACGGGCGCAATCCTGGGGAAGCCGGACTTTGCTGATCGCCGCCACGGGTTGGGGGCAGGCAGACGATCGCCTGAAGACCCAGGCTGCCGGTTTCGATCTGCACCTGACCAAGCCGTTTGATCCCTTGCAGCTGACATCCCTGATTGCCCAGCGCGCAGGCTGATGGATATTAAGAAATTCAGGGTTTACCCTTGAATGCCCTAGGTTTTTATCTCTAGTTACTGGCTGCGAACAACCCCACCGCTTGCGCTGTCATCAAATTGAAGCAAAATAGAACGATCGTTCGTTTTATTTGGTTTCATCTATGGCTGTCGTCGATCTCACCTCCAAAGCGCCCGCTGCCCCTGCTATAGAAGCTTCGGCCGTCGGCTTGCTGCCCAAAAGCCAGCAAAAGGGCCAGCAAACCAAGGCCGCCATCGTGGATGCAGCCTTGGGGCTGGCAACGCAGATCGGTCTGGAAGGCCTGAGCATAGGCGCTCTGGCTGAAGTGATGCGCATGAGCAAATCCGGTGTCTTCGCGCATTTCGGATCGCGTGAAGAATTGCAGATTTCGGTGATCCGCGAGTACCACGCGCGCTTTGAGGAAGAGGTTTTTTTTCCGGCGCTGCAAATGGAGCGCGGCCTGCCGCGTCTGCGCGCATTGTTCCAAAACTGGATGAACCGCACGTCGATCGAGATCGATTCCGGCTGCCTTTACATCAGCGGCGCTGTCGAGTTTGACGACCGTCCCGGCCCCGTGCGCGATGCGTTGGCCGGCTCTGTTAAAACCTGGCTGGCGGCGATGAACCGTGCCGTGGTGCAAGCCAAGGAAGAAGGCCATTTGCGCAGCGATGCTGACGAGCACCAGATGGCGTTCGAGATTCACGGCCTCATCCTCGCGCTGCATTACGAAGCCCGCTTCCTGAAAACACCCGGATCAACCGACCGCGCGCACGCCGGTTTCACCAATATTCTGGCCCGCTACGGCAGCGCCCCCGCATCCAGAAAAGTCACGGACTCCTCGTCGGCGAAAAAGCCTTCGGCGAAATAGATTTTTCTTACCTTTCAATCCTTTCAAACCCGAATCAAAGTCAAGGAATATTCATGCCCCAATACACCCCGCCCCTGCGCGACATGCAGTTTGTGATGCACGAAGTGCTCAAGGTCACCGACGAATTCAAGGCGATTCCAAAGCACGCCGAGATTGACCGCGAAACCATCGACGCGGTGCTGGAAGAGGGTGGCAAATTTGCGGCCGAAGTCACTTTTCCGCTCAATATCAGCGGCGACGAGGAAGGCTGCACATTGGACCGTACCACCCATGAAGTGACTGCGCCCAAAGGCTTCAAGGAAGCCTATGCCCAGTATGTCGAAGGCGGCTGGGCGGCATTGAGCTGCGACCCCGAATACGGCGGCCAGGGCTTGCCCTTCGTGGTCAACCAATGTTTTTACGAAATGATGAACTCGGCCAACCAGGCCTGGACGATGTACCCGGGCCTGTCGCACGGCGCGTATGAGGCGCTGCACGCGCACGGTACCGACGAGCAGAAAAAGCTTTATCTGCCGAAGCTGACCAGTGGCGAATGGACT